>JAVHQY010000185.1:0-1964 GCA_036171375.1 Rhodoferax sp. | reverse complement strand
TGCCAGCGCCGCAGCGCAAGATCGTCCGCGAAGTGATTTTGACCTTTGCCAAGGTGCACGGCGACGCAACGCCCACCTCGGAATGAATCGGAGATTTAGTTTCCAATACCAATATGGTATAAACTCCCGCCTCATGCACGTTATTGCCAAGCCTGCTCTTGTTGAGTTTTGGAAGAAGCACCCAGAAGCCCAAAGCCCTTTGCAGGCGTGGTACCGCACGATGGAAAGTGAAGTCTTTGCCGACTTCAATGACTTGAGGGCGACGTTCGCGAGTGCCGATTTTGTGGACGGCCTGACAGTGTTCAACATCGGCGGCAACAAGTATCGATTGATAGCCGCAGTTCACTACAACCGGCGCAAGGTGTTCATCCGGGCCGTACTAACGCATACCGAATACGACCGAGGCGACTGGAAAAGGAAAAGATGATGCCATACGCACTCAAAACGGTGCCCGCAGCGCAAGCCATTCTTCGGGCCTGGATGCCGTTTAAACAGATCATTGGTGTGACTTCTGTTCGTACTAAAGAAGACTATGCGCAGGCACGTTCCACAATTGACACTCTGCTTGCCGAAGTTGGCGACGATGAAAGTCATCCGTTGGCTGATGTGCTGGATTACCTGGCCGATCAGGTCAAAGCCTACGAGGACGAGCACTGCCAGATTCCGCCAGCGCCGCCGGGCGAAGTGCTGCGATTTCTGATGGATCAACAGGGACTAAGGCAAGAGGACTTGGCAGACTGCGCACCACAAGGCCGTATATCGGACATCCTCAGCGGCAAGCGCTCGATCAGCAAGGAAATGGCCAAGCGCTTGGCGCATCGTTTCAACGTCCGTGCTGATTTGTTTTTGGGATGATGTGGCACGCCAGCATGACCCCTTCCATTCACGACATTCATATTGCCCGCTTCGAGGCCTTGCCCGAGCCGCGGTTGCTGCGCGCGCAACTGCCCGCCGGGGAGACAGAGGCGGCGTTTATTACCGCTGCGCGGGCTGCTACCCGCGCCGTGCTGCGCGGCGTGGACGACCGGCTGCTGGTGATTGTGGGGCCGTGCTCGATCCATGATCCGGCAGCGGCGATTGAATATGCGCAGCGCTTGCATGAGTTGACACCGCGTTTGGCCGCTGAACTGCTGCTGGTGATGCGCGTTTACTTCGAGAAACCGCGCACGCGCATGGGTTGGAAAGGCCTGATCTACGACCCCAGCCTGGACGACCAGGGCGATATCGGCGAGGGCTTACGCCAGGCACGGCGCATCTTGCTGGAGTGTGCCCGGCTGGGCGTGCCCGCCGCCTCTGAAATTCTGGATCTGGTCACACCCCAGTATTACGCCGAATTGCTGAGCTGGGGTGCCATCGGTGCGCGCACGGTGGAGAGCCCGCTGCACCGCCAGATGGCCTCGGCACTGTCAGCGCCGGTGGGCTTCAAGAACCCTACCCACGGCAGCATCAACGTGGCCATCGATGCCATCCATGTCGCGGGCCAGGCGCACCGTTTTCCGACCATCTCGCTCGAAGGCAAGGCCACCGTGATCACCACCACCGGCAACCCTGACGCTCACCTGGTGTTGCGCGGCTCCAGCGAAGGGCCCAATTTTGATGCCGCCAGCGTGCAGATTGCCGCAACGGCGCTGCAAGCCGCTGGTCTGCCAGCGCGCCTGGTGATCGACTGTAGCCATGGCAACAGCAGCAAGGACTATGCCCGCCAGCCGCTGGTCGCGGCCGACATTGCACAACAACTTGCCAGTGGCAGCCACAATATCTGTGGCGTGATGGTGGAGAGCCATCTGCTGGAAGGCCGTCAGGACATCAAGGATGGCCACAACGGTCTTCGCTATGGCCAAAGCGTCACTGATGGGTGTATCGGCTGGGAGAGCACGGTTGACGTGTTGCAAGGCCTGGCCGCAGCGGTGCAGATGCGCCGCGCTGGCCATGCAGCCTGACCTGGACAAATTCTTGAGCTGGAG
>JAVHQY010000184.1:0-9662 GCA_036171375.1 Rhodoferax sp. | reverse complement strand
CGCGCTTGAAACAGAGCAACGATGCGGGTTAGGGATTTACTTTACGATTTGAGCGATGGTGGTGATGGGTCAGCTTCCCTATGAAGAAGCGACTGCCGCAGGCCGCGTAGCGACAGTGACCGCCCTTTTGGGGACCAACATGTTTCAAACGGCCTTCCTTAGCCAGTTTGGCGCTAGCAAGTGCAACCGCACGCGTGGTTTTACCAGTCTCAGCAGCCACCTCAGCCAAGGTCATGGAGGGGTTGGCCGTCAAGAGCCGGAGGATTTCTACCGGTGTTTTCACCGAAGTTTTCACCGAAGTTTCAGTAGCGTTGACCTGTCCTCACCACGGTGCTGATAGCCAGCTGCCGCTCTGGTAGTAATGCACCTGGTCGTTCCACAACAGAGATCGGTCTTTGCTGATGTCACGCTCGCCTTTGAGATTGGATGCCAGCGGCGCACGCGCACTTAAACTCTGGTCCATCAAGTTGACCTCGAACTTTTGCAGTTCGGTGCCGGTGAACTGGAAATAATCGCTGGCCGCGCCCGTGCCATAGACCGGCGGCGAATCGTGCAGGCTGATGGGCAGGCTCACGCGCACCGAGTTGCCCCGGGTTTGCAGCGCGATGCCGTGGTGGTCATGCAGCACAGTGGCATCGGTGCCGCGCCTGCCAATAATCGTGCGTGCAGATTCACGCGGGCTGGCCGGGTCGCTGACATCAATCAAGGAAAGTTTGACCCCTTGGTACCAGGCAAAGCGACCATCTCCGGCCGAGCCGTCAGAGAGCGCCTCTTTGCCGATGCCCAGCAGCAGCGTCTCGGTCAGTGGGAAAAGGTAATCAGAATAGCCGCTCACCTGCAATTCACCGGCGATTTTTGGATCAAGCGGATTGGCGAGGTCGAGTATGTACATGGGGTCGGTCAAGCGGTAAGTAACGAGGTAGCCGCGCGCACCGATGAAGCGTGATGCATAGAGTTGTTCACCCGCTTTGCCCAGTGCCGCCGGTTGGGCCTTGTTGGGCAGCTCGCCAACCACGGTCAGGCTGCCAGAATTTTCTTTGAGAATGCTCAGGTGACCCGGAGATTCCTCGGGCGCGGTCAGGGCGCTGGTGCTGACGACGCCTCCCGAGCTCATTGGCATGGGGGTCCAGCTCGGAGCCGTCTGCGTGATAACGCGCAGCGCGTCCTGGTACTCACCCAGACGGAACGATTTTCGGTTTTGATCGAACCCCAAATGACCAACGACGTTGCCAGAGCCACGGTAGGCGATGTCCAGGCCGCTGAGGGCAAATTTGTGAATGTCGGTGCTGGTTTGTACGGCATAAACCGGGAGCGCTTGGTTGTAGCTGTAGGCGCTTCGTGTCGTGGCCAGATACAAGCTTTGCTCCGACATGTAAAACGCCTCGCTGTTCCCGGTAAAGCAGCGCGCTGCGTGGCGGGGTGTGCTCGCGGCCAGATCAAGGCCGACGATGGTGACGATATCGGCGCTCTTGATGGCGTTGTTTGGCTGGATGAAGCACGCGGAGGCTTCTACCAGTGGCTGCGCGGGAGCACCATCGATCGACAACGTAGGCAGCAGCTGTGATGTTTGTAACGAATTGAGCACGGCCTGGTTGGCAGCGGTTTTTGCGCTGGGCCAGGTGGGGTCGAACCCCGGCACGACCGGGTAGCTGCGGATGACGAGGTACAGGGTTGAGCCAATTCGGCGTGAACTGATCATCTGCCCGGTCAGGCGAAGCGTGTGCCGAACTTGCATCTGCGTCGCACTGCTGGTATCGATCAGCGCGAGCTCGGTCACGCCCTGAGCCCAATATTGCGGCGCGAACCAAGCGTCATAAATACCCCAGCCAATGCCACTCTCGCCGATGGCCACGAGCTGCTGCCGCGCGCTGTCGAGGTACAGACCAGTGCCCCGGACATCCGCTGAAAAAAGTTTACTCAGCGTGTCCACCGGAATCAACGCCGCTTTGGTGGCCGCCGGGTCGAAGCGCTGCCGTCGCAACACGTTGGCGGTGAAATCAGTGGCGCTGATCGGCTCCAGATTAAATACCTGAGCGCCATCGCTCTTGATCAGGTCGGCTTCGTCAACCCTGGCCTCTTGCAGTGTGCTGCCTGAAAAAACTGCGGTGCTCGGGCTGGGAGAATTGGTTGCTACGGTCGTTGCCACACCCATGTCCTTCGAGTTGCCAAGGTAGCTAGGGTTGCCCGGCCCCATGGCTGCACGGAAATAGGCAGCCAGATCGGCCTCGGTCACGCTGCGCAAACCCCAAGCCACCGGGGGAATATCTTCGCTTGTCGGGCTGTTGTTTTGGCCACCACCGCAGCCAGTTAACACCGCCGCCAGCAACAGCAGCAGGGCAACTGCACCAACCCATGCTGAGTTTGGTGGTCGATTGGTGAAAGAAATTTGTTGTGTCATAACGGCTGCCTTTGACGATGCTGACGACAATTTTTACGCCGGTTGAGCAATTATGTCTGTGCGCGGGCCGGGTCGACAAGTTGTTGCGGGCTGCGTTCGATCAACTCGATCTTGTAACCATCGGGGTCGGTCACAAAAGCAATCACGGTGCTGCCGCCCTTAACCGGGCCGGCTTCGCGCGTCACTTTGCCACCGGCTGAGCGGATTTTTTCGCAAGCCGCCTGGGCATTGGGCACACCCAGGGCAAGGTGGCCAAAAGCGGTGCCGATCTCATACGACTCAACGCCCCAGTTGTAGGTGAGCTCGATTTCGGCCTGCTCCGGGTTCGCAGCGTAGCCAACAAAGGCGAGCGTGTATTTGTAGGCCGGGTTTTCTTTGGTGCGCAGCAGTTGCATCCCCAGCACTCGGGTGTAGAAATCAATTGAGCGTTCCAGATTGCCGACGCGCAGCATGGTGTGCAGGAATTTCATGTGGCCGATTGTGGCGCAAGTTCAAATACCAGACAGGTGGTGGTGGCGTGCGCGTAGAGCGTGCCGTCAGCATCCACCAAGCGGCCTTCGGCAGTGGCCAACTGGCGCCCGCAATGGATGACCCTGCCTTCGGCGCGCACCCGGGTGACTTTGGGCGTGAGCGCGCGCACGATGTTCAGGCTCAACTCCGCCGTGGTGTAAGCCTGGCCCGGTTTGAGCCGGCTGTGAACCGAGCATGCCACTGCCGAGTCGAGCAAGGTGGCAAACCAGCCGCCGTGGATGGTGCCCATGGGATTGAGGTGCGCGTTGCCGGGAGTGCCCTGAAACACTGCCCGACCCAGACTGACTTCAATCAACTGAAAGTCCAGCGTCTTGGCAATCGGCGGGTAGGGAAACTCGCCGCGCAGCATGGCTTGCATCACTTCCAGGCCGCTTTTTCCCCTCATCTGCTCGGTTTTCGCAATGCCAGGCCCAACGCCAGTATTGATCACCGAGCGCACCGATTGCTCTTGTGCGATCCAACTCTGAAGAAGGCTTGTTTGATTCATGCGGTTAACGATTCGGTTGCGGAAAGGGGCCGTAAAGGGGCCGGTTTCCGGATGATAGCGTGGCAAAAAAAAGGGCTGATCTTGCGACCAGCCCTTAAGGAGTCCCTGAACCTGTTGGTTTCGAAAGGACCCGAGGAGACAACCAGTAAAAAATGAAACTTCGATTCAACCCAGACCAAGCGCCCTAGGGTTTGTACCTATTCTATAAGGAATCAGAAAGGTGTGCAGAAAAAAAGTGCTGCGGCTCACCTGATGTTACAAATTAGCGCTTTTTGCCGCTGGCCTTGGTCGCTGCGTTGACAGCGCTGGCGTTGACGGCGTTGAAATTGGCTTGCGCCATGTCAGCGGCTTGTTGCACCGCTTTTTGCACCGACTCCACGGCGTTGCTGGCAGCGGCGACGGCACTCTTCATCACAGCAACGGCAGTCTCGGAACCAGCCGGTGCGTTTTTGGTGACGTTGTCCACCAGGCCCATGAATTTGTCCTGCGCCTGGCTGGCCTGCGCTTCAAACGTCTTGCCAAATTCGGCGCTTGAACTCGAAGCGATCTCATACAAATGACGGCTGTAGGCTGCGGTCTTTTCAGCCAGCGGCTGGAACAGTCCCGATTGCAGCGCCAGCAGTTCTTGTGCGTCCTTGGCACTGAGCATGGCCTTGGCTTTTTCGCCGCCGTCTGCCAGCGCTGCTTTGGAAGCGGCCAGGTTGAGTTCGACGATTTTTTCGACGCTGTCGAAAGCCTTGGAAGTCAAGCCCATCAGGGTCTCAACGGTTGCTTTTTGCGAAGCCAGAACTTGTTCTACGGTCAGCATATCAATTTCTCCTAAAAACGTGGTGATAAAAAGGTATCTGCGCCGTAACCCATCCGGTAATGTTGCAGTGCAGCATGGAATGAATTATAGGGGCAAGTTTGACGATTGCAAGTGATTTTGTTGCGCTGCAACAAAATAATTTTATTTTTCACTTTCAGCCCGGCCGGTCGAACATTCGATGCTGGCAGAACGCTGATTTGCGTCGGCAATCCGCCAGAGCTGCCAATGAGGCATTGCAAGCTGGCAAAATCGGGCACCATGAGCCAAACCAGACCTCAACCTGAAGCACGCGCTGCGTACAAGGTTTTTCAGAGCATTGGAACGCGCTGGATGGACAACGACATCTATGGCCACGTCAACAACGTTGTCTATTACAGTTGGTTTGATACCGCCGTCAATGCCTACCTGATCGATCAGGGCGTGCTCGACATCGTCAATGGCCCGGTCATCGGCCTGGTGGTGGAGACGCAGTGCAATTATTTTTCGCCGCTCAGTTTTCCGCAGCCGGTTCAGGCCGGCCTGCGCGTGGGGCGCTTGGGTGAGAGCAGCGTGCGCTACGAGGTGGGTCTGTTTGCCCAGGACGCGCAACTCACCGCCGCCAAGGGTCACTTCATTCACGTCTATGTGGATCGTAAAAGCCGTCGCCCGCTGCCACTGCCGGCCCGGCTTAAATCTGTACTGGAGCAATTGTCATGAATTCAAGCCAGCCGCAAACGTTGACGACCGATTCGTCCCTGGTCGATGCCGCCATCACTTCGCGCCGCGCCAACCGCGCCTTCAAGCCGACTGCCGTGCCGCGACCGTTGATTGCTGAAATACTACAGGTGGCCAGCCGTGCCCCATCGGGCAGCAACACGCAGCCGTGGCAGGTTTATGTGCTGACCGGTCAAAGTCGCGACGCTCTGGTAGCCAAGGTGTGCGCGGCGCACGACGGTCTGCGCGCCGATCCGGCAGCATCACCGCCGTACCACGAGGAGTACGACTATTACCCGGAAAAATGGTTCAGTCCGTACCTTGACCGGCGCCGCGAAAACGGCTGGGGCCTGTATGGGCTGCTGGGCATCGGCAAGGGCGACAAAGACCGCATGCACGAGCAACTACAGCGCAATTTCAAATTTTTTGACGCACCGGTCGGCTTGATGTTCACCGTTGATCGCGCGCTCGGGCGTGGCTCGCTACTCGACTATGGCACTTTCCTGCAAAGCGTGATGATCGCCGCGCGCGCGCGCGGCCTGCACACTTGCCCGCAGCAGGCGTGGAACCTTTTTAATCAGATTATCTTGCCGCACATTGGCGCTGCTGCCAATGAAATGCTGGTGTGCGGCATGGCGCTGGGCTACGCGGACGAAAATGCGCTGGTCAACAGCTTTCATACGCCGCGCTTGCCGGTGACCGAGTTCACCCATTGGCTGGAATGACCTTCTTTGCCATCCAGTTTCTCAATGGCCTGAGCTATGCCACCACGCTGTTCTTGATGGCGGCGGGCTTGACCCTGATTTTTGGTGTCACGCGCATCGTCAACTTTGCCCACGGCAGTTTTTTCATGCTGGGTGCGCTGTTCACGGCGCATTGGGTCAGCAACTGGTTTCCCGCCTGGGGCGAGAGCGCTTTTCTGTACGCGCTGGCGATGTTGCTGGGCGCGCTGGTCGCGGGGCTGGTGGGTGCGCTGGCGGAGGTCGTGTTGCTGCGCCGCTTGTACGGTGTGCCCGAGCTGTACCAACTGGTGGCCACTTTCGGTTTGAGCCTGGCGCTGGCCGATGCGATGCGCTGGGGCTTTGGCCCGGGCGAGGTGTTTGCGCCGCGTTTTCCGGCACTGAACGGCTCTGTCGAGCTTTGGGGGGAACATTTCCCACAGTACCAGTTGGCGATCATTGTGCTGGGGCCACTGGTCTGGTGGGGATTGCACTTGCTGCTGCATCACACCGGTTTTGGCCGACGGCTGCGTGCCGCCACGCTCGATCGCACCATGCTCGCTGCGCTCGGTATCAACCCGCGGCCGCTGATGCTCGGCGCAGTGGTGCTGGGCTGTGCGCTGGCCGGTCTGGGCGGCGCTTTGCAATTGCCGCGCGAGCCGGCCAACCTGCAAATGGATGTGAACGTGGTGGTGGAAACTTTTGTGGTGGTGGTGACCGGTGGCCTGGGTAGCATTGGCGGCGCTTTTTTTGCCGCCTTGCTGATCGGTCTGGTGCATGCCCTGGGCGTGAGCCTGCTGCCGCAGGCCACGCTGGTGCTGGTGTTCGTGACCATGGCGCTGGTGTTGGCGCTGCGTCCACGGGGATTGGCTGGGCGCGCACCGGAACCGGGTTTGCAGCAACTGGCGCAGAAGTTTTACCACCTGCCGCCAGTCTTCGGCAAGCGTCCTGCCGGGAGCGCGCTGGCATTTGGTTTGGTGCTGATCGGTGCGCTTTTTGTTGGTGTTGGCCAACTCGGTCCCTATTGGCAATCGCTCGCTGCGGATGTGCTCATCGTGATGATCTTTGGTCTGAGCTTGCAGGCCATGATGGCGCTGGCTGGTCTGGTGAGCTTTGGTCATGCAGCTTTCTTTGCGTTGGGCGCTTACGGCGCGGCGCTGGTTGGTCAAATCGGCTTGGCCTCTTTGCCGGCGGCGTTGCTGGCCGGCGCGCTGGCGGCCCTGGCTGTGGCCGTGGTGTTTGGTGCGCTGCTGGTGCGCAGCAGTGGGGTTTATCTGGCCATGCTGTCGCTGGCGCTGGCACAGGTGGTTTGGGCACTGGCCAGCCAATGGGTGACGCTGACCGGTGGCGACAACGGCTTGATCGGCTTGAACCTGGTGGCGCTGGACTCGCGCGGCTGGTTTTACCCGCTGCTGCTGTGTAGCGCGCTGGCTGGATTCTGGGGCCTGGCTTGTTTGAGTCGCTCCAGCCTGGGCGCGGCGCTGCAGGCGGTGCGGGACGCGCCGCTGCGCTGCCAGGCCAGCGGCTTGCCGGTGGCCTGGCTCAAGTACCGCATTTTTTGCGTCAGTGCGTTGCTGGCGGGATTGGCGGGAGGCTTGTTTGCGGCCCACAAGGGTGCGGTTTTTCCGTCCAGCGCGGCGGTTTCGAATTCGCTTGATGCGCTGCTGGCGGTGCTGCTCGGTGGTATGCATCAGTTGTGGGCCACGACGCTGGGCAGCACCGTGCTGGTGTGGGCCGGGTCTGAATTGGGCCGCAGCATGGACTATTGGCGTGGCGTGCTGGGTTTGCTGGTGATGCTCATCATGGTGGCAGCGCCGTCGGGGCTGCTCGGCGGCTGGCAGCGGCGGCCACTGCGATGAAGTTGCAAGTCAAAAATATCAGCAAGCACTTTGACGGGGTGCGGGCGCTACAGGAAGTAAGTTTTGCCGTCGCGACGGGCGAATGTGTGGCGCTGATTGGACCCAACGGCGCGGGCAAGTCCACTGCTTTTGCCTGTATTGCCGGACAGCACAAGTGTGATACCGGCTGGATTGGCTGGGCCGGCCAGCGCATCGATACACTGGCACCGGCACAGCGACTGCACCGCGGCGTGGCGCGAACTTTTCAGGTGGCACAGACTTTTGAGGCACTCAGCGTGCGGCAAAACGTGCAGTTGCTGCTGCAGGCGCCGCACCGGTTGTCGGCGTGGCAGCCGCTCGATGCGCTACACATCACGGCGACCGATGCCTTGCTGGCGCGGGTCGGTTTGGGGTCACAGGCCGATGCCGATGTGCAGGGCCTGCCTTATGGTGCCAAGAAAAGGCTGGAGCTGGCGCTGGCGCTGGCGGGTCTGGCAGCGCTGCCCGGGCCGGGACTGTTGCTGCTGGATGAGCCGGCGGCCGGTTTGGCGCAGGTCGAGCGTGCTGAGCTGATGGCGCTGGTGCAATCGCTGGCCCACCCGCAGCCTGGCACCGGTGTGGCGGCATTGGCTGTGCTCTACAGCGAGCACAACATGGACGCGGTTTTTGGCATCGCCGACCGCGTGCTGGTGCTGGTCGACGGCGTTCTGGTCGCGCAGGGTTCGGCCGCCGAAGTGGCGCACAACCCGGTGGCGCAGGAGCGTTATCTGGGGCTGGCCGGTGCGGCAGCACTGTCGTCGAATCCTCCTACCGAAGGCAGCCATCTCTCAAGGCGAGAAGAGGACGAACATTGTCATTGCGAACGCAATGAAGCCATCCATGACTTCGGGCAGCATGGACTGCCGCGCTTCGCTCGCAGTGACGACATTCCCGTTCAAGGTCCGTGCGCGGTATCGGGCCGGATTCGGGAGGCTTGCAACGACGGACTTTCACCGATCCTTGCAGTTCAAAAACTCGATGTCTGGTACGGCGGCGCGCAAGCCTTGTTTGCGGTCTCGTTGCAGGTCGGGCGCGCCGAAATGGTGGTTTTGCAAGGACTCAACGGTGCCGGAAAGTCAACGCTGTTGCAAGCCTTGATGGGACTGGGCCAGCGCGTGCAGGGTCAGGTTGCTTACGATGGCGTTGACATCTCGGCCTGGCCGACACACAGGCGCGCGCGTGCCGGTCTGGGCTATGTAGCGGAGAACCGCCGCTTGTTTGCCGAACTCACAGTGCATGAAAACCTCACGCTGGCAGCGCGCGGCGCGAGCGACCCGCGCGCTTGCGGTTTTGACGAAGCCCGTGTGCTCGATCTTTTTCCGGCGCTCAAACCCATGCTACAGCGCCGCGCCAGCCAGATGAGCGGCGGGGAGCAGCAAATGCTGGCGCTGGGGCGCACCTTGATGACATCCCCCCGGCTGCTGCTGCTCGATGAACCCTGCGAAGGCATTGCACCGCTGCTGGTTGAACGCATCGTTGCCACTTTGGTGGAACTCCAGGCCGACGGCATGACGATTTTGGCGGCGGAGCAAAACCGCCTGCTCGCCAGTCACGCCACTAGGGTTATCACGCTGGTCGCCGGACAAATAAAATCGTAAAGTCAAATCATGATCATCACCAGCTTGCTCGATACCGACCTGTACAAATTCACCATGATGCAGGCGGTGTTGCACCAGTTCCCGGGTGCCCAGGTGCAGTACAAGTTCAAGTGCCGCAACGCGGGCCTGGACCCGGCCTCGGGTCAGGCACTGCGGCCGCTGGCCCCGTATGTGAATGAAATTCGCGCTGAAATTCGCTCGTTGTGCAGTTTGGGTTTTCAGGATGCCGAGCTGGCTTATTTGCGTTCGCTGCGCTTTATCAAAAGTGATTTCGTCGATTTTCTCGGCCTATTCAGGCTCAACGAGAAATACATCATGGTGACAGCGCTGGCCAGCGGTGACATCGACATCACCATCAGTGGCCCCTGGCTGCACACCATTCTGTTTGAAATTCCGGTGTTGGCGATCGTCAACGAAGTCTATTTCCGCAACACGCAAAAACTGCCCGATCTGATCGAAGGCCGCAGGCGGCTCGATGCCAAAGTCGAGCAGTTGCGCGGCCCCGGTCTGGCTGATTTGAAAATTGCCGATTACGGCACGCGCCGGCGTTT
>JAVHQY010000183.1:0-1999 GCA_036171375.1 Rhodoferax sp. | reverse complement strand
AAGGCAAGATCGCATAATCCCTTTACTACAACGCGACAGGATTGACCGATGACAGCACCAGACTTTTCAAAAGGCGTCGCCTACGTGCGTGGGCAGTATGTGCCTATCGCTGAAGCAAGCATTGCGATGACCGACTGGGGCTTTCTGCGCTCGGATGCGACCTACGACGTGGCGACGGTTTGGGACGGCTCGTTCTTCCGGCTAGATGCCCACCTGGAGCGGTTCAAGCGAAGCTGCAAGCGTTGGCGGCTCGACCCAGGCTTCACACCTGAGCAAATTACCGGCGTGCTGTCGCAATGCGTGCGCTTGAGCGGGCTGCGAGCTTCCTATGTGGAAATGATCTGCACCCGGGGCCAGCCGCCTTGGGGTTCGCGTGACCCGCGTTTGGCAGTGAACCAGTTCTATGCCTTTGCGGTGCCCTATGTCTGGCTCGCAAATGCTCAGCAGCGTGAAAAAGGATTGAACCTGGTGATCAGCGACGTGCAGCGCATTCCGGCCAGCTCGGTCGATCCCACCGCAAAGAATTACCACTGGAACGACTTGACGATGGGGCTGCTCGGTGCCCTCGATGCCGGGGCCGATAGTGTGCTGCTGGTTGATGCCCACGGGAACGTAGTCGAAGGTCCAGGATTCAATGTGTTTTGTTTTAATGACGGCGCAATTGTGACACCCAACCAGGGAATGCTCGAAGGCGTATCTCGACGCACTGTTCTTGAAATCGCTCAGACTCTGGGCCTCAAGATTCAACTGCGCGCCTTGCCTGCACCGGAGCTGCGAGGGGCACAGGAGGTGTTCATTTCGACATCTGGCGGTGGAGTGTTGCCGGTGACCATGGTCGACAACCACGTGATCGGCGAGGGAGAACCCGGACCGATCACCCGCCAGTTGGTCAAGACCTATTGGGCTTGGCACACTGACCCCGCCTACAGTCGGCCAATAGACTATTCGCTTTGATGTTTGGAACTTGGGCCACTCGACATCCCGAAGAAACCGCAAAGTGAATCAAGATTTCCTAATTCGCTACGTCGATCCTGTCTATCGCCCGCCGAGCGAAGCGCAGTCTCTGATCCTGCCGGTCACCAATGGCTGCTCCTGGAACAAGTGCACTTATTGCGAGATGTACAAGGCAGCGCAAAAGAAGTTTGCCCTGCGTGATGAGCAAGAGACCTTGGAGACGATTCGGCGCTGCGGCCAGCAGTTGGCAAACCAGGTGCAACGCGTCTTTCTTGGCGATGGCGACGCCATGGTGCTGTCAACGCGACGTCTCATCGCTTTGCTGGCAGCGATCAAAGAACACTTGCCCAAAGTCCGACGCATTTCAAGCTACTGTCTGGCCCGCAACCTGCGCCACAAATCGGTGCAGGAACTGCTTGAATTGCGCGCGGCCGGTTTAACGCTTGTGTACCTCGGCGCCGAATCAGGCGATGACGAGGTTTTGCAAAAGGTGAACAAGGGCGAAACATTCCAAACGACCAGCGATGCACTGGAAAAGCTCGGTGCCGCCGGCATCACCCGATCGGTGATGCTGCTCAATGGGCTCGGCGGTCGTCTGCTTTCCAGACAACACGCACAAAACTCAGCCCGCCTGGTCAACCTGACACAGCCGGAATTCCTGGCAACGCTGGTGGTCAGCTTTCCGCAGGGCGAGGGCAGATTCCGTGAGACCTATCCAGAATGGGAGCCACTCGATCAGCAGCAGCTATTTTACGAAATGGAGCAATTCCTTCAAGCCCTGGAGCTCAAGCGCACCGTGTTCCGCAGCGATCACGCATCAAACTCTCTGGTCCTCAAAGGCATACTGGGAGCCGAGAAAGACCGGCTTTTGCTGGAAGTGAGAAATGCCATCGATCACCCGGAATCGACCAGATTCCGTCCTGAGTGGCAGCGGGGACTCTGAGCCATATCTCACACCAAGTAACTTTTGCAAGAACAAATTTCTGGGTGGCTCTTCGTCGGCAGCCTGAGTCAGTTTGATGTCGGTGCCAACAACCAGAGCTGC
>JAVHQY010000182.1:0-2023 GCA_036171375.1 Rhodoferax sp. | reverse complement strand
CCCAAGCCGCAGCTCTATGCCGGGATTTTGATTTTTGCCACCGTGGGCGCTTACGGCATGCGACAGAGCGCTTTTGATTTGTTCCTGCTCTACGCCATCGGCTTGTTGGGGTTGGTGATGCGTCGCTTCAGTTTTCCGACCGCGCCGGTGGTGGTGGGAATGATTCTGGGGCCGCTGGCCGAAGCGCAGATGCGCAATGCCATCTCTATCGGCGAGGGCAGTGCCATGGTGTTTTTGCAGCGCCCGATGTCGGTCTCGCTGCTGGCCATCGTGGTATTGATCGTGTTGCTGCCGCAGTGGTTCAAGTGGCATCGGCGCAGGGCTTGAACCTCGAATGCCCGTTTTGGACTGCTCTGCCAAATTTACCCGAAAGCTTTGCTGTTTTGGGGCTGTGCGAAGCGCGTCGCAGTGACGGTGCCGGCGCGGCGGTTTGGCTTTGTTCGCCGTCGCCTCGCTAGAATTCCTGCGGTCACTGCAGGCCGCGTGGCCGATAATCGCTTGCGCTGCCGATGGCATTGTCGAGGGCAGGACTTTTACAAGGAGTTTTTGAGTGAACAAAATTTATCCGAGCGCCGCTGCTGCGCTGGCGGGCATTGTCAAAAATGGGCAGCTCATCGCCGTTGGGGGCTTTGGTCTGTGCGGCATCCCGGAGGCGCTGATCGACGCGCTGTGCGCCAGTGGCGTGAAAGATTTGACGGTGATTTCCAACAACGCCGGGGTCGATGGTTTCGGCCTGGGCAAGCTGCTCGACACGCGTCAGATCAAAAAAATGATTTCCAGTTACGTCGGTGAAAACAAGGAATTCGAGCGGCAATTTCTGGCTGGCGAACTGCAACTGGAATTTACACCGCAGGGCACGCTGGCCGAGAAACTGCGCGCCGGTGGCGCGGGCATTCCCGCGTTTTATGTCCGCACCGGTGTCGGCACCTTGATCGCCGAGGGCAAGGAGACGCGTGAGTTCGACGGGCACGTCTATGTGATGGAGCGCGCGCTGCTGCCCGAGGTATCGCTGGTCAAGGCGTGGAAAGCCGACAAGAGCGGCAACCTGGTGTTCCGGCGCACCGCGCGCAACTTCAATCCGGCAGTCGCGATGGCCGGCAAAATCACGGTGGTCGAAGTGGAACAGATCGTGGAAACTGGTGCCATTGATCCCGATGCCGTGCATCTGCCCGGCATTTATGTCAACCGCATCGTGCTCAACGCGCATCCCGAAAAGCGCATCGAGCAAAGAACCCTGACCCCCACCGCCAGCAAAGGAGCTTGATCATGGCCTGGACACGTGAACAAATGGCCGCCAAAGCGGCGCAGGAATTACAAGACGGTTTTTATGTCAACCTGGGCATTGGCCTACCCACGCTGGTGGCCAATTATGTGGATCCGAAAATCGAGGTCTGGCTGCAAAGTGAAAACGGCATGCTCGGCATCGGCCCGTTCCCGACCGAGGCCGAAGTCGATGCCGACCTGATCAACGCCGGCAAGCAGACCGTGACGACGATGGCCGGGTCGAGCATTTTTGGCAGCCACGACAGTTTTGCCATGATTCGCGGCGGCAAAATCAACCTCAGCATTCTGGGAGCCATGCAAGTCAGTGAAAAAGGCGATCTGGCCAACTGGATGATTCCAGGCAAGATGGTCAAGGGCATGGGCGGGGCCATGGACCTGGTTGGCGGCGTGAAGAACGTGGTGGTGCTGATGGAGCACGTGGCGAAGAAAAAGGACGGCACCATCGATTTGAAAATACTGCCCCAATGCACCCTGCCGCTGACCGGTGTCGGCGTGGTCAATCGCATCATCACCGACCTGGCAGTGCTGGACGTGACAGCGCAGGGCCTTAAAGTGGTTGAGATGGCACCCGGCGTGACGCGTGACGAACTACAGGCCAAGACCGGTACGGTGTTGCACTGAAGCTCAGTTGGGGCTGCTTAATTTTGGTCAGAGCCCAAAATCGATGGTAAATTTTTTTTAGCCCACAACATGGTAGGGGCACGCGCCGGCGTTTATGTCCCCCGCGCTGTGGCCTGCG
>JAVHQY010000181.1:0-2031 GCA_036171375.1 Rhodoferax sp. | reverse complement strand
GCATCCGGGCAGCCTGATCCAGCGCAAATCGGGCTGCCTGGGTGTTCTGCCTGTCACCATTTCTGGAAAGATCCATGTTTGTGGGACAGACCTCAAACTCTTTGCCAAACCGCCGCAAAAAATCCATCGGTCTGATGTCGATGCGGCCACAGACGCAAGTAGCGTTGGTCGTTGTCGCTACCGCTGCACAGTTTGGCAGCATCCGCTACTTTCAAATCCGCCAGAATTTCGCCCACATCCACCGGCGCGAATTCCGGGTGCGAGGCGGAAAATGCCTGGGCGATGGCCTCATTTTCTTGCACCAGCAGGCTACAGGTCGCATAGACCAGGCGACCGCCGGGCTTGAGCAGCCGCGCCGCACTTTGCAAAATGGCAGTCTGTATGCCAGCCAACTCGGCCACCGACTCCGGGTTTTGTCGCCATTTCAGATCCGGGCTGCGGCGCAAGGTGCCCAGCCCCGAGCATGGTGCGTCCACCAGCACCCGGTCGATCTTGCCGGAGAGGCGCTTGATGCGGTCATCGCGCTCATGCGCGATCGCCACCGGGTGAACGTTGGACAGGCCGCTGCGCGCCAGGCGTGGCTTGAGCGCGTCCAGCCGGTGCGCCGAAGTATCAAAAGCATACAAGCGCCCGGTGCTGCGCATGGTCGCACCCATGGCCAATGTCTTGCCACCGGCACCAGCGCAAAAGTCCACCACCATCTCGCCGCGTTTGGCATCGAGCAGCAAAGCGAGCAGTTGCGAGCCTTCGTCCTGCACCTCAAAATCACCGCGCACAAACGCGTCCATCTTGTTCAGAACCGGTTTGCCCGCAATGCGCAACCCCCAGGGTGAATAAGCCGTTGGCAGCGCCTTGATGCCGCGCGCTGCCAATTCTTTTTGCACATCGGCCCGTTTGGACTTGAAGGCATTGACACGCAAATCAAGGCCAGCGCCCTGGTTCAATGCCTCGACCAAAGGCCAGAATTCATCGCCCAATTGCTCTTTAAGCGGCTGCACCAACCACTCCGGCAGGTTGTGGCGGTGGCGCTCCAATAAATCGGCAACGTTGATTTTTCCGCACGCATCGAGCCAGTTTTTCTCCTGTTCGCTCAAGGCAGCGCGCAGAAAATCGCCTGGGCCAAAAAATCCCAGAATCGCCAGCCGCCGCTCTTTTGCGCCGCTGCCCGACGGAGCCAAGTGATCGAACAGCAACTTTTTGCGCAGCACGGTATAGACGGTGCCCGCAAGAGTAGCGCGCTCGCGCGGCCCCAAGCCGCGGTTGTCGTGAAAAAACTTCGCCACGATGGCATCGGTGGAATGGTCAAATTTAAGCGTCAGCCGAACCAGTTCGGCACAGACTTCAAGGAGAACTTTAGGATGCATGGTTGCGATGGATTGTCCCACGCCAATCGCACCTTACAAAGCGTCACCAAAGCGCAATGACGCTGGCGGCAAATGAGCGCACAATGCCCCGCGTGACGGGACTCACAGGCAACGATCAATGACCTCAATACCCTCCTCCACGCTGTCACAGCGTGACGCAAGCAAGATTCAAGCACTGTATTGCGGCTGGACTGTCACATTGGCATTGGCGCTCAGCGCTTGCGCCGCGCCAAGCTGGCACAGCCCCGACGCGCCATCACTGGTTATTCCTGCCAACTGGTCATCTGCGGCATTGCCCAACAGGGGCGCTGCCAGCAGCGATACCAACGCGCTGGCGGGCTGGTGGCAACGCTTCAACGACCCGCTCCTGAGCACGCTGGTGACGCAAGCCTTGCAGGCCAACACCAGCGTCCGCGCAGCGCAAGCAGCGCTGCAACAGGCACGCGCACTGCGCGATGTGCAGTCTGCCACGCTGCAGCCAGACCTCAATGCGGCGGGCTCGGCCAGGCGCGCCAGGAGTGCGGGCATCGAGGCCCGCAACACTTTCCAGCTCGGCCTGGATGCCAGTTGGGAAATCGATGTTTTTGGTCGCCAGCACAGCGCGCTCAATGCCAGCGAGTTTGATGCCTTGGCCGCGCAGATGACGCTGGCTGACGTGCAGGTGTCG
>JAVHQY010000180.1:0-9845 GCA_036171375.1 Rhodoferax sp. | reverse complement strand
ACTAGTGTTGTCGGGCAGCCCGGGGGCTGGGGTGTTGTGTTTCAGTACGGCACGACCGAGCGTGCCCTTGCGGTCAAGCGCGGTCAGGTGCGTATTTTTAAAAAGTTCGACACGCTCGCGGTCTATCTCAAACAAATTGGCATCGAGACGTTCAAGACTGACACCAGGCAATTCGATCCCACAGTCACGCATGTCAAGCGTGCCGACACCTCGGAGCGAATGCGCAAAGCCCATGAAGCTGCAGCACACGATGCATGGTTTCGCGCCCAGGTTGTGCACGGACTCCAAGAAGCCGACGATCCAAACACGCAATGGGTATCCAATGAGGCAGTAAAAGCCGCTAGCGCCAAACGGCGAGCGGCGTGGACCAAAAAAGCACAGGCGGCTACAGCTTGAAAGTCATCGAGTGGCTACCATTGGCCGATCCAGGCGCGCTGCCGCAGTCTGGGATCGGCGTTTGATCTACCGCCAGATTCATGAAATCGCCGTCAACCAAACAGCCGTTTGATCGACCCCCCAAAACCATTCGCAAGAACCACCCTTTTAAAAGCGGTGCTTGTTCCTCAACTCACGCACAAATCAAAGTCCAGCCAAGGCCGGGCTCAATGCCTGAAATGCCGCACGCCGCTGAACACCATGGCCACGCCGCGCTCGTTGGCGGCATCGATCACTTCCTGATCGCGGATCGAGCCGCCGGGCTGAATGATGCAGGCCGCACCGGCATCAACGACCACATCCAGCCCGTCACGAAACGGGAAGAACGCATCGCTGGCAACGGCCGTTCCTTGCAAGCTCAAACCGGCGTGCTCGGCTTTGATGCTGGCGATGCGCGCTGAATCGAGCCGGCTCATCTGACCGGCTCCGACCCCCATGGTCATTGAATCCTTGCAAAAAACAATGGCGTTGCTCTTGACGTACTTGGCAATTTTCCAGGCAAACAGCAAGTCATCAATCTGCTCTGGGGTAGGCTGCACTTTGGTCACGACTTTGAGGTCGGCCAGGCTCAGCTCATGGTTGTCCGAGGTTTGCATCAGGAGGCCAGAGCTGACGCGTTTGAAATCGATGGCGTTGCGCCCCAGACCGCCGTCGGTCGGCAGGCTGATTTTGAGGATGCGCACGTTGACCTTGTTTTTGAACACCGAAAGCGCTCCCGCGCTAAAACCCGGGGCCATCAGCACTTCGACAAATTGTTTTGAAATCTGCAACGCAGCACGCTCGTCGAGCTCGCAGTTAAGCGCGATGATGCCGCCAAAAGCCGATGTCGGATCGGTCTTGAAAGCCTTGCTGTAGGCATCCAGCGCGTCGGTTCCCAGCGCCACACCGCACGGATTGGCGTGCTTCAAAATGACACAGGCAGCGCCGTCCTTGCCAGCGTCAAAACTCTTGACACATTCCCACGCCGCGTCGGCATCGGCAATGTTGTTGTAGGAAAGCTCTTTGCCCTGCAACTGCTGCGCCGTCACCAGCGAGCCCACGGCCGGGTGCAGGTCGCGGTAAAAGGCAGCTTGCTGGTGCGGGTTTTCACCGTAGCGCAAATCCTGCAATTTCACAAAACACGCGTTCGACTGCGCCGGGAACAGTTGCGGGCTGGGCAGCGCGCCAGTTTCATCAAAATCGAGCGCCGAGAGGTAATTGCTGATAGCAGCGTCGTACTGGCTGGCGCGGTTGAATGCCGCCACCGAAAGCGCAAATTTGGTCTTGCGCGAGATCGTCCCGGCCTGCAACTCAGCCAGCACCGGCGCGTACTGGCTGGCATCGGTCAGCACCGCCACGTCCTGCCAGTTTTTGGCCCCGCTGCGCAGCATGGCCGGGCCACCAATGTCGATGTTTTCGATCGCTTCTTCCAGCGTGCAACCGGCTTTGGCCACCGTCGCTTCAAACGGATACAGGTTCACCACCAGCAGGTCGATGGTGGCAATGTCGTGGGACTGCAAAGCCGCCATGTGCGCTGGCACATCGCGTCGCGCCAGCAAGCCGCCATGCACTTTGGGGTGCAGCGTTTTGACGCGGCCATCGAGCATTTCCGGAAAACCTGTGAGCGTCGCCACTTCGGTCACCGGCAACCCGGCATCGCCCAGCAGCCGGGCCGTGCCACCGGTGGAGACGAGCCCGATGCCCAACGCGTGCAGGGCGCGGGCCAAATCAACGATGCCGGTTTTGTCCGAGACAGAAATAAGTGCATTCATGATCGATCCAGTCCAGAGAGAATTGAAACGGCAGCGGCAAGCCGCCGATGTTTTGTTGGCTACAACAACTTGTGCTCCAGCAGTTTCTTGCGCAACGTATTGCGATTGAGGCCCAGCCATTGCGCCGCTTTGGACTGGTTGTGGTCGGCATGCTGCATGACCACTTCGAGCAGCGGCTTTTCCACCGCACCAACCATCATGGCGTGCATGCCGCCAGGCTCCACGCCGCGCAAATCAGCCAGGTAACTCTCCAGGCTGGCTCGCACACATTCCTGCAATTTGCTGCGACTCATACTGCTGTCTCCAATGTTGTTGTTGCTTTTCCTGACCCGGTCTCGCCGTGGGCCGACGGCATGCGGTCGGCGCTGGCGTGCAAGCAATCAAAATAGTCCGCCAGCGCTGTCGTCTGCTGTCGGCCATTCTCGATCAAATTGAAAGCCCCAAGAAATTGCTCACCCATGGGCAGCTGTCTGACGATGCTGATGATATGTTTGCGCGCTGTGCGCACACCCATGAATTCGCCGTACAGCGCGTAGTGCTGCAGCAAATACTCCAGCAGCCAATGCTTGACTTCAGCCACCAGCGGTTGCGCCAAACGCTCGCCGCTGGCGGCGAGATGCGCCGCTTCACGAAAAATCCAGGGCCGCTCACACGCGGCGCGGCCGACCATCACCGCATCGGCACCGGTTGCAGCAAGCACGGCGCACGCTTTTTCAGCGCTATCGATGTCACCATTGGCGACCACCGGCACCTGCAGCGCAGCTTTGATAGCAGCAATGGTTGCATAGTCACAGTCACCACGAAAACCTTGCTCGCGGGTGCGGGCATGGACGGCGATCATCTGCACGCCCTCGGCCTGGGCAGCAAGCGCCAGCGACAGGGCGTTGCGATTGGCCGCCGACCAGCCAGTGCGCATTTTGAGCGTGACCGGCACAGCACGCGGCGCACACACTGCCACCACCGCTGCAATGATTCGCAGCGCCAGCGCTTCGTCCTGCATCAAGGCCGAGCCAGCCCAGTGGTTGCATACCTTGCGCGCCGGGCAGCCCATGTTGATGTCGATGATGTGCGCCCCGCAATCGATGTTGTGCATCGCGGCCTGCGCCATTTGCAGCGGATCGGTGCCAACAATCTGCACCGCAATCGGTGCCGACTCGCCGACATGGTTGGCGCGGTGCAGCGACTTGGCAGTGCCTTGCAAGCCGGCTTGACTGCCGAGCATTTCGCTCACCGCATAACCCGCACCCAGGCGCTTGCACAACTGGCGAAAAGGTGCATCGGTCAGTCCGGCCATGGGTGCCAGAAAGAAGGTGTTGGGCAACGAGTAGGAACCGATTTTCATGCCGGTAGTCATAGATCAAGGGTGGCGAATTTCCCGGACAAAACGCGTCGGGGAGCCGGATTCTAGCTGCCCAAAATTTCATCAATCTTTATTTGAACCTGTAGCCCTGTCCCCTATACTCCCAGCCCACCGATGGATGCTTGGCTTGACTCCCTGTTAACGCTGCTGGCGCTGCCGAAATTCGCGCTCAGCACGGTGTTCGTGGTGTCGTTCATTTCGGCAACCCTGCTGCCGCTGGGGTCCGAGCCGGTGGTATTCGGTCTGGTGGACTTGAACCCGCACTTGTTCTGGCCGGCAATTGGCGTGGCCACTCTGGGCAACACGCTGGGCGGTGCCCTCTCCTGGGCGATGGGACTGGCATCGGGCAGGATCGTTGATCGCTACCATCACAGCAGCCAGCACCTGCGCGCGCTGACCTGGTTGAACCAGCTTGGCCCCAAAGCCTGCCTGCTGTCATGGTTGCCGCTGGTGGGTGACCCGCTGTGTGCGGTGGCCGGTTGGCTCAAGCTGCCGTTTTGGCCGTGTGTGCTGTACATGGCGATTGGCAAATTTGCCCGCTATGTGATGATGACCGCACTGCTGATGGGACTCTTTGGCCGCTAGCGGGCTCACGGGCTGAACAGGAAGTTCATCACATCGCCGTCCTTGACGACGTACTCTTTGCCTTCGCTGCGCATCTTGCCGGCATCCTTGGCACCCTGCTCGCCTTGGTAGTTGATGAAGTCCTCATAGGCAAAGGTCTGCGCACGGATGTAGCCTTTCTCGAAATCGGTGTGAATCACGCCGGCCGCCTGTGGCCCGGTGTCGCCAATATGAATGGTCCAGGCGCGCGCTTCCTTGGGCCCGGCTGTGAAAAAGGTTTGCAGACCCAGCAATTTGTAAGCAGCAACGATCAGGCGATTGAGCCCCGGTTCGGTCTGACCGATCTCGGCCAGGAACATCTTTTTGTCCTCCTCGGCCATGTCCGCCATCTCGGCCTCGATCTTGGCGCAGATCGCCACCACTGGCGCTTGCTGCTCGCCGGCATAGGCACGCAGGCGATCGAGAAAAACATTGTTCTCAAAACCGTCTTCGGCCACGTTGGCGACGAACATCACCGGCTTGGCGGTGATCAGAAAAAACTGCTTCAACAAAGGCAACTCTTCTTTGTTGAAGTCCAGCGTCCGCACCGGCCTGGCCTGGTTGAGCGCGGCCTGGCAGCGATCGAGCAACGCCACCAGTTTGATCGACTCCTTGTCACCCGAGCGCGCCGCTTTGGTGATGCGGTGCAGGGCTTTTTCCACCGCTTGCAAATCGGCCAGGCACAGCTCGGTCTGTATCACTTCCATGTCGGCAATCGGATCTACCTTGCCAGCGACGTGAATCACGTTCGCGTCTTCAAAACAGCGCACCACGTTGACAATGGCATCTGTTTCACGGATGTGCGCCAAAAACTTGTTGCCCAGACCTTCGCCCGTGCTGGCACCGGCCACTAGGCCAGCGATATCGACGAACTCAACCGTGGCGCAAACAATCCTTTGTGGCTTGACGATGGCCGCCAGCGCGGCCAGCCTTACGTCGGGCACCTCAACAATGCCGACGTTGGGCTCAATGGTGCAAAAAGGATAGTTTTCGGCCGCGATGCCAGCCTTGGTCAAGGCGTTGAATAGGGTTGACTTTCCGACATTGGGCAAGCCGACGATGCCACATTTCATAGAGGAAATTCCGGTTTAGCTGGAGGCACAGTGTATTCGATAGCCGTCTCCTACAATCGACCGCCATGACCCAGGCATTTGATATTTGCATCCATGGCGGCGGCATCGTGGGCAGCACGCTGGCGCTGTTGCTGGCGCGCGAGCGGCTGCGCGTGGCGCTGGTGGCACCCCCCCCTACGCCGAGCGTGCCAGCGCCAGCACCCGATGTGCGTGCCTATGCGCTCAATGCCAAATCACGTGCACTGCTTGAGTCACTGCGTTGCTGGCCCGATCCGCAACACGCAACCACCGTAGCAGCCATGCAGGTGTGGGGCGACGCTGGCGGCGAAGTCAATTTCTCCGCCGCCGAGCTTGGGGTGGCGGGCCTGGCCTGGATCGTCGATGTGCCCGCGCTCGAAACGCAACTGTCGCAGGCGCTGCGCTTTCAGCCGCTGGTGGAAATGGTGGCAGCCCCGGCACCCGCCCAGCTCAGCGTCATCTGCGAAGGCCGGGCCAGCCACACCCGCGACGAACTGGGCGTTGACTTTGAGGTGCATGCCTATGCACAAACCGCACTGGCGGCACGACTACAGTGCGAACTGCCACACGGCCAAACCGCGCGCCAGTGGTTTGCTCACGGCGAAATTCTGGCGTTGTTGCCGCTCGATGGGGCGCAGGCCAACGCGGTGGCCATGGTCTGGTCGGTGGGATCAAGTCGTGCAAGCAATCTGCTCAACACCAGCGCAGAAGAATTTTGCCAGCAGCTCGAA
Source organism: Rhodoferax sp. (assembly GCA_036171375.1). Lineage (GTDB taxonomy): Bacteria > Pseudomonadota > Gammaproteobacteria > Burkholderiales > Burkholderiaceae_C > Rhodoferax. Next base: position 3,874 of record JAVHQY010000180.1, on the reverse strand, counting down.
GCTGCCAGTGCCAGTGTTTTGGGGCACTTGAATCTGGTCAGCGCACGCAGCAGTTTTCCCTTGCAACTGGCACGCGCGCGCGCCTGGGTGGGTGCTCAAGCGACCGGTGCCTGGGCACTGGCAGGCGACGCAGCGCACAACCTGCACCCCTTGAGCGGGCAGGGACTTAATCTTGGCTTGGCCGATACACAGTCGCTGGCAGCGATACTGCGTGAGCGCGAATACTGGCGGCCACTCGGTGACCTGCGCCTGCTGCGTCGCTACGAACGATCGCGTCAGGCCGACACGCTGGCCATGCTGAGCGGCACCGACGCATTGCAGCGACTCTTTTCCGCGCCGGGACCGTTGTTCCAGGCGGCGCGCAACTGGGGCATGAAAGGTTTCGAGCACAGTGGTGCGCTCAAAGCCTGGGCAGCGCAACAGGCAATGGGCTTGTAGGCGCAGGTGAAGAAGCGGTTCGGAAATAATTTTGATCGGAATGGATGGCGATGAAATTGGTGAATAAAGTCTGGCTTGGCCTGGCCCTGCTGCTGAGCCTGAGCGTGGGGGCGCAGGAAGCGGTGATTCGCAAAAACCTGCTCGAGCGCTTGCCGCAATTGCAAAAAATTGACGAGATCAGCAAAGGCCCCATGGTCGGCCTGTACGAAGTGCGCGTCAATGGGACCGAGATTTTTTACACCGATGCGACTGGCAACTTTATGCTGCAAGGCAGTCTGATCGATGTCAAGCAAAAGCGCAACCTGACCGAGGAGCGCATTGACAAGCTCACCGCCATCAGCTTCGATGCGCTGCCGCTCAAGGATGCCTTCACCATTGTGCGCGGCAATGGCAAGCGCAAACTGGCTGTGTTCGAAGACCCCAACTGCGGTTATTGCAAACGCTTCGAAGCCGATCTGCAAAAAGTTGACAACATCACGGTCTATCTGTTTCTCTACCCCATTCTCGGCCCCGACTCCAGCGTCAAGGCCAACAACATCTGGTGCGCCAAAGACAAGGGCAAGACCTGGCAAGACTGGATGCTGCACGAGCAAGCGCCGGCGGTAGCAACTTGCGATACCGCTGCCGTCAAGCGCAACGTGGCGCTGGGTCAAAAACACCGCATCAATGGCACACCCACGCTGGTGTTTGTCGATGGCACCAAGGTGCCGGGCGCGATCAACACGGCCGAAGTTGAAAAACGCCTGAGCAGCCGCAAAAACTGATGCCGCAATCTGCCGTTCACTACCGCGTCGCGCTGGCCGACCCGCAGGCCCACTTGTTTGCCGTCACGCTCACCATCAGCCAACCGGACGCAGCGCAGCGGCTGAGCCTGCCAGTGTGGATTCCGGGCAGCTACCTGGTGCGCGAATTTGCCAAGAACCTGCAGTGCCTGACAGCGCGTCAGGGTGGCAAACGGGTGGCACTCAAGCAACTCGACAAATGCAGTTGGAACGCAACTTGTCGCCCAACGCAGGCGCTGGTGCTGGAGTATCAGGTTTACGCCCGGGACCACTCGGTGCGAACCGCCTGGCTCGACGGCAAGCGCGGTTTTTTCAATGGCACCAGCCTGTTTTTGCAAGTGCAGGGCAAGGAAAATCTGCCGCATGATTTGGAACTGGTGGCCAACCCGGCCCTCAGCGGCTGGCAGGCCGCAACGGCGCTGCCAGGCGTAAAAACAAGCCGCACCGGTTTTGGTCACTACCAGGCCGCCAACTTCGATGAACTGGTGGATTCGCCGGTGGAACTGGGCAAATTCTGGAGCGGCGCTTTCGTGTCCGGCGGCATCCGGCACCGCTTCGTGGTGGCGGGCGCAGCCGCCAGTTTCGATGGCCAGCGCTTGTTGACCGATTGCCAGAAAATTTGCGAAACCGAAATCCGTTTCTGGCATGTTCAAGCAGACGATCCCGGTTGTGGACCACTGCATTCAGACTATCTGTTCCTGCTCAATGCGGTCGATAACGATTACGGCGGCTTGGAGCATTGCAACTCAACAGCGCTGATTTGCAAACGCGCCGATTTGCCACGCCGGGCGAGTAGTCAGGTGCCCGCACCTGAGGGGAAACCGGCAGCGCAGGCGGAGGGCTACCACACCTTGCTGGGTTTGATCAGCCACGAATATTTTCACACCTGGTGCGTCAAGCGCCTGCGCCCGACTGAATTCAGGCGCTTTGATTACCAACAGGAAAACTACACCGAGCTGCTGTGGTTTTTTGAAGGTTTCACCAGTTACTACCAGGACCTGCTGTTGCGTCGCGCCGGTCTGATCGACGACACCGCCTACTTTGACTTGCTGGCGCACGCCATCAATCAGGTGCGACACACCCCCGGGCGCTTGCTGCAAAGCGTGGCCCAGGCCAGCTTTGATGCCTGGGTCAAATACTACCGTCCCGACGAGAACACGCCCAATGCGACCGTGAGCTACTACAGCAAAGGCGCGCTGGTGGCACTGTGCCTTGACCTGAGCCTGCGCCAACAGGGCAAGACCACGCTCGATGCTGTGATGCGCGCGCTGTGGTCACGCTGCCTTGGCACGGGATTGAGCGAAAACGATCTGCTGGCCGTGTTGCAGGACCTGAGCACTCGCTCTTTTGCCAAAGAAATTGCAAGCTGGGTGCACAGCACCACCGAGTTGCCACTCAAGCCGCTGTTGCAAGCACAGGGGCTGCGTGTGCTGGAAGATGCCGCACCCGATGCCGAACAACTTGGACTGCGTTTTGTCGATGGCGGCCAGTTGCGCGTCAAGAGCGTGCTGCGCGGCAGCGCGGCGGAGCAGGCCGGTTTCGCCGCCGGGGATGAATGGATCGGGCTGAGCGTTGGCAGCGGTAAATCGCAGTCGGCCTGGCAACTCACCAAGCTCGATGACATCGCGCTCTATGCCGGTACCGCCAAACGCGTCGGTGCCTGGGTGGCGCGTGACCGGCGCTTGCTGAGTTTGACCTTGACCCGGCCGCCGACGCTGAGCAATTGGCGGCTGGTGGCGGGCGAGCGCAAGCGGGTTCGGCAGTGGTTGGAGACTGAACTTTAGGAGAATGCAATGGATTACGAAATGATCAAAACCAGCATCGAAGCAGACAAAGTGGGCATCGTCACGCTCAACCGTCCGAAACAGCTCAACGCGCTCAACGACCAGTTGATGAGCGAACTCGGTGCCGCACTCAAAGCCTTTGATGCCGACCTGAACATCGGCTGCATGATCGTCACCGGCAGCGAGAAGGCTTTTGCCGCTGGTGCCGACATCAGCGAAATGGCCGGTTACGGTTTTGCCGATGTCTATAAGAGCAATTTCATCAGCGCCAATTGGGAACACATGCGCAGCGTGCGCAAGCCGGTAATCGCGGCGGTGAGTGGTTTTGCCCTGGGCGGTGGGTGTGAGTTGGCGATGATGTGCGACTTCATCATCGCTGCCGACAACGCGCGCTTTGGCCAGCCGGAGATCAAGCTCGGCATCATCCCCGGTGCCGGCGGCACGCAGCGCCTGCCACGCGCCATCGGCAAAGCCAAGGCGATGGAACTGGCCCTGACCGGTGGCATGCTCGATGCCCAGGCGGCCGAGCGCGCTGGCCTGGTTAGCCGCGTGGTGCCGCTGGCGCAGTTGATGCCCGAGGCGCTGGCGACGGCGCTGTTGATCAGCAGTTTTTCGCAGCTCGCCACGATGGCGGCCAAGGAATCGGTGAACCGGGCCTTTGAAGGAACGCTCAGCGACGGCCTGCAATTTGAGCGGCGCATGTTCCACGCGCTGTTTGCCAGCGCCGATCAAAAAGAAGGCATGGATGCCTTCATGGCCAAGCGCAAACCCGACTTTCGCAATCGCTGATAGCCGCGTTTATAATCCGCCCCCTCGGCGCTTTAGCTCAGTCGGTTAGAGCGATGGAATCATAATCCACAGGTCCGCGGT
>JAVHQY010000179.1:0-9858 GCA_036171375.1 Rhodoferax sp. | reverse complement strand
GATGCCCTGCTGCGCCCACTGGAAAACCGCTACCCCATCCCCGCTGAAGCATCAATTGACGTTTATGCGGGCATCATCGTTCTCGGCGGTGCCCTTGACGAACCCGACAGCTATCTGGCGCATGGCCAGGTGCCGCTGGGTGACGCTGCCGAGCGCATGACCGTGTCGGCGCAGTTGCTGCGCCAACACCCCAAACTGGACCTGTTTTTTTCCGGCGGCGAAGGACGTTTGCTCAGCACCGGCACCCCGGAAGCGGAACTGGCCGGTATTTTTTACCAGCAGCAAGGTCTGGACATGAGCCGCGTGCGACTCGAAGCGGGTTCACGCAACACGCGTGAAAACGCCCAGCAAGTGGCAAAGCTGCTGGGGCCACGCTGCCAGCAGCCGTGGCTGCTACTGACATCAGCCTGGCACATGCCGCGCGCGATGGCGGAATTCAAGGCGGTGGGCTGCAACGTCAGCGCCTACCCGGTGGACTTTCGAACCGGCCATGCAACACCCCTGAGCGAATACTCGCTGGCCCACAGCCTGCTGCGCTGGCAGACTGCGCTGCACGAATGGCTGGGACTGCTGGTTTATGACCTGACGCGGTGATGGCCGCGGAGGGTCCATATCCCTTACCAGGGTTGCTGCGACAGTCCCGACCAGAGTTCGTTGAGGTCCGGAAAATTCCATTGCGCCGGGTCCTCACGGTGGGTAATTTTGTCGCGTACGTTGGACAGCGACAAATCAATCACTTCGGGCAGGATGCGCAGATTGGACTTGGTGGAGAAAAACACTTTGACGCACGGCGTGGTGAGTGACTTGGCGGTTTGTTCAACCACCACACCCAGCCGTCCTGAATTCAACCGCACCAGCGAGCCAACCGGGTAGATGCCCATGCTTTTTACAAATGCCTGAAAAACGACCGGGTCAAAATGCCCGTTGGCCCAACTTGCCATTTTGCGCAATGACTCGGCCGGGTCCCATCCCGCCTTGTACGGCCGGTTGGAAGTGATTGCGTCATAGACATCGCACACCGCGCCCATTTTGGCCCAGCGGCTGATCTGCTTGTCCTTCAATCCCCCGGGGTAACCTGAGCCGTCGGTTTTTTCGTGGTGACGCAAACAGACTTCCATGGCCACCGGATCGACGGCCGTGCCCGCCACCAGCATCTTGTGCCCTTCCACCGGGTGCGACTTCATCACGGTGAATTCTTCGTCGGTCAATTTGCCCGGCTTGTCCAGGATCTCGCTCGGTATCACAGCCTTGCCCAGATCGTGCAGCAAGCCAGCCATGCCAGCCGAACGCGTCTGTTCTTCGTCCAGTCCGAGTTGCTTGGCCAGCGCGACCATCAGCGCGCACACCGCCACCGAATGCATGTAGGTGTATGCATCGGCCGTTTTCAGCCGTGCCAGGCTGATCAAAGCACCCGGATTGCGCGTGACCGAATCCGAAATTTCCTCCACCAGCAGTTTGGCACCACCGACTTCCACCGCCCGACCCATGCGGGCTTCTTCAAACATGCTCATTACGGCGCGCTTGGATTGCAAACAGATTTTGGCCGCGCGTTTGAGTTCCTGCGCTGCCGGCACGCGTGCCGTTTGCCGGCTTTTCTGATTCAGCGCCTGTAGGTCAACGTCAATCTGGTGCTCGGCTTGGACCTGCAACACCACCGCACTGCCGGCTTCGACATCAAGCCCTCTGTCGCTGTCGATCCACACCTCCTGGATGCTGCTGGCCAGAATGGCATCAATATCTTTGCCGTCGGTCAGAACAAAACTGGTGCGAAAAAAAGGATGCTCCATCCACGAACCGCAAAACTCCTGTAGGTGCATCCCGAGTTTGAGTTGGTGAACGTGGATTCGCTTTAACATGCTCGCACGCTACCACAAATTGAAATTGTCAATGGTCTCCAATTTGCACCCCGAGCTGGCGCAAATAGCGCGCCAGCTCGGGTGTCAAGGCACCCGCTGAGCGAGCCTTGCCGGCAAGCTCCGTAGCCGGTGCCAGTTGTCCTTGTGCTGCCAGCGATATCGCTTGCGCGACCATCCAGCGCCCTTCGTCGGGGCGCAACTTGAGCGCTTGCTGGTACGCCGCTGCCGCTTCACGATGGTAGCCCAGCCGTTGCGCCGCGTTGCCGCGAATAGCCCAAATGTCGGCCACCCCGGACAAGGCTGGTTCCAGCCGCGTAAGCATCTCCAGCGTTTGGCTGACCCGGCCTTCTGCCAACTGCATGCTGGAGAGTTCACGTGCCAGTGAAACCATTGCCGACTTGTTGCCAGTGCGCGCACTGGCTGTGTTGGCGTGCTCGGTGGTCGCTAACGCTTGGCTTAACAAATCAATTGCCGCCTGGTGCGAACCCGAGCTCCACAAAATCTGCGCTTGTGCCAAAGCTTCCTGCACGGGTGACTGTCGGGGTGGGTCAGGTTGCGTTGGTGTGGCGGGCGCTGATGCGTTTGCAATTGACTTGACCGCCTTGGCACTGCTTGGGCGCTCTTTGACTGCCTTCGGTGCTACTACCGTTCGCGTCGTGGCAGCCGGTTTGGGCTTGGAAGCCTTCGCAGGGTTTGGCACCAGCTTCCAATTGTCATCCATCCGCAGCGACATATCAGCCGGGGCGCTACCCAACTGGTTCGCAAGCACTGGCGCAACTGGCATTGACGCAGCAGGCACCGGCATGGCGACCACAGGCAATGGCGCGGCGGCAGCCCCACTTGCCGCCACGAGTGGCACCGGGGCTGGCACCACGGAAATCACAGGCTTTGCCGGTGCGGCTTGCGATGCCAGTCGCACCGGAATCGCCCGGCGCGGTGCTAACACATATCGATTCACATACCACCAAGCCGCCGCTGCCGCCACCACCAGCACAGCCAAAGCCGCCAACACCGGAGCAAGCCAGCGTGAACTTCGCCGCGCGGGCGCTACCGGGTTGACAATCAGCGTATCGCGTGCAACACCACTGCGCGATGCTGGCGCTGAAGCCGGAACGGCATCTGCCGCCCGTTGTCGGCTGTCCAGGTCGCGCAACATTTTATTGATCACACTCACCGCGTCCCTCCGCTATCGCCGTCTTGAAACTGGATATTTGATGCTTTGGGAACAGCTCGACTCTTGCTGCCCCAGCGGACGATCCAGCGCGACCACCACGACAGCGATCGCCGCAGGCCCGGCGTGTCGTATGCCGCCAGACGCACATGGTGTACGTTCACACGATGCTCGCCCTCACCATAGGCCAACATCAAGCATTTATGGGACAGAATGTTCACCAGCCGCGGCACGCCACCGCTCGAGCGGGCGATCAAATTTGCCGCCTTATTTTCAAAAATACGGGTATCGGTGGCTTCGCTCAGGGCGGCTATCTCCAGCCGATATTGCAGATAAGCCGGTATCCGATGCGCGAGCATCGGCCCGAGATAAGCGCTAAAGGTAATACGTTGCAACAATTGACGGATTTCAGGGCGTTCAAGCTTCTCATCGAGCTCAGGCTGCCCCAGCAAAACCAATTGCAACAGTTTTTGTTTTTCGGTCTCCAGGTTCGACAGCAGACGAAGACTCTCCACTGTGCGCAGTGGGATTGCCTGTGCCTCGTCGATGCACACCACCACCCGGCGGCCGGCTTTGGCGTGTCCGACCAAACAGACTTCGAGCGCGCGCAGTACTGCGTGCCGCCCCACCGGCACCGGCACCTCAACCCCCAATTCACGCACCAGCGCCATTAACAAATCGTCCGGTCCCATATCCGGGTTTGGGATATAAGCCGTGACACATTCGCTCTGCAAGGTTTTGAGCAACTGGCGGCACAACACCGTTTTACCGCAGCCGACTTCACCGACAATTTTGACGAAACCTTCGCCGCTGCGCAACGTCACCAGCAGCATGTTGAGTGCGTCCTGCACACTTTCATGCGGGTAAAAAAAAGCACTGTCTGGCGTGATCGAAAACGGTTCCTCACGCAACAAAAAGTGTTTTAAATACATTACTCGGCAGGGCTTTTAGGTTTGGTCTTGGCCACTGTGCCATCGATGCGAATCACGCGCGCGCGCGCTGCATCCATATCGTCGAGTGCCGCCCGGGCGCGACTGGTTTGCGCATCCCAGTCTTTTGCCGTACGGATGATGCTGGGCTTGATCAGCACCACCACTTCCTTTTTGCCCCCGGTATGGGCACGGTTGCCAAAAATGCTCGACAACACCGGCAAATCGGCGGTGCCCGGCAAACCTGATGCCGCACGATTGGATGTGATTTGCATCAAACCACCAATGGCCACAATATTGCCATCCTGAATCCGCACCAGGGTGTCGGTCTCATTCATGCTGCTCGATGCCAGCGGCAATACGTAATTACCCGCGCTGCCAAGGTCAATTTGTTTGGATTTTTCAGTCACCGTTGTGACCGATGGATGAACGTGCAACATGATTTTGTTGCCCTCGTTAATCTGGGGCGTAACGTCGAGCGAGATGCCGGAAAAGAATGGTGTCAATGTGAGTGAGGGCATCGACGTGGCACCGACCGAACCTGAAGTCGTACTGGAAGTGCTGCCGCCTGAGACATTGGTCACAAAGAAATCCTCGGCACCTACCTTGAGTACGGCCTTCTGGTTATTGAGGGTCGCAATGCGCGGACTGGAAAGTATTTGCACATCCCCCTGGGTTTCCAGAAAACCCAATACCGCCTGAAAACCATTGGTGGCAAAGGCCAGCCCAAACAAGCCGGAACCGGCCGATGGGAGCGAAACACCGTCGGCCAATAGTGCAGTACCGGCGGAAAGGCCGGGAAGATTTGACTGCACACCACGCACCAAGGTATTGCTGGACGTAATGGTGGACGTAGTAGCCGTAATGGGACTGATCGTGTTGCCACCAATTAGCCCCATGGCAGCGGTCGCGTTGCCGCTATTTTTCAAAGCCGACCAATCGATGCCACTCTGGAAGCCATCACGCAACTCGACCTCAACAATTTTGGCCTCCAGCATCACCTGGCGCTCAACCGCAAGTTGTGCGGCATTGAGAAATTTCTCCACCTGACGCAACTCATCGGGCATCGCGTGGACCGCCATGATGCCGGCCTGCGGGCTGGTCACCACACTGCGTCCGGGGCCTGCGCCCACAATGCCCTTGACCGCCGCCGCCAGTTCGGCCCAAAAATCGGTTTTTGAAATCGTGGTGACACGGCTTCCCTCGCTTTGCTGACTGCTACCGGTCGCGGTAGAAGAAGTGCTCGATGTCGTGCCGCCGGCCGAACCGGACAACGCGCCCGATGACACACGCAATTCACTGCTACCCGAACGCTGGGAGGTTGGGTAGTTGATCGAAAAAATGCGCGTCTGTAGCGTGGGTGCGTAAATAGTGATGCGCCGACCATCGATCCTGAAATCGTAGCCATAGACATCGCGAATCGCTTCCAGCACTTCAACCACCGTCACGCCACGCAGCGTGACCGACAAGGTGCCGACCACATCGGGGTGCATCATCATGCTGTAGCGCGTGTCCGCCACAATCGCCAAAAATACCTCACGCGCCGGGGCGTTGTTCACCAGCAAATCAATCTTCGGCTCGGGTGCCAGCGGAACTGCTGGCGGCGCGGGCTCAGCCAATGCGTCACTAATACGCGCGGGTACCAGGACTGGCGCCGTAGCCACCACTGGCGGCAAATCCGCGCGCGCCGCTGCGCCCACATCGGGCGTGCGCAGCGGCCGATCCGCCGCACAGCCAGCGAGCAGACCCAAAACTGTCGCAACACCCCATGCACGGCTGACAAACGATGGCGTGGACGCAACCGACCGCGCAGCAATGGGTAGTTGAAAGTCAATCGTGAGGTTGTTTTTTTGAGTTATTCGCATCAACTTCGATCCTACCGTTTAATACCGGCACTAAAGACTAATCACCTCCGCTTATTGAAAAATCGCTCGTGTTTTTGCGTTCAATGCCGGGATATTGCGACACTTTACGAGATACGCCTCCTTCACGCAACCAGACTGCGGTCTCTGTGATGCGCTCTATCTGTGCCTGACCCAGTTTTTGCCCTTGCGCATAAAGACGGGTACCGACCGCCAAATACCGGTGTCCGTTGCGCACAACGATGGTCATGACACCGGGTATCAGGCTCACCGATTGCCCAACCGATGAGGGGCTGCCAAGCCCAGCTTCAGCCGGTGGCAAAGTGGGGTCGCGCAAACCCTGTGCATCAACCTGACCCCAAAATAATAAAAGCGTTACGGCCAATTTACCAAAGCGCATCATGGTGTCGCCCCTACCAAAAATAACTGCAAGGTCAATTCCGGGCGTCCTTTGTCCCTCTTGACTTTCATTACCCCCCACCTTGCATAGGGCAGTGCAGTCTCAAGCGTTCGTACATAGCGTGTCAACTCGGAATAGTCGCCCGAGACGATCAACTCGATGCCTTGGCGCTTGAGCCCAACCGCCATGGCAGTGGCAGCAGCAGTACCATTCACCTGACTCATTTGAGCCGTTTTAGGAGTGGCTGTCTCCGGCAACACGGTCGAGGTAAGCACCAGAGTCAAGCCCTCGTGCTGACGCAATAAGTGAACCAGCACCTGCGCCAGAGGTGCTCCATGCAAAACATCTGGCGCAACCTCTTTAATCGACTGATTCACCGCCACCAAACGGCTGTTCAATGCGGCAATTTCAGTATGCAACGCCAGATTCTTGTCCACTGGTTTGGCGACCATCTTCAAAGCGTCACGCAAGCGCTGCAACTCAGTATTTTGCTTCGCAAAGCGCTCCGTCAATTGCTTGTGAGCCATTAGCGCGGGTTCCAGCCAAAGCACATCGGCCAAAGCCATACAACCGCAAATCAGCAATAAAAACAAGATCGCACGCTCGCGCAAACTCCGCGCATCGATGTGAGCAAATTGTCGCGCTTTCCAGGCTCGCCACTCACTTTTCATGGCTTGCTCCCAGCTACACCAAAGTGAGTAATGCTGCTGACCAGGTGAAACGACCACATCGCAGGTGGCGTGGGTGGCAGCGCGGATAACGCCACCGGCAACACTGAGGCAGCCTTGCCAACAACTGCTTTAGTCACTGTAGCGCTGGCATTTTCAACCTTGACAGTTGTCAGCTTTTGCCCTTCAAGCAGCGGACTAGCAGCCAGCTTGGCAACCCAGTCGCTGAGCGCGGCGGGCACCAGGGTAAAACCACTGATTTCGAGCTGAGTATCATCGGCTTTTACCTCGGTCACCCAGACTGGCGCTGGAATAGTTCGGGCCAGCAATTCGAGCCGTGCGGCATGTCCCCAGCCGGGTTTGGACCAGCCACGCTGGACTTCCTGCAATAGATTTTCGCGTTGTGCCAACTCATTACGACGACTCTGGATATCCTTGGGCAAGTTCGCATCAACCGGGACGGCACCCGCATTGCCTTGCGTTACGGCCATTTGCAGGCTCTCAAGCTCATGCGTTTGGATGGCCAATGTTTTTTTGAAACCATCACTCGCTACATTGAGACTCCACACCCAGTAAGCGCACAAGCCACCGCCCAAGACTATAAAAACCACCAACGCCTCTAGCATGGCCTGCGCCGAAAGATAGCGCTTTTGCGTTAGCAGTATCGGCGTGCAGAGGTTGATTTGTTGCGGCATGATTGCAGTCAGCGTTGCTCAGAGTTTGCGGCTCTCGGAGCGCAGCAGAATCCCCAGCAAAGGCAGACACATCGCCTGGTCGCTGGCGGTGCCACTGTCAAACCCCGGAAACAGCGCCTTGACATCGAGTGCCAGCACCGTCTGCCCGCTGCGCGCCGCCAGCCAAGTGGCCAATTCTTCACTGCGCTCACCCGCATAAACGTACATGCTCTCCAGTGGTTTGCTCGACCAGGTTCGGTCCCACACATCCAGTGAGCGTTGTACCTCGTCCAAGAAACGCTGTACCCGCTCGTCACCCACTCCGACACTGCTGGCAGCAGCAGGATGGATTGCACGAACGGGGCCGCTATCGACACCAAAAGGAACACTCCCCACACTGTAATCCGGCACATATTCATCAACCGGCATATATGAACTGCTGCTGGCGACGGCAGCGACGGGCATCGCAGCTGCATTACCTCCCTGCTCCCAGGGCATCGTCAAAAATGCCTCTGGCAAATCAAAGCGCCGCGAATAAAACAACTCTTCATTGGCGCTGATGGTGAGCACCGCTTGTTGCCCCTCAATCAGCACCAAGGCCGCGTTGGCGTGCTCGGGCAGCGCGTTGTGCGCAGTCAAGGCGTTCTGTAAATTGCGCTGCGCGGTTTCCTGAATGTCAATCACCTCTATCGGCCAACGCATGGCTTCACCCAGAACAAGCACGCCATGCACGATCGCATTGGTAGCCGCAACCACAAAAAGATGCCCCTTCCATTTTTGCTGATGATCATCGCCGACCCGCATCACATCAATCGTAATGTCCTCCAAACGCGAACTAATCATCTCCCGGATTTGATAGCGGGCGGCCGCCTGTAGTTCTGCTGGCGGCACTGCGGGCGATTCAATTTGCAACAACTGGCATTGCTCGGGACGCAGCATAATGCTCGCATCCAAGCCCTTGAGCCCAAGACCCTGCAAGCGTTGAACCAACGCATCAATGTTGTCAGTGCCCATGCGCTCCACGCCTAACTTGCGCACCTGATACGCGCCGTTAGAACCTGATCGTGCCAGCACATAAGCCAGCATTTGGCCCGACCACGACACCACCAGTTGATCGCTTGATATCCGAGACTTCCAGGGCCAACGCATCGTCAATGCATCTCATGCGGCGGTGATACGCCAATCACTGGATGGCATATTGGCAATGCCACCAACACAGCCTAGTTTTCGACAATGTGGATGATAGGGGATTTCTTGCTACCACCGTAAACTCCAAATATGGCGCGCCCCTTCAAGCTTGGCAAGTAGCTATTGACCGAGAGATCCACACTTCCATTTTGCAGCGGAGCTGCCAATTTGAAGGTTCTGACTCCGTTGACCACCGACGATAAGTCAGCATCCACGATCGACACTCCGCCGGACAGGCCCGACCTTACCGTGGCCACCACATCGCCACCTGCGGTAGTCAGGCCGGTATTGAACGCAGTAGAGTTGTCGGATGCACTGGTCAGCCAATAAGCTCCGCTGTAATACTGCACCGTAGCAGTCACCGGCAAAGCCAGTTGCTCGGAGCCATAGACATTGGGTATCTGAATGCGCCCACTGACAACCTTGATGCCCCCTTCAACCGAACTCGAAGCCGTTTGCCGCAAGGAACTGACACCCGCACCACCACTGCCCTCGGTGACCCGCACATAGACATCGGTTGGCGATGTCGGCGAAGCCACAAAAGTAAAGGCTGCATTGCTTATGTTATTTACTCCAGCGACAAAACCTGCGGCCGGAGCAACTGCCGGTACAAGCGTCGGCTGATTGGTGCCGCCGGTTGCAATCGCCGTGCCTCCGCTGGAGACCGCTGCACTCAATTGCATCGCCTTGGCAAAACCATCCCGGTAGTTGGTTGTCGTATTGCCAAGCGCATTCTTAGAGGTCACCTGCAAGCCAAACGGCTGGCCGGAATAGACCATTCCCGTTGGACAGGTCAAACCAGACGGGCAGGGTAAAGGAGGTGTCGCTGCGGTGTCGAAATGATCCGGATTAACCACGAAGGAGTTTGAACTCGCCACCGCACCATGACCGCTCTGCGCGCTTTTAACCCACAAAGTGACCTCGCCCACATCGTCATACCGAATTGAAAAAGCTGCTGTGCTGTTGCAATTGCCAGTGTTATTGCCATTGCTTTCGTGGCCGTTGTCATTGCAAGTTCCATGATCATTGCCATTGCCATTGCCATTGCCAACAAATTCCAGACTGACTGGTGTGAAATTGGTCACGGAGCCGCTGCGGTTGCGTGCGATC
>JAVHQY010000178.1:3758-9898 GCA_036171375.1 Rhodoferax sp. | reverse complement strand
TTGCTGATGTCCCAGTTCTGGCAAAACTTGCACGCCAGGTTGCAGCCCGCCGTGCCAAAGGAGAGCACGCTGGAGCCGGGGTAAAAGTGGTTCAGCGGTTTTTTCTCAATCGGGTCGATGCAAAAGCCCGACGAGCGCCCATAGGTGGTGAGGATCATCTGCTGGCCCTGGCGTTGGCGCACAAAACAGGCACCGCGCTGGCCCTCGTGCAGACGACAATCGCGCGGGCACAGGTCGCACTGCATGCGCCCATCGTCGAGCCAATGCCAGTAACGCGCCGGGTAGTTCGATGTTGCCGTCATGATGGCACCTCCTGTTCCTGCCAGTGGGTGACTGCGTAACGTTGCAGGCTCACTTCGGGCGACCAGAAATCAGCGCTCAGACCAGCTTTGCGCTTGAGCTGCTCCATGAAATCATGCACCTCGGGCAATTGCTCCCAGACCTGCGGCAGAAAAGTGCTGCGCTGGCCCGCGTATTCAAACACCACGCCATCGATGCCTGGGCGCAACTGAGCCAAGGCATCGGCTTGAGTTGCAAAAGTCAGCGCTTGCGGCGCTGACAAGACCGAAACCTCAATTCGCGTGTGGGGCAACTCATCGAGGGTCAGGGAGGCAAAGCGCGGGTCGTGCAGGGCGGCCGCGACGGCGTTGGCTTTGACATCGGCGAGCAGGCTGCGCCGGGCTTCGAGCGAGCCGATACAGCCGCGCAAATTGCCACGCTGCGTGAGCGTGACAAAGCAGGCCAGCGGTTGCTGTAGCCAGGGCTCATCTGCCGCCGCCCGGCTGGGTTGACCCAGGGCGCTGCCGATCGCCGCGCGCGCCAGTGGCAGCAACACGCTGCCAGCATTGGTCGGGAGCGTGCTGTGGCTCATGGCTGATTCTCGTAAAACGCGACCGCCGCGTAGCCCACCACACGCTGCTTGTCGCCCGCCGTGTCGCCCGAGTTGCAAAGGCCAAGCAGTTGCGGCTGCAACTGGTGCTGTCGCGCGGCGAGCAGCAGCCCGTTGACGGGGGTTGCGCCACACGCCTGCTGGTGGTCGAGGGTTGCGTCCAGATGCAGAATTTGTTGCACGGTTTCACGGTCGCTGTCCTGGGCCGAACGGTAGGGCAGAAAGTGCGACAAATCAGAGCTGATGACGATCAGCGTCTCGGCACCGCCCCACAGCGTCTCCAGCACCTGCGCCACTTCGGCCGGTGTGGCATCGCCCACGGCCAGCGGCACCAGCTTGAAATTGTCCAGCACCGACTGCAAAAATGGCAGGTGCACTTCAAGCGAATGTTCCTGCGCGTGCACTGCGGCACTGGTCAGCACCTGCGGCAAACCCGCCAGGCGCTCAATCGCCGCGTGATCGAGTTCAATCTCGCCCAATGGCGTGGCAAAAGCATCCGCGCCGGCCAGCGCCAGCCCGCGTACCGGCACCCGGTGCACCGGCCCCAGCAGCAGCACCCTTGAGACGGTGCTGCGGCGGCTGGCGATTCGCGCATACGCCAGCGCCGTAGTTGAGCCCGAATAAATGTAGCCGGCATGCGGCGCGATCAAGGCCTTGGGGCAACGTCGCGCAATTTCACCAGGCTGCGCCTGCGCCGCCGCGTCGGCCAGCAGCGAGCGCACGCTATCTGCCAGCGCAATTTTTTGCCCGGGATAAAAAGCGCCAGCGACCGCGCTGGGACGAATGTTGTGCATAGCGGTACCTACTTTGCTTTGCAGCAGGGTCAAATTGTGGAACCCGTGGCGCACTTGTCAAGCACGCTTGTCAAGATCGCAGGCACAATTCGCCCATGAACACATTTGACCCGGACGCACTGGAGTGCCTGGCCGCCATTGTTGAAGAAGGCGGGTTTGAGCGCGCGGCGGTGCGCCTGTCGATCACCCAGTCGGCAGTGTCGCAGCGCTTGCGCTCGCTGGAGCTACAGGTGGGAACCGTGTTGCTGGTGCGCAGTCGCCCGCTCAAACCCACCACGGCCGGGCGGCTGCTGCTGCGCCACGCCTTGCTGGCGCGCCTGTTGCGCGCCGACCTTGAGCGCGACCTCAAGGAACTGGTGCCGGGTGCGCTCGGCGTGGGCGCGGATGCCGAGCGGATTTCAATTGCCATCAATGCCGACAGCATTGCCAGTTGGGCGCTGCCGGCGCTGAGCCGGTTGGCGCATCGGGGGCTGGGGCTGGAGATCATCACCGACGACCAGGATTTCACCATTGAATGGCTGCGCCAGGGTCGGGTGCTGGGCTGCGTCACCACGCTGCGTCAGGCGCTGCGCGGTTGCCGCATGACAGCGCTCGGTGCCATGCCCTATGTGGCGGTGGCGGCAGCAGACTACGGCGCACAGCACTGCCCGCAAGGGCTGTCGGCACACAATTTTCGCAGCGTGGCGTTTGTCGCGTTTGACCGCAAAGACGATTTGCAATCTGAATTTGTGGCTCATGCTTTTGGTCTCAAACGGGTGGCGCTGAACCAGTTGTATGTGCCAAGCTCCGAAGGCCAGGTGCGCGCCGTGCTGGCTGGTTGGGGCATCAGCGTGGTGCCGGAGTTGCAGGTGCGCGAGCATTTGCAAAGCGGCCGTCTGGTCAATCTTGCGCCGGACCATAGGCTGCCGGTTGACCTGTACTGGCACTGCTGGCAAATCGATTCGGTCGTGCTTGATGCCCTGACATCGGCTTTGACGGCTGCGGCATCGACGGCGCTGATCCAGCCAGCTTAGGAATTTTGCAACAGGGACTTGGCCAGGCACAAATCTTCCCACACCCGGGCTTTTTGCTGCGGCGAGCGCAGCAGGTAGCTCGGTGGATAAGTGACCAGCAGCGCAACACCCTGGTAGCGATAGACCGTTCCCCGCAATCGACCCAGCGGCTCTTGCAGCAGCTCGGAATGGCTCTCTTGCAGCAGGCACTGGGATGCAAAGTGGCCCAGTGCCAGAATGATCTTGGGCTGCACCAGCGCCACCTGGCGGCGCAGGTAGGTCTCACAGCGCGCCAGCTCGTGCAACTCGGGGTTACGCTGCGGCAGTGGATGGCATTTGACGACGTTGGTGACGTAGGCCGCCTGCGCTGCTGGCAACGGCTCGCCGTGGCGGCTCACTTGCACTGCCCTGAGCATGTTGTCGAGCAACTGGCCCGCCGCGCCGGTGAAGGGTTGGCCGGCCTGCGCTTGGGCCTGGTCGATCGGCTCGCCCACCACCATCCAGTCGGCCCGGCGCGGCGTGCCACCGAGCAGACCCGTGCCGCCACCAAGACTCAACGGGCAGGCCTTGCAGGCGGCAACGCTTTGCGCCAGCGCCGGCCAGTCCAGCGTGGCCGCGCTGTCGATGCTCTGGACGGTGGCTGTAGGAGGCGGCACGCTGCCCGGGCGGGCCACGGGCTGGCGCGCGGGCGGCGGGGTCGCGGCAACCGTCGCTGCCGGTTGCACAGGGGCAGCTTCGGGCAACCAGACGCGCACGCCCATTTCTTGCAGCATGGCGCGTTGGCGGCGGTCAAGGTTCAGGGCCATGGCGTTATTGTCGTCAAAGCGGCCGGCTCATCACCAGCGCGTCTTCGCGTTGGCCGTGCACCGCCGGGTAATAGTCCTTGCGCGCGCCGACCTGGCAAAAGCCGTGTGCCTGATAGACCTTGATCGCGCGCTGATTGCCGCTGCGAACTTCCAGCCACAGCGAGCCAGCGCCCTGGCCGCGCGCCCAGATCGTCAACGCTTCGAGCATCAGGCGCGCCCAACCCCGGTGTTGCTGCTCAGGAGTCACCGTGATGTTGAGCAGGTGCACCTCGTCAACACCTTTCATTGCCACAAAATAGCCCAGCAGGGTAGAGCCGGCCAGCAAACACTGCGCCTGGTAACCGGCCTGGATCGAGTCGACAAAATTTTCCCGCGACCAGGGGCAGGCATAGACCCGCTGCTCCAGCGCCAGCACCGGTTCCAGCAACGTTGCCGTCATGGCTTCAAAGCGCGCTTCCAGCGTCGCGTCGCCGGGTTTCATGGCAGCAATTTTTGCGCCGAGCGCTCGGCCGTGGTTTGCGCTACTTTGTCGCGGACGTAGCGTGGCAACGCCTGCGCCGCTGGCAGCGCAGCGCCACTGGCCAGCAGCGCCGGCGCCAGACGCAGCATGGCGCTGGCGCTGGGCCAGGCTTCGATGTACAGCGCGGGGTCCAGGCCCAAACGCTGGCCATAGACGGTAAAAACATTGCCCGCCAGCGCGCGACCCGGCTCGCATTGCAAGGCTTCAGGCCGCAGCAAGCGGTCGTCGCCACGCTGCTGCCAGTGACCTCTTTCATAGTCGTAGTCGGCAGCGTACATCTCATCCATGCGCGCGTCGAGCAACGCCGTCACCCGCCACTGCGAGAGCGTCGGTGCCCGCAGAAAACGTGCTTCTTCGGCCACTGCCAGCAAAGTGTCAACCGGCAGCACCTTGATGCCAGCACCAAAAGCCAGACCCTGCGCTACCGAGCAGGCCGTGCGCAAGCCGGTAAAGGATCCTGGTCCACGGCCAAAAGCGATGGCATCGAGCTGGCGCAAACTGATTTGCGCCTGTGCCAGCAAAGATGCAATCGCCGGCAACAGCGTGGCCGAGGTTTGCGCGCCACCTGGCCCATCGTGCTGCCAGCGTTGCTCGGCAGCGCCGCACTGCAACGCAATCGACATCCGCTCGCTGCTGGTATCAAGCGCTAACAAATTCATTTTTTACCACCTTGCGCCGCCACCGGATGGGCGTGCACGCCAAACAGGATTCCGCCGGTCACCAGCGCCAGCCC
Source organism: Rhodoferax sp. (assembly GCA_036171375.1). Taxonomy (GTDB): domain Bacteria; phylum Pseudomonadota; class Gammaproteobacteria; order Burkholderiales; family Burkholderiaceae_C; genus Rhodoferax. The sequence continues at coordinate 5,164 of JAVHQY010000178.1, read as the reverse complement.
CAACAGCAGATTCCACGCCAGGGGTTCGGCCAGCAGCAACGCTGCGGCCAGCGCCGACAGTCCGGGCACCAGGGCCGTGATCATGGTCGAGCGCACCGGGCCGAAATATTGAATCATCCTGGTAAAGGTAATGCCAGAGATCACCACCGAGCCCCAACCCTGGAAGCCGGCCTGGAACGCCAGTTCGCTCCACGGCGCGCTGAGCAGCTTGCTGTCTATCCAGTGATTGAACGCCAGGGTGGCGTAAATCGGCAGGTAAATCATCGCAGCAAAGGCGGTGATGGCGATGGTGGCGCGCACCGCGTCGAGCCGAAAGTGGCGCGCCAACACGCTGTAGGCAGCCCAGCACAGCGCGCCCGCCATGAACAGCAGGTCGCCACGCCAGACCACACCGCCGCCAAAGGCGCGCAGCAAACTGGTGCCGCCGACCAACAGATCGCCCAGCACGATCAGCCCCAAGCCCAGCGCGCGCGCCGGTGTGATGTGTTCGTGCAAAAACAGCGCCGCCAGCAACGCCGTCCACAGCGGCAAGCTGCCCGGCAGCAGCACCGACGCGTGCGCCGCCGGGGCATAAACAAAACCGTTGTAAGCCACCAGTGCATAGAGCAGGCCGCCAAACAACCCCACGCTGGCGGTGACGCGCAGCGGCAGCGGCGAAAAACCCGCCAGCGATGATTGCCCCACGCCTGCCACGCGGTCCCGGTACGACAGCAGCGCGCCCCACGGCAGCAGCACCGAAGCGGCCGCCACCAGCCGACAAAAAACGATGTCAAACGGCGTGAGCGTGCCGCCGTGCGTCGGGTCAGCCGAGGCGCGCGCGATCACGATGAACGCGCTCCACACCAGCACCGTTACGATGGCCGCACCGATACCGATGCGGCGCTCGGATAAAAATCTTGTTTGCGGTTGGCTGGTGCGGTGCATTGCGCCATTATCCGTGGCGCGCTTGTGTGAGATCGGGATAATGCGGCCATGGGAGCGAAAAATTCCTGGCTGGCTCTGCTGCTGTTGACGCTAACGGCTGCGGCGCTGGCGCAAGAACTGCCACCGACGGTGGCGACCGCGCTGGCACGCGCGCACATTCCGGCGCACGCGCTCAGCGCGCTGGTGCTGGCAGCCGATGGCACGCGCAGCGCGCGGCTCAGTCACCAGGCCGACGTGGCGCGGAACCCGGCCTCGGTGATGAAGCTGGTCACGACCTATGCTGCGCTCGATCTGCTCGGGCCGGCCTGGCGCTGGCGCACGCCGGTTTATTTGCTGGGGCGCGTGCAAGACGGCACGCTGCACGGCGACTTGCGCATTCGCGGTGGCGGCGACCCAACGCTTGTGACCGAGCGGATCTGGCTGCTGCTGCGCCGGCTGCAAGGGCTTGGCATCAACGCCATCAGCGGCGACATCATCCTGGA
>JAVHQY010000178.1:0-3658 GCA_036171375.1 Rhodoferax sp. | reverse complement strand
GATTACCGCAGCGCGCTGCAAGCCGATTTTTCCGACCCGACGCGCATTGACTTTGCCGGCAGTTACCCGAGCGACTGCGGGGAGAAAACCTGGTCACTGGCCTATCCACAACCCGAGCGCTTCAACGAGCGTGCGCTGCTCGGGGTGTGGCTTGAGATGGGCGGCAAGCTGGGCGGCGTGGTGCGCAGCGTGGCTGGGGCCGGTGCTGCGCCGCGCCCTGATTCGCTTGCGCCGCCGGCTTTTGAAGTGCTCTCAGCGCCCCTGGCCGAGGTCATTCGCGACATCAACAAGTACAGCAACAACGTGATGGCGCAACAGTTGTTTCTGAGCTTGAGTCTGCCCGCCGCTGGCAGCGGAGCTGATGTAAGTGGCAAGATTGAGCCGGTGGCGCTGGCACGCGCCAGCCGGTCAACCTCGCGCGAGCGGCTGGTGCGCTGGTGGCATCAGCGCATGGGGGAAGCGGCCGCGCCGGTCATCGACAACGGCTCCGGGCTGTCGCGTAGCGACCGGATCAGCGCCAGCGCGCTGGGGCGTTTGCTGCAAAGCGCTTACCAGTCGCCGTGGATGCCCGAGTTGATGGCCTCGCTGCCGATCGTGGGCATTGACGGCACGCTCAAAAATCGCCCCACCCGCGACCCCGGCCGCGCCCACCTGAAAAGCGGCAGCCTGCGCGATGTGAACGCCGTCGCCGGCTACGTATTGGCCGACAGCGGGACGAGGTATGTGCTGGTGGCCATCGTCAACCACCCCAACGCACGCGCCGCGCGAGCCGCACTCGATGCGCTGCTGGAGTGGACGGTGCAGGACCGTTGACGAACGCTGCCTCAGGCGCTGGTGCCGTCAAAGTGCACCCGATTGCGCCCCTCTGCTTTGGCGCGGTACATCGCGGCATCGGCCTGCCGCAGCAAGGCATCTTGCTTGGCTGCGTTGCCGACAAAAACCGCGATGCCGATGCTGGCGCTACAGACGTGGCGCACGGTCTTGGCGGTGTTGCCGGAAGGGTTGAACTGGTAGGGTTGTGACAGGCTGAGGCGAATTTTTTCGGCAATTGATGCCGCCAGCTTGACGGCATCAATGCGGCTGGCATTGAGCCCGGTCAGCAACACGACGAATTCGTCGCCGCCCAACCGCGCCACGCTGTCTTCTTCGCGCAAGCAAGCGCGCAGGCGCCGCGCCACTTCAACCAGCAACAGGTCTCCCATCTCGTGTCCATGGCGGTCGTTGAGCGGTTTGAAATTGTCCAGATCCACGAACAAGACAGCGCCGTACAAACCGCTGCGCTTGCTGGCGAGCATGGCCTGTTCCAACCGATTGGTGAGCAGTTGTCGGTTGGGCAGTTGGGTCAGCGTGTCATGAAACGCCAGTTGTTGCACTTTGTCTTCAAGCAGCTTGTGCTCGGTGATGTCCAAAAAAGCCCACAGCGACTCGCCGGTGTCGGCGTTCAACATGGCACCGCTCATGTCCACCCAGATGGCTTTGCCGTCCTTGCGTACGTGCTCGATTTGTGCGCGGTAAATGCCGCCGCGGGCCAGCACCGGGTAAGCGGCTTGACCGAACTCCAACCAGGCCGCTTCGTTGCGGTAGTTTTGCCGCGTCGGCGTGTCTGCCAATTCACCGGGACGGTAGCCCAACATGGTTTCAAACGCCGGGTTGGCCCACAGGATATGTCGGTCGCGTACTCGCACAATGCCAACCAGATCGTTTTCCAGCACCGCTTTTTGCTCCTGTAGCGTGCGTTTGAGCGCTAGCTCGCTTTGCTGTAGCGCGTGGGTGCGTTCGTTGACCTTGCGCTCCAGCGAATCGCTCAGTTGACGCTGCCGATCATGGGCTTCCAGCAAGGTGGAGGCCATGTCGCTGAAATTGTCGATCAGTTGCTGGGTTTCGGTCATTCCGGTGCGCGGCCACGCTAGCCGCAGGCTGCTATTGGTAAGACGTTGCGGCAGATGACGGGTGAGATCGCCCAGCGCGCTGAGTGACAACATCAGTCGATGACCAAGATACTCGGCCATTGCCAGGGCCAACAGCAGTGCCAAGAAAGTCAGCAGCAGCGCCTTGGAGTAGCGCTGGTACAGCCAGGTCTGCACCGGTGCCACGGGTTGCTCCATGACCAGTTGCCATTCGCCCGCACTGCCCAACGCGGTCTGAGCGACATAAACCGAATTGCGCCAGCGCTCGATGGCGGCGGTATTGGATGGCAGTGCAGGCACCCACTGATGAAGGTCAGCTCCGGCGGCCGTCAGCGTGCCACCAGAGCGGGAAAAGGTAGTCATCATTTTCAGCTCGGGGCGGTTGCTCAAAATGACCTGGCCGCGGCGGTCGAGCACGGTGTAGCGCGAGTCTGAATTTTCCAGACTGCGCGCCAGCATCTCACGAAGTTCGTCGAGCTGTAGCACAGCGTTGACGTAGCCGTGGTAGTGGCCCTGTTTGAGCACCGGTGCGAGCAGGTTGGCCACCGGCTCGGTTCGGTCGATGCGCGCCATCACGACTTCGGCCAACATGGGCCGCAAATTCTTTTTCAGCTCGGCGATGTACGGTCGCTCAAGAAAACGTTTGCCCACGTTGCTGTTGCCATACTCGTCGAGAGCCGGCGCGTAGGCCAGCACCATCGATTCGGTATCGCGCATGCCGATACGCAAGAAGTTGTGATCGGCCTGCTTCGTCTGCTGCAAGCGCTCCTGCATTTGCGCGGGGCTCAGGCTGGCGGCCAGCGCGGTCAGGTTCAGCACGGCGTTGGTGCGGTCTTGCAGCCAGAGCTGCAGCAGCCGGGTGGCGTTTTGACTGTGCATGCGCAAGCCGCTGCGCAAGTGGGAGTCGGCTTCAGCAAAATCCATCCGGCTGGCCAGACCCAGCATCAACAGCATGGGCAGCAAAACAAAAAAGGACAACAGGTTGGCAAACAGTTCGCGCAGCGAGCGCAGTTGCCAGCCCAGGCGCAGCGACAGGCCGCTGAAGATGAGCCGCGCCAGCAGCGCGTTGCTGATGCCATTGATGGCCTGCTTGGTGATGATGATGGCGGTGCCACTCAAATCCACTGCTATGACCTGGTGGTAGAAAAAGTAGCCCAGCGGCATGCCGATCAGCAGCCAGTAGAGCGTGTCGGCCAGCACCAGTCCCACCGCTTTGCGCGACAGCAGGACACCCACCAGCGCCACTTCCAGCGTCATGATGAGCATGGCGTAGGGTTGGTTCCACAGCAAGTAGGTGTAGCTGGCAATCAGCGCCGCCGCCAGCGTGCCCCAGGCAACGCCAAACACCTGTAGGGCAAGCATGGCAAAAATGCTGCCAAACAGAAAATCGACGTCGAGGAAAATCAGGAAATGAAAATAATTGCCCGCCAGCCCGGCAGCAACCAGCGCGGAGCCGATCAGGCAGCGCCAGCCCCAAGACAATGGCAAATTCAGACGGTGCAGATTCATTTTTACTGACCCTTGGCTGCATCATGCCACGCTGCGCCGCCAGCATGCCGAGGGTTTACACCAGTATTCTCAAGCCGGTTTGCGCTTTACCATGATCGACTGAAATAGCACGGTCGTTCCAATTGTTCCCGCACACTGTTTCGGGGTCAAACTTTTCTGGAGGTGAATTCACATGCGCAACAACAAACTTTCCTGGATGACGCTCGCTGCCGCGCTGCTGGTCGTCGGCTGCGGCGGTGGCG
>JAVHQY010000177.1:0-2048 GCA_036171375.1 Rhodoferax sp. | reverse complement strand
CGCCTGCTGGCGCTGTGGGGCGTGGCACAAACCCCCGTCAGTGTCTGCGCGGCTTACGTCATGCCGGCCGGTTTGCTGTGGCTGGAGCTGGCGCTGGCCGACGGACAAAGTCACTATCCTGATCTGGCAGCGCTGTTCCCGGCCGCCAGCCGCATGCAACGCGCCACCGCCGACTTGTGCGGCCTGCGCGCGCAAGGCGCACAGGATCAGCGTCCGTGGCTCAACCACGGTGCCTGGCCGAGCGATTATTTCCCACTGTCGCAGCAGCCGGGGCAAACCGCTACAACCAGGCCGGCTGCCAAGCTGCAGGATTACGCCTTTGTGCCGGTCGAAGGCGATGGTGTGCATGAGATCGCCGTCGGTCCGGTTCACGCTGGCATCATCGAGCCAGGTCATTTCCGTTTTTCCGTCGTGGGTGAAAAAGTGATGCGGCTCGAACAGCGCCTGGGCTACACACACAAGGGCATAGAGTTGCGCATGACCCAACTGCCACCGCTGCAAGCACACCGTCTGGCTGGCCGGGTGTCGGGCGACTCAACAGTGGCCTACGCCTGGGCTTATTGCATGGCGCTGGAAGCGGCCGCAGGTGCCGAAATTCCGCCGCGGGCCAGCGCGTTGCGCGCCCTGCTGCTCGAGCGCGAACGCATTGCCAACCACCTAGGCGATTTGGGTGCACTGGGCAACGATGCCGCTTTTGCTTTTGGTCTGGCGCAGTTCTCACGCCTGCGCGAAGACTGGTTGCGTTGCTCAAAAGAAGTATTTGGTCACCGCCTGATGATGGATTGCATTACACCGGGTGGCGTTGACTTCGATGTCACGCCGCCGCACATCGCTCACTTGCAGCAGCAGTGCGATGCCATCGAGCTCGAAGTCAACCGCTTGCGAACAATTTACGAAGCGCACGCCGGCGTGCAGGACCGTTTCCTGACTGCCGGGCGGGTGATGCCGGCGCTGGCAGCACAGCTCGGTCTGTGCGGATTAGCAGGCCGCGCCAGCGCGCAGACGTTTGATCTTCGCTGTGAACATCCGCTGCCGCCTTACGACCAGCTCAAAGTCAAAATGGCAAGCCACACCGGTGGCGACATCGCCGCGCGGGTTTCGGTGCGTTTTGACGAAGTGACAGAATCGTTGCGTCTGATTCGTGGCATTCTGGCAGCGCTGCCAGAAGGAAGCACGCGGCACCGGTTTTTGCTGCCGGAGCGCGGCACGCGCGGTGCCGGCTGGGTGGAGGGCTGGCGCGGACAGATTTTTGTCGCGCTGCAGCTCAATCCGGCGACCAGCGCACAGCGCATCCGCCGCTGCCACCTGCACGACCCTTCCTGGCAGAACTGGCCACTGCTCGAGCACGCCATCATGAACAACATCGTTCCTGATTTTCCGCTCATCAACAAGTCATTCAACTTGAGTTATTCGGGGGCGGATTTATGAGCTGGAAAATTCTCCGGCAAATCGGCCGCAGCGGCATTCGCAGCGAACCGGCACCGTTTGCGCACGGCGAGGTGAACCAAGAAGTGGGTCGCATCCAGGCCGAGCTGCTTGACATCCTGGGGCGCGCACTCACCATTCGTCTGGTCGATGCTGGCTCGTGCAATGGTTGCGAATTGGAAATCAGCGCCCTCGGTAATCCCTACTACAACATCGAAGGCCTGGGAATCAAATTTGTCGCCAGCCCACGCCATGCCGACTTGCTGCTAGTCACCGGGCCGTTGGCGCGCAACATGTTGACAGCGCTGGAGCGCACGTTTGCGGCCATCCCGGCACCCAAGCTGGTGGTGGCGCTGGGCGACTGTGCCTGTGACGGCGGTATTTTTGGTGAGAGTTATGCCACTGCCGGCAAACTCGCCAACATCACGCCAGTTGACCTGACCATCCCCGGCTGCCCACCAGCGCCGCTGGAAATCCTGCGCGGCATCCTGCAATTGGTACGGCGACGTGCGTAGTTGGCACTGCAAGATGGTTGCAGTCAGCGCCCGTCCGTTCTCGGATTTGACATCGATTGAATTGGTGGGATGTGCGGGGGTCGAACCCACGACAAACGGATTAAAAGT
>JAVHQY010000176.1:0-2056 GCA_036171375.1 Rhodoferax sp. | reverse complement strand
TCGAGATCATGGCCGGCTTGAAAGCCTCGCCCGAGCGTCTGGCCTCGATTCGGGCGCAGCTGGGGCTGGACAAATCCGTGTGGGAGCAGCTCTGGGTCTTCATCCAGCAGATTTTCACTTTCAACTGGGGCAAGAGCTGGACCACCAACGAAGCGGTGTCTGAGATTTTTGCCACCCGTTTGCCGGCGACCCTGACCATCATGATCCCGATCCTGCTGCTCGGCTTGCTGCTGGCCATCGTCGCCGGCCTGGCCGTGGCCTACGTGCGCGGCAGTCTGACCGACCGCCTCATCATGATTCTGACCACGGTGGCGCTGTCAATCAGTTTTCTGGTCTATATCATCGTCGGCCAATACCTGTTCGGCTTTATCCTGGGCTGGTTCCCGGTGCAGGGCTGGAGCGCCAGCACCTGGAAGAACCTCATCACTTACGCGCCGCTGCCGGTGTTTCTGGCAGTGCTGGTGAGCCTGGCACCCGAGACGCGCTTGTACCGGAGCTTTTTTCTCGATGAGATCAGCCAGGACTATGTTCGCACCGCGCGCGCCAAAGGGGTCAGCGAAAACATGATCCTGTTCAAGCACGTTCTTCGCAATGCGATGATTCCGATTCTGACCAACGTGGCGATCAGTTTGCCGGGTGTGTTCATCGGCTCGTTCCTGATCGAAGTGTTTTTCTCCATCCCGGGGCTGGGACGCGAAATCCTGGTCGCCGTCAACCGCAGCGACTACCCCGTCATTCAGGCGGCAACGGTTTATCTGGCGGCACTGACGATGGTGATCAACCTGATCACCGACGTGCTGTACAAATTTGTTGATCCACGGGTGACACTGAAATGAGCCACGAACTTCTCTCCGATTTGCCGCGCTCGCCCGGGGTTTGGGCACAAGCCTGGAAGCGCCTCAAAACCGATCGCGTCGGCATGGTGTCGCTCTACGTGACGCTGTTTTTCATCGTGCTGGTGCTGCTGGCGCAGTTCGGTCTGGTGGCCAAGGACTGGCAGCGGGAAGTGGGAACGCCTTTTGCGCCGCCGCACTTTGTCGGGAAAATCGTCGATGGCTCCGAGAGCGCTGTGGTTGATTCCATTGCCGGACCCAACGTCGATATCAGCGCCGTCGATCCGCTGGCACCGCGCTACCAGGAGTGGCAGCAGCGTGCCGCCCAGTTCAAGACCACAGTGAGCGAGAAATCCGCCACGCTGCCCTTTGGTGGCGACCAGTTGGGGCGTGACGTGCTGAGCAAAGTCATCAAGGGCGCACAGGTGTCGATCACGGTGGGTCTGGCCGCGGCCTTGATGGCCACCTTGATCGGCACCGTGCTGGGTGCCATTGGCGGCTACTTCGGCGGTCCGGCGGGCGACTTGCTGGAGTGGATCTACAACGTTTTCACCGCCATTCCCTACATCCTGTTGGTGTTTGCGCTGGCCGCCGTGCTCAAGTCGGGGCCGCTGGCAGGGACTTTGGGCAGCGGCGCTTGGACCGTGATCATCATTTTGGGGCTGGTCGGCTGGACCGGCATTTACCGCCTGGTGCGCGGCGAGTACATCAAGCATCGCTCACGCGAATATGTGCGCGCGGCCGAAGCCATTGGTGCCTCCCATGCGTCACGCATGTTCGTCCACATCCTGCCCAACATCAGTCACGTGATCCTGGTGCAGCTCAGTTTGTACGTGGTCGGTTTCATCAAGGCCGAAGTGATCCTGTCGTTCCTGGGGCTGGGTGTTCCGATCGACATGGTCAGTTGGGGCACCATGCTGGCCGAAGCCCAGACCGAGCTGGTGCTGGGCAAGTGGTGGCAACTGGTCGCGGCCACGCTGTGCATGGCCACTTTTGTGACCGCATTTGCGCTGCTCACCGATGCCCTGCGCGATGCGCTTGATCCGAAGCTACGCTAAGGCGAGATCCCAATGACTGTCGCCCTTGACCCCTATTTGCCCTCGGCTGCGGCTGTGGCTGTGGCATCGAACTGCGTTGTAGGATTTTTGGGGTCGGATCCCAATTCGGGGAGTAATTTCGAGCCGACCGCCGAGGGCTATTGGGGTCGGATCCCAATTCGGGAT
>JAVHQY010000175.1:0-34803 GCA_036171375.1 Rhodoferax sp. | reverse complement strand
ATGATGAATCTCGGCCCTGTTTGATGGTCGGGGCGAAAGGATTCGAACCTTCGACCCTCTGGTCCCAAACCAGATGCGCTACCAGGCTGCGCTACGCCCCGACGAGCCGCGATTGTAACGGGTCACCGGAGAATTCAGCGGGACGATCGGCACACGGATGTTCGATTACGATGACACGATGAATCAGCAAATACCCGCCTTGCCCTGGCTTGCCAGCGGGGAGGATTTTCCGCCCGTGAGCTCAGCCTGGGACGCGGATTCGCCGGCAGCCGGACTGCTTGCCGCTGGCGGCGATCTCAGCGTGGCATCGCTTTGCCGCGCCTACAGTCATGGCATATTCCCCTGGTACAGCCGCGACCAACCGATTCTGTGGTGGAGCCCGGAGCCGCGCATGGTGCTCGATGTGGCGCAGTTTCGGCTGCACCCGTCGTTTCGCAAATCGCTGAAAAAATTTATTCAGTTGCCAGCCTGTGAAGTCCGCATTGACACCACCTTTGACGCGGTGATCCAGGCCTGCGCCAGCAGCCAGCGAAAAGGACAGGCGGGCACCTGGATCGTTCCGGCGATGGTGGACGCGTATCAAAATCTGCACCGCTCCGGTTTCGCGCACAGCGTTGAAACCTGGGTCGAAGGCGAGCTCGTCGGTGGTCTGTACTGTGTGGCTTTGGGCCAGGCAGTGTTTGGTGAATCAATGTTCAGTCGCCGCAGTGGCGCGTCCAAAATTGCGCTGGCAGCGCTGGTGGGATTTTGTCGCCAACATGGCATCGCGCAAATCGATTGCCAGCAAAATACGGCGCATCTGGCACGGCTGGGGGCGGCAGAAGTGCCGCGCCAGCAGTTTTTGCAGACGGTGGCGCAATCATTGACGCGTCGCGCCCCGCAGTGGAAATTTGATAGAGACTGCTGGCAACGGTTGTCGCCGGGCAAACCCTCAAGCGTTTAAGAACTCAGCCTTGCTGCCCAGCCAACGTTGCACGTGTTGTTGCGCCAGCGCTGGATAACGCTGCAACAGCACGGTGGCGGTCTGGCGCGCCCATTGCAGCAGCTTGTCGTCGTTGGCCAGATCGGCAAAGCGCAGCAGCGCGTCACCCGACTGACGCGCGCCCAGGAACTCGCCCGGGCCGCGGATTTCAAGATCACGCCGGGCAATTTCAAAACCGTCGCTGGTTTCTACCATGGCCTTGAGACGCCCGCGTGCGGTTTCATTCAGACGTGGCGTGTCACCGGTGCAGTACAACAACACGCAAGCCGAGGCTGCCGCGCCGCGGCCAACGCGACCACGCAACTGGTGCAACTGCGACAGACCAAAGCGCTCAGCGTGCTCGATCACCATCAGCGTGGCGTTGGGCACATCGACACCGACCTCAATCACCGTGGTGCTGACCAGCAAGCCCAATTGGCCGTTGATGAATGCGTTCATTACGGCCTTTTTTTCGGCGCTTGGCAAGCGTGAATGCAACAGCCCCACTTGCAGGTCAGCGTCGGTTTTCAGAGCAGCACTCAGTTGTGCGAAAGTCTCGCTGGCATTGCGCAAGTCCAGCGCTTCGCTCTCTTCGATCAGGGGACAGACCCAATATACCTGGCGGCCCTGCGCCAACTGCGAGCGAATGCGCGCTATAACTTCGTCGCGACGTTTGTCGTTGACCAGCTTGGTGACGATGGGACTGCGTCCGGGTGGCAGCTCGTCGATGGTCGAGACATCCAGATCGGCGTAATAACTCATTGCCAGTGTGCGCGGAATCGGCGTTGCCGTCATCATCAACAGGTGCGGCTCCAGGCTGGCGTTGCTGAGCTTGTTGCGCAAGGCCAGCCGTTGCGCCACACCAAAACGGTGTTGCTCGTCGATGATGGCCAGGGCCAGATTTTTGAAAACCACTTTGTCCTGAATGATGGCGTGGGTGCCGACCACCAGACCGGCCTCGCCGCTGGCAATCAGTTCCAGCATGGCGCGGCGTTCTTTTGTTTTTTGACTGCCGGTGAGCCAGGCAGTTTTGATTCTCAAGGGCTCCAGCCATTGGATGAGCTTGCGAAAATGCTGCTCAGCGAGAATCTCGGTCGGTGCCATCAGCGCGCATTGCCAACCGGCATCGATGCAATGCGCCGCCGCCAGCGCGGCGACCACGGTTTTGCCGCAACCGACATCGCCTTGCAACAGGCGATGCATCGGAATGCAGCGCGCCAGGTCGCTGGCAATTTCTTCCTCCACCCTGGTCTGGGCGCGGGTCAACGCAAAGGGCAGGGTGCTCAGCAGTCGCTGGTGCAAAGAGGGCGCTGTGCCCGCGTGGGCGCTGAGCGCGGGTGCCTGCAACTGCGCGCGTGCCAGCCGGGCTTGCAATTGCGACAACTGCTGCGCCAGCAATTCATCGGCTTTGAGCCGCTGCCAGGCCGGGTGCGTGCGGTCTTCGAGCGTGGCGATGGCCACATCGGGTGCTGGCTGATGCAAGAACAGGAGTGAATCGCGCAGCCTCCACAGCGGCCGGGAATCAATCTGGTAGCAAGGCTGCAGTTCAGCAAACTCATGCAGGTCAGCGCGCGCCAGCTCGTTTTGCACCGCGCGGCGCAAATAGGCTTGCGGCAAACCGGCCACCGAGGGGTAAACCGGCGTGAGCGTCACGGGCAGGGCGGTGCCAGCAGCCTGGAACGCCGGGTGCATCATCGTCAGGCCGGCAAAACCGCCCCGCACTTCACCGCGCGCCCGAATGCGCTGGCCCACTGCCAGCATTTTTTGCTGCGAGGGGTAAAAACTGAAAAAACGCAGCAGGCAAGTCTCAGACCCATCATCGAGCGTCACCAGCAGTTGGCGCTGGCCCGCCAAGCGTACCTCGCAAGAGGTGACAAGCCCTTCAATTTGCGCCATCTCGCCGTCGCGCACATCGCTCAACTTGACGATTTTGGTTTCGTCCTCGTAGCGCAGCGGCAAGTGCAGGGCAAAATCAATCGGCCGCAGCAGGCCGAGCTTGCGCAAAGCCTTCTGCGGTGCCGACAGCGGTTTTGCCTTGGGTAGCGGGGTGGTACTCGCGTCGCTCATGATGCCATTGTGGCGCAGTCAAAGTCGGTCAGCCCAGTTCCCTTTTCAGGCGCGTCAGGACGGCGATGTCGATTTTGTCTTTGTCACGGTAAGCGGTTTTGGTTTTGAGCAGACCATCAATATCGAGCGTAACAATCGGCACGCCTTCCACCTTGATCTGGCGCACATACGGACGCAGCGATTCAAACGTCTGACCATTGGCGGCGAACAGCAAATCAAGCAGCAATGCATCCGCCACGCGGATGTTATCGGGCTGGGCCGGGTCCACTTCAAACCAGGCAGGGTTTAATTCGGAACTGCTGGGCAAGAAATCCAGCGCTCGAATGACCTTGCGACCATTGTCAATGGACGAAGGCAACAGGATGTCGATGTCTTCGGTACTGCGCACAAACCCATTGAGTCGAACTGCGTGACCTCCTACCAGCACATATTGCACACCCTCTTCAGCAAAGCGGCGCAAGAGCTGCAACAGTGGGTCAGACTCAACCGCCATGCTCGCCTTGCGATGGATTGAGCCTGCGCGCTGTTGCCAACATGCGCGCATCATCTTGAGCGTTACGCTCGGCGTGGCTGAGCCGAACCACACCCCGGGGTAGGGTGAGCGGACTCGGCAACATGGCATCAAGCACCCGGCCACGTTGCCACGCCTGCTGGGGTGTCAATGGTGCCACCTGCAAGCCGCTGTTTGTATTACCGACAAGATGCATGGGCGCGAGTATCGCAAATTTGTCAGTGCACCACCCGCTCAAAGCTGAACTGGCCGGGCGCGCGGATTGGATCGACATCGACCGGAATCACATCCTTTGGTAGGAAGCGACCTTCCAGCAGCAGCTTGGAGAGCGGGTTTTCAATGCGCTGCTGAATTGCACGCTTGAGGGGGCGGGCACCGAACAGCGGATCAAAACCAACCTTGGCCAGCTCGGCCAGTGCGGCGGGCGAGACTTCCAGCGTCAATTGCATCTTGGCCAGGCGCTCTTGCAGCACCTTGATCTGGATGGCAGCGATGGCGGCAATATGCTCGGCACTCAGGGCATGGAACACCACGGTCTCGTCGATGCGGTTCAAAAATTCCGGCCGGAAGTGGTTCTTCAACTCATCGGTGACCGCGTCCTTGATGTCTTCATAGTCCTGCCCCACCATGCTCTGGATCATCTGCGAGCCGATGTTGCTGGTCATCACGATCACCGTATTCTTGAAATCCACCGTGCGGCCCTGGCCGTCGGTCAGACGACCATCGTCGAGCACTTGCAGCAGTACGTTGAAAACGTCCGGATGCGCCTTTTCCACTTCGTCAAGCAGCAGCACGCTGTAGGGCTTGCGCCGCACGGCTTCGGTCAAGTAGCCGCCCTCCTCGTAGCCGACGTAACCGGGCGGCGCGCCGATCAGTCGCGCCACTGAATGCTTTTCCATGAATTCGCTCATGTCGATGCGAACCAGGTGGTCTTCGCTGTCGAACAAAAAGCCCGCCAGCGCCTTGCACAGCTCGGTTTTGCCGACTCCGGTCGGGCCCAGGAACAAAAACGAGCCGGTCGGGCGATTCGGGTCGGACAAGCCCGCCCGCGAGCGCAAAATGGCATTGGCCACCGCCGCGATCGCTTCGTTTTGTCCGACCACGCGCTGATGCAGCTTGTCTTCCATCTGGAGCAATTTGTCGCGCTCACCTTGCAACATTTTTGCCACCGGAATGCCGGTGGCACGGCTCACCACCTCGGCAATTTCTTCCGCCCCGACCATGGTTCGCAGCAATTGGGCGCGACCGCCGTCCTTGGCGCTCTTGGCTTTGCCCGCCTCCAGTGCCTGTGCATCCTTGAGCTGTTTTTCCAGCGCCGGCAATATGCCATAGCGCAACTCGCCAGCCTTGTTGAAATCGCCTTTGCGAGTGAGCTCTTCAATCTGGAAGCGTAGTTTTTCAACCTCTTGCATGATGGTCTTCGAACCCTGGGCCTGCGCTTTTTCTGCCTTCCAGATTTCGTCCAGGTCGGCAATTTCCTTTTGCAGGTTGACGATTTCCTGGTTGATCAATTCCAGGCGCTTTTGCGAGGCCTCGTCTTTCTCGCGTTTGACTGCTTCACGCTCAATTTGCAACTGGATCAGTCGCCGGTCTTTTTTATCCATCAGCTCAGGCTTGGAGTCGAGCTCGATTTTGATCTTGGAGGCCGCTTCGTCGATCAGGTCAATTGCCTTGTCGGGCAAAAAACGATCCGTAATGTAGCGGTGGCTGAGCTCGGCAGCGGCGACGATGGCCGGGTCGGTGATCTGCACGCCGTGGTGCGTTTCGTAGCGTGCCTGCAGGCCACGCAAAATGGCAATCGTGGCCTCGACGGAAGGTTCACCCACCAGGATTTTTTGAAAACGCCGCTCCAGTGCTGCGTCTTTTTCAATGTATTTCCGGTACTCGTCCAGCGTGGTGGCACCGACGCAATGGAGCTCGCCGCGCGCCAGCGCCGGCTTGAGCATGTTGCCTGCGTCCATCGCCCCTTCCGCCTTGCCAGCACCAACCATGGTGTGGAGCTCATCAATGAAAACGATGGTTTGGCCCTCGTCCTTGGCCAGGTCTTTGAGCACATTTTTCAGGCGTTCCTCAAACTCACCGCGAAACTTGGCACCGGCCAGCAGCGATGCCATGTCCAGGCTCAACACGCGTTTGCCTTTGAGCGAGTCGGGCACCTCACCGGCGACAATGCGCTGCGCCAGACCTTCCACAATGGCTGTCTTGCCGACGCCGGGCTCACCAATCAATACAGGGTTGTTCTTGGTGCGGCGTTGCAGCACCTGAATGGCACGGCGGATTTCATCGTCGCGGCCAATGACCGGGTCGAGTTTGCCTTGGCGGGCGCGCTCGGTCAGGTCAATGCAATATTTCTTGAGCGATTCGCGCTGACCTTCGGCATCCGGGTTATCCACGCCTTGGCCGCCACGGACGGCATCAATGGCGGCCTCCAGGCTTTTGCGCCCGATGCCGTTTTCCCTGGCAAGTTTGCCAATATCTTGTTTGCTGTCGGCGAGCGCGAGCAAAAACAGTTCGGCGGCCACATACTTGTCGCCGCGTTTGATGGCCTCTTTTTCTGAAGCCTGCAACAGCGACACCAGATCGCGCCCGACCTGAACCTGATCCTGACCGGTGACCTGCGGCAGCTTTTTGACCGCGATCTCCGCCGCTGCCAGCAGACCCGGCAGGTTCACGCCGGCGCGCCGCAGCAGGGCGGCGGGGCCATCGTCTTGCTTGAGCATGGCCACCAGCAGGTGCGCCGGTTCGATGTAGGCGTGGTCGCTCCCCAAGGCCAGCGACTGGGCATCTGCCAGCGCCTGCTGGAACTTGGTGGTGAGTTTTTCGATTTGCATGGCAACCCTTCAAAGAATGAGTTGCCCTATAACTTGGGTCGAGCCGGGTCAATTCAACCCAAATTGAACCTAATTTCAGGCGAAATTGCTGGCGGCAAATTCCCAGTTGACGAGTTTGTCAAAAAACGTTTCCACGTATTTTTGGCGCAGGTTGCGGTAGTCAATGTAGTAGGCATGCTCCCAGACATCGACGGTGAGCAGGGCTTTGTCGGCACTGGTCAGTGGCGTGCCGGCAGCACCCATGTTGACGATATCGACCGAGCCGTCAGCCTTTTTGACCAGCCAGGTCCAGCCGGAGCCGAAATTGGCAACTGCCGAATTGACAAAAGCTTCCCGGAAAGCCGCGTAGCTGCCCCACTTGGCTTTCAGCGCCGCAGCCAGCGCGCCATCGGGTTCGCCCCCGCCGTTGGGTTTCATTGCACGCCAGAAAAATGCGTGGTTCCAGGCCTGGGCTGCGTTGTTGTACAGACCACCGCTGGCTTTGCGGACGATCTCTTCCAGTGACAGACTCTCGAAAGCCGTTCCTTTTTGCAGCTTGTTGAGGTTGACCACATAGGCGTTGTGGTGCTTGCCGTAGTGATATTCCAGTGTTTCCTTGGAGTAATAGGGTGCCAGGGCATCCATCGCGTAGGGCAGGGCAGGCAGAGTGTGTTCCATAGCTTCCTCAAGATGTTGGTTAATACGAGCAAATTGTAGGAACTTTGCTCAAGTTCCGCGTCGCACGGTCAAATCAACCGTGCCGTCAGCAAGGGTGGCGCGCAGCCGCTGACCCGCATGGGTCTGGCGCACACTGCCGATGGCTTGGCCGTCAGCGCTGCTCAGCCAGGCGTAGCCGCGCTGTAGCACCAGCGCCGGATCGAGCAGCCCAAGTTGCAAGGCGGCACGTGTCAGGCGCTCGTGGTAATGCTGCAGAGCGCGTTGGTGTGCCTGCAACCAGGTGTTTGGCAAGGCCGCCAACTGTTGTCGGTGTTGCTGCAAACTGTAGCCCAGGCAGGTGCTGAGACGACGTGCGCTGGAGTCCAGTTGCAGGCGCTGGGCGGCGACCACTTGCCCCGGCCTGGTTAGCCGCGAGGTGGCCATGTCCAGCCGTTGTTGTTGGCGTTCGAGCTGGCGCTGTAGCGCTTCGTGCAAACGCTGCGTGCTGCGCTCGAGCAGTTCAAGCCAGAGCGAACGCGGCTGCGCAACCAACTCAGCCGCTGCGGTGGGTGTCGGTGCACGCAAATCAGCAACAAAATCAGCAATGGTGAAGTCTGTCTCGTGTCCTACGCCGCACACCACCGGCACCGGGCTGCTGGCGATGGCGTGCGCCAGTCGTTCGTCGTTGAAAGCCCATAAATCTTCCATCGAACCACCGCCGCGAACCAGCAAAATGACATCGATCGAAGGGCCATTGCCCGCCGCGCCGGGCAGTGGCCTGGCCAGGTTACCAAGGGCAGCGATCAGCTCGGCCGGTGCCGCTGCTCCTTGCACCGAAGCCGGTGCCAGCACCACGCCGATGTGCGGCAAACGGCGCTGCAACGTGTTGACAACATCGTGCAAGGCAGCAGCAGCGGGTGAAGTCACCAATCCGATGGCGCGTGGCATCAGCGGCAGCGGCCGTTTTCGCGCCGCAGCGAACAGACCCAGCGCTTCAAGTTTGGCTTTGAGTTGCTGGAATTGCTCAAACAGCGCACCCACGCCAGTGCGGTTCATGCCTTGGACCATTAATTGCAGATCGCCGCGTGCTTCGTAAACACCCAGCGTGCCGCGCACATCGACCAGCTCGCCGTTGCAGGGGGAAAAATCCAGCAGCGCCGCAGCACGGCGAAAAATAGCGCAACGAATTTGCGCCGTCTGATCTTTTAGCGAAAAATAGCAGTGCCCGCTGGTGGCCCGGGTAAAACCGGTGATTTCCCCCCGCACCAGCACCGGATTGAGGCGCGCGTCCAGTGCCTTCGCCACCGCGCTGCACAGTGCGCTGACTTGCCAGACTTGTGACTGGGAGACCATCTCAGTCATGCGTGCCGCCAACAAACCGGGCCGCACAGTGCCAGTCTCTATGTGCGGCCAAGCCGCAAAACACTGCTGGTAAACCATGCGCTGCGGTGCTCATGGCAACCGCGCCAGCGCATGATTTTTCGTGACAAGCAATTGATTTCATTGCCTTTTGCTTCGCCTAATTTGTTATCGATCTGTTCCAGCGCCCGCCAGCAGCGGGCTGCGAGCGCTTTTACCCGAGTTTGTCACAAACTTGTCCACAATTTGTGTGACTTCATGTTGAGCGCAGACTGCGCGGTTGAAGCTGCCAATCACGCCAGCGGCATCACTGCAGGCGTGGTTCATAATCGCCCTGCAAATTAGCGACATGGAGATTTCATTTGTTTTCAATCCTACAAGCCGCAGGCTGGCCGATCTGGCCGCTGGTCGCCTGTTCCATCCTGGCGTTGGCGTTGATCATTGAGCGTTTCATCAGTCTGAAAACCAGCAAGATCGCACCACCCAAATTGCTCAATGAGGTGCTGGCCATCGCGCGGTATGCGGTGCCCGAACGCGACATCGTGACGCAACTGGAGGGCAATTCGGCTCTGGGTGAAGTTCTGGCCAGTGGCTTTCGCGCCCTGCAAAGCAATCCGCAGTGCAGTGAAGGTGAGTTGCGTTCGGCCATGGAAGGCGCGGGTCGCATGGTGGCGCATCGACTGGAGAAATACCTCAGTGCCCTGGCCACCATCGCTTCAGCGGCACCGCTGATGGGCTTGTTCGGCACAGTGGTCGGAATGATAGAAATTTTTGGCTCACAGGCTTCGACGGGCAGTCTCAGTGGCGGTAATCCGGCGCAACTTGCCCAAGGCATATCGATTGCCCTGTACAACACGGCTTTTGGCCTGATCGTGGCCATTCCTTCGCTGATTTTCTGGCGCTACTTCCGCGCTCGTGTTGATGACTATCTGTTAACGCTGGAATTGGCATCCGAACGGCTGGCGCTGCACCTCAATACGCTGCGCAAACCGGTGTGAGGATGCAAATATGAATTTTCGTCAACGTCAGCAGGAGGAGCCGGAAATCAACCTGATTCCGTTTATCGACGTGTTGCTGGTGGTGCTGATTTTTTTGATGCTGTCAACGACCTACAGCAAGTTCACTCAATTGCAACTGCGCTTGCCGGTTGCCGACACTGAAACCCAGCGCAGCTATCCCAAGGAAATTCTGGTCAGCATCAGCGGTGATGGGGCTTATAGCGTCGAACGCCAGCCGCTGGCTGGCAATAGCGTTGAATTGCTGGCGCAGGCGATGGCCACCATTGCCAACGGGGCCAAAGACCCGGTGGTCGTCATTCACGCCGATGCCAGTGCCAGACACCAGGCCGTCATCAGCGTCATGGAAGCCGCCCGGCGTGCCGGTTTGTCGCAAATTACTTTCACCACCCAGTCGTCGCGCCAGTCCACAACGCGCTGATGCAGTGATGGCCGGGTTCTTGCAATCGTCGAGCTGGCAGCATGGCCTGACCCGCGCCTGGCAGCGGCGCGGCTGGCTCGCTTATTTGTTGTGGCCGCTGTCTTGCCTGTTTGGCGTGCTGGTTGCCGTGCGGCGCAAGCTCTACCAGCGCGGATGGTTGCGCGTTGAAAAAGCGCCGGTTCCGCTGCTGGTGGTTGGCAACGTCATCACCGGTGGTTCGGGCAAAACACCGTTGGTGATTCTGATCGTGCGGCACTGGCAGGCGCGTGGACTGCAAGTCGGCGTGATCTCGCGCGGCTACGGTCGGCGCAGCCGGCAAAGCCTTCAAGTGCAAAGCGACAGCCTGGCCAGCGATGTCGGCGATGAACCGATGTTGATCGCCCGCGCCACGGCTGCCCCGGTATTCGTCGCGCCGCGCCGAATGGATGCCATCGGGTTGTTGCTGCGGCGTTACCCGCAAACGCAGGTCATCGTTTGCGATGACGGGTTGCAACACCTTGCCTTGCAGCGGGACTTCGAGATTTGCGTGTTTGATGACCGCGGCATCGGCAATGGTTTTTTGCTGCCAGCCGGACCGCTGCGTGAGCCGTGGCCGCGCCAGGTGGACTGGGTGCTGCACACGGGTCAACGGCCAGCGTTTGCCGGTTGGCACGCGCGTCGCCACTTGAGTCCCGTCGCCAGGCGTTCCGATGGCAGTCAAGTGGCGCTGGCGGCATTGGCCGGTGCCGGGCGCGCAGGCGACAAACCGCTGCTGGCGTTGGCGGCGATTGCCAATCCGGCAGATTTTTTTGCCATGTTGCGAGAGCAAGGATTGCCGCTGGCGCGGACCCTGGCGCTACCGGACCACGATGATTTTGCCGATTTCGATTCCGCGCGCTATCATGATTACACCGTGATTTGTACCGAAAAGGATGCCGTCAAATTGTGGTCTATCGAGCCTGCTGCAGTGGCGGTTGAGTTGGTGTTGAGCCCTGAGAGTGCTTTTTTTGAACAGCTCGATGCACGCTTGGCAGCCAGGCTGGCAAACGGACCTGGCTAGCCGTTATCATCAACGCATGGACACACGATTGCTTGAATTGCTGGTTTGCCCGGTGACCAAAGGGGCGCTCGAATATGACCGCGAGCACCAGGAGCTGATCTCTCGCAGCGCACGATTGGCGTACCCGGTGCGCGATGGCATACCGATCATGCTCGAAGCACAGGCACGCACGCTGAGCGACCAGGAACTGGGGCTTTGAGCTATACCGTTTTGATTCCGGCGCGGATGGCATCGAGCCGTTTGCCCAACAAGCCGCTGGCCGACATCGAAGGTGTTGCGATGGTGGTGCGCGTGGCACAACGCGTGCGCGGCGGCGTGCCGCCAGCGGTGCGCGTGGTCGTCGCCGGCGACAGCGCTGAAATCATTGAAGTCTGTCAGGCCCATGGCGTTGCAGCCGTGCTGACCCGCAGCGATCACGTTTGCGGCAGCGATCGTCTGGCGCAGGCCTGCGATTTGCTGGGTTTGGGTGACGATGAAATTGTCGTCAACGTGCAAGGCGATGAACCGCTGATTGACCCGGACTTGGTGGCGGCCGTGGCTGATGTGCTACAGCGCCATTCCGACGCGGCCATGAGCACCGCCGCTTGCGCCATTGGCAGCGAGCAGGAGTTCAACAACCCGAACGTGGTCAAGGTGGTTCTTGACGGCCAGGGTTGGGCGCTTTATTTCAGCCGCGCCGCCATCCCGTTTTGGCGCGACGGGGCAGCTTTTTCCGCCGCGTCCAACACACCACCGCTGCGGCACATCGGGATTTATGGCTATCGCGCTGGCTTTCTGCGCCGCTTTCCGACCTTGTCACAAGCCCCCATGGAACGTGCCGAGTCATTGGAGCAATTGCGCGCCCTGTGGCACGGCTACCGCATTGCGGTGGTGGTCAGCGCAAAAGTACCCGGTGCCGGGGTTGATACGCCGGAAGACCTGGAGCGGGTGCGCACGCTGTTTCGTTGCGCTCCAACCAGTGGGCCGGTTTAGCCGACCATGCTATTCTCGCGTCGACAAGGGAAGTCGGCGGGCTTTAACGCCGGGAGTCGGCGCGCCATTTATTTTTGTTGAGTCAAAGGATCATCATGAGACTGATTTTGTTGGGGGCACCCGGGGCCGGCAAGGGCACACAAGCGACTTTTATTTGCCAAAAATATGGCATTCCGCAAATTTCGACCGGCGACATGCTACGCGCCGCCGTGAAAGCGGGCACCGCGCTCGGAATGGAAGCCAAAAAAATCATGGCAGCGGGCGCCCTGGTCAACGACGATCTGATCATCAACCTGGTGAAGGAACGCATTACCCAGGGTGATTGCGCCAAGGGGTTCTTGTTTGACGGTTTTCCACGCACCATCGCACAGGCCGATGCCATGAAAGCGGCCGGAGTCAAAATCGACTATGTGCTGGATATTGAGGTGCCGTTCGAAGCCATCATCGAGCGCATGAGTGGCCGGCGTTCGCATCCGGCTTCGGGCCGCACTTACCACGTCAAATTCAATCCGCCCAAAGTAGCAGGGCGCGACGACATCTCTGGCGAGGCGCTGATCCAGCGCGACGACGACAAGGAAGAAACGGTCAAGAAAAGACTGGAGGTCTATAGCGCCCAGACGCGTCCGCTGGTGAAGTATTACTCCGATTGGGCCAAGGCCGATCCGGTTGCGGCACCCAAGTACTGCGCCATCAGTGGCACCGGTGATGTCAGTGAGATCACCAGCCGGGCATTGACCGCTCTGCACAGCTAAAACCTTTCTTCAGCACACAGCGTGGCCTCACGCAACCCCACAGGAAATTTGACATGCCGACCCTTGCGCCTTTTTTTACTTGTCACGACGTACTGCAAGGCAAAGTGCCGCTGGGCTCCGGTGCCGTCACTATCAAGGGCTGGGTGAAAACCCGTCGCGATTCCAAGGCGGGCGTGTCTTTTGTCAACGTGTCGGACGGCTCCTGCTTTCATCCGGTACAGGTGGTGGCACCCAGCTCGCTGGCCAACTACCCGCAGGAAGTGCAGCGTCTGACAGCGGGGTGCGCGGTGGAGGCGACCGGTGTCATTGTGGCCTCGCCGGCCAAGGGTCAACCCTTTGAGATGCAGGCCAGCACGATCAAGGTGGTCGGCTGGGTCGATGACCCCGACACCTACCCGATCACCCCGAAAGCGCATTCGATGGAATATTTGCGCGAAGTGGCTCATTTGCGTCCACGCACCAACGTGATTGGCGCGGCCAGCAGGGTGCGCCACACCATCGCAGCGGCGATTCATCAGTTCTTTGATGCGCATGGCTTTGTCTGGGTCAACACGCCCATCATCACCATCTCGGATGCCGAAGGCGCGGGGGAACTGTTTCGCGTCTCAACGCTTGATCTGATGAATTTGCCGCGCCAGGCCGACGGGAAAATTGATTTCTCAAAGGACTTTTTTGGCAAGGAAGCTTTCCTGACCGTCTCCGGGCAACTCAACGTCGAGACCTATTGCATGGCCTTGTCCAAGGTGTACACGTTCGGCCCGACATTCCGGGCGGAAAACTCCAACACGGCGCGACACCTGGCCGAGTTCTGGATGATCGAGCCGGAAATCGCTTTTGCCGATTTGAGCGACAACGCTGCGTTGGCCGAAGCACTGCTGAAATTCATCATCGCCAGAGTGCTGAGTGAACGCGCCGACGACATGGCTTTTTTTGACGATCGGATCGAAAAGGGACTGATTGCCAAGCTCGAGCACATCGCCAATTCGGAATTTGTCCGCATGGATTACACCGATGCCATCCGGGTGCTTGAGGCCAGCAAGGAGCAATTTGCCTACCCGGTGCAGTGGGGCGTCGACCTGCAATCAGAACACGAGCGCTACATTGCCGAAAAACACGTCAACGGCCCGACCGTGCTGATGAACTACCCCAAAGAAATCAAGGCTTTCTACATGCGCCTCTCTAGCGATGAAAAAACCGTCGCCGCGATGGATGTGCTGGCACCGGGGATTGGTGAAATCATCGGTGGATCGCAGCGCGAGGAACGCCTGGAGGTGCTTGACCGGCGCATGCTCGAAGTCGGTCTGGATCCGGCGCATTACAGCTGGTACCGTGATCTGCGGCGTTACGGAACGGTGCCGCATGCCGGTTTTGGCCTGGGCTTTGAGCGCACCGTGTCTTACATCACCGGGCTGTCCAACGTGCGCGACGTGATCCCGTTTCCCAGAACGCCGGGCAATGCACGCTATTAGTGGGGTTTCAAGGTTTCATCAACGCCAGCATCAGCGCGATCCTGGCCTTCACCGGCGACAATCCATTGAAGTGCTCGAACTCGGCCCGCTCCAGTGCCAGCACCTGTCCAAACGCGCAGCGGGTTGAACGCACCACCCGGATTCCGCTTGCCTGCGCGCGCCGCAGCGCCGCTTCCAATTGCTGATGGATGGTGCCATTGCCGGTGGCAGCGACCACGATGCCGCGCAGCGGCGTTGCCGCCGTACCCGCCAACAACAGGGCATCAACCACTTCGCCGCCGCAGCCGGCGTAGCTCATGACAATCTCGACCCGCGGCCAGTTGGCCAATTGGGCAATGTTGGCGATGTTGACACTGGAACTGTCAAGTTGGGTTTGTGGCCAGTTTTTCAGTGGTCGCAACTGGCCTTCTTCGACGTAGCACAGCGGCCCGGCATCACCCGAAGTGAAGGCATCAAGCCGGTAAGTCTGGGCTTTTTGGACATTGAGCGCGCTGTGCACCGTGCCGGCACAGACCACCATCACCCCGGCTGCACCAGGTGCCAGTGCAACCGTCACCGTGTCCATCAGGTTTTGCGGCCCATCCGGGTAGCGGGCTGAAGCTGGACGCATGGCGCACGCCAGCACCACCGGCTTGTGGTTGATCAGCGCGGGTGACAACACAGACTGCAAAAAATAGGCGGTCTCCTCAACGGTGTCGGTGCCGTGCGTGATGACCACGGCTGCCACGTCCGGCTGCGACAAGTAGAGCGTTACGCGTTGTGCCAGTGCCAGCCAGATGTCAAAACGCATGTCCTTGCTATCGACTTGCGCCACCTGCTCGCTGTGCAAGTCGTGGCCGCGCAACACGCTATCCAGAGCGGGAACCATGTCGAGCAAAGTGGCCACACTCAACTGCGCAGCAGCGTAGCCGATATTGTCAAATTCGTGTTCGGAGCGGCCGGCGATGGTGCCGCCGGTCCCCAGCACCACCAATTTTTTTGAAACTTGTTGGTATTTCACTTGCACACTTTCCTAAACTGGTTAAAAATACAGCCACTGAGTACAAGAACAGCGTGTACAAAGTAACAGCCTGACCTACCGTCATTCAAAGGAATCGCAATGCTTGAAAGCCCAAAACTCACAGCGCGTCAACAGCAGATTCTGGATTTGATTCAAAGCGCCATTGCGCGCACCGGCGCGCCACCCACGCGCGCTGAAATTGCTACCGAGCTCGGTTTCAAATCAGCTAACGCAGCCGAAGAACACTTGCGGGCACTGGCACGCAAAGGTGCCATCGAACTCCTCAGCGGTACTTCCCGCGGCATTCGCCTCAGGAGCGAAACGCTGCGCTCCATCAACGAATCACGCAACAAACAACTCTCCTTTCAACTGCCAAGTCTGGCGCAACTGGCTTTGCCGCTGGTCGGCCGTGTAGCGGCCGGCGCGCCAATTCTCGCGCAAGAGCACATCGATCAGACCTATTACGTCGAAAACAGCCTGTTTCAGCGCAAACCCGACTACCTGCTCAAAGTGCGTGGCATGTCGATGCGGGATGCTGGCATCATGGACGGTGATTTGCTGGCGGTGCAATCCACCCGGGATGCCAAAAATGGTCAGATCGTGGTGGCCCGTCTGGGCGACGAGGTCACAGTGAAGCGTTTTCGCCGTAACAAAAACTGTATTGAGCTGCATCCCGAAAACCCGGACTATCAAGTGATAGTGGTCGAGCCCGGTGAACCATTTGAAATTGAAGGTCTGGCAGTCGGTTTGATTCGCAACACCATGTTGATGTAAGCCTTGCCAGTGATTGGCGGAGCAGGCGGGATTCGAACCCGCGGAGGGTTTGACCCCTCGCACGCTTTCCAGGCGTGTGACTTAAACCGCTCATCCACCGCTCCAGCTTGGGTGGATTTTAACTGACAGCCCTATAAGAAAAGCCACCCGCAGGTGGCTTTTCTTCAAGCTGAGCTCAAACCATCAGTTCAAGGCTGTTTTCTTGCCATCCTTGTAAACCGAAAGGGTGATGCTGGGTTGTTTCAACTCGCCATTGGGTTCAAAAGAAATCGTACCAGTCACGCCCTTGAAGTTGGCTTCAGCCAACTTGGCCGTATAGACCTTGGGATCGGTTGAATTGGCGCGCTTCATCGCATCGACCAGAACGAAAGTTGCGTCATAGGTGTACGGGCTGTAAACCTGAAACTGACCAGGATATTTAGCGTCATAACGCTTTTTCCAGGCTTCGCCACCAGGCATCTTTTTCAGCGAGGCACCACCGTCAGCGCAAACCACGTTGTTGA
Source organism: Rhodoferax sp. (assembly GCA_036171375.1). Classification (GTDB taxonomy): domain Bacteria; phylum Pseudomonadota; class Gammaproteobacteria; order Burkholderiales; family Burkholderiaceae_C; genus Rhodoferax. Next base: position 18,492 of record JAVHQY010000175.1, on the reverse strand, counting down.
GCGTCTTGGCACCGGCGGCCAGTTTGGCGATTTCGCTGGTGCAAATGCCGTCGCCACCGAAGTACTTGACACCGCCCATACCGAGTTGTTCCAACTGGCGCAACATCGGGCCCGCTTGTGGATCCATGCCGCCAAAGAAAATGGCCTCGGCCTTCTTCGCCTTGATGGCAGTCAAAATGGCCATGAAATCAGTGGCTTTGTCGGTGGTGAACTGATCGTCAACAACCTTGATGCCCTTCGTCATGGCGACTTTCTTGAACACTTCTGCCACGCCCTGGCCGTATGCCGTGCGGTCGTCAATGATGGCAACCGTCTTGATTTTCAGGGCATCGGCGGCATAAGTTGCCAAACCGGCACCAAGTGAATTGTCATTGGCAATGATGCGATAGGTTGTCTTGTAACCGGGCTTGGTCAGGTTGGGGTTGGTAGCAGCGCCAGTGACCATCGGAATTCCGCAATCGTGATAGACCTTGGAAGCCGGGATGGTGGTGCCAGAATTCAAGTGGCCGACGACACCGGCAACTTTGCTGTCACAGAGTTTTTGCGCCGCTGCTGTTCCCTGTTTTGGGTCGGCAGCATCATCTTCAGCCTGAAGCTCAAACTTGATCTTCTTGCCACCGATGACGATGTTTTGCTTGTTCAAATCTTCAACGGCCATCATGGCACCATTGGCATTGTCCTTGCCATAGTGCGACTGGGCACCGGACATCGGGGCAACGTGACCAATTTTCACCACTTGAACATCCTGGGCCAACGACATACTGCAAGCAACAGCCATCGCAGCCGCCGCAGTCATTTTCAATTTCAATTGCATAGACAACTCCAAGTTAAAAAAATGTGAATTAAATTTCTCCACGGGCGACACGATAACGCAATTTATGGTCATTCGACATAGGGAAGCTACCAACCCGGTGTGCAAAAGCCGAAATATTTTCAGCTTGGCGACTGTGAGCGTTGGGCAATAGCCTCAAGCACCGCTGCTTGCACATCGGTCTGGATCTCACGCCAAAAACGCAAGCGCAAATCCTGTAGTTTTTGCTCGATCTGGTCGCCCAGCACGGCGTTAAGTTCCTCCGCCAGGCGGCCCTCGACCAGTGTTTGCACCCGTTGCATGACATCGACCACGATGGCATCGAGCTCGGACGCTGGGGCAGCGGGTGCCGGCAGGCCGGGGCCGGTCTGCACGACTTCGGTCAAAGTGGGCAAAAAACGGGGCAAATTCAGGTCAGCAGCCGTCATCACTTTGGTGCCTGTCATGCCAGATCATGCAACGCCATGGTGTGTTCAGCGTCAGAATAATGCTTCCAGCGCCGACGGGCAATTTTTCGGTCTTCATCGTCGGTCGTGACCAATTCAATCATGCGCTCGAATCGCTCAAAACCTTGCGGCACCTGCTGGCCCAGGTTAAGCAGCACCTCGTGGTGCGGCACGGACTCAATCGATGACGCAAGAATGACAGGCGAGGCACTGAGCTGCTGCTCAGTTGCACTGGACAGGCAGTGGGGTATGAAATCGGTCGCTGAAAACGTCCACAGCAGTTGATCAAACTGTTGCAACATTTCCGGCCCGGCGCAGGTTACCACGCTGGCACCACTGCCCACTGCCTTGCGCAGCAGGCGACAGGCGTAGCCGAGCCGATCTGGCACGTTGACGTGAAAAGCAATGGTGGTCACGAAGCGGGACGGGTTCGGTTGAATTTAATTCTTCTCAGTCAGCAGGTATTGCAACAGCAAAGCCACCGGTCGGCCGGTGGCACCCTTGGCCGTGCCGGACTTCCAGGCGGTACCTGCAATATCGAGGTGTGCCCACGGTGCCTGACCGGCAAAGCGCTGCAAAAACTTGGCTGCTGTGATGGCACCACCCATACGGCCAGCAACGTTGGCGACATCGGCAAAACTGGTCTTGAGGCCTTCGGCGTAATCATCGTCCAGGGGCATGCGCCAACAAGGGTCGGACGAAGATTCACCCGCTGCCAGCAAAGCGCCAGCCAATGTTTCGTCATTGGAGAACATGCCGCTGCGCACGCCACCGAGCGCAATCATGCAAGCACCGGTGAGGGTTGCAATGTCGATGATCGCAGCCGGTTTGAAGCGTTGTGCGTAGGTCAGCGCATCACACAAAACCAGTCGGCCTTCCGCATCGGTGTTGAGCACTTCAACCGTTTGTCCGCTCATGCTGGTGATGACATCGCCCGGCTTTACGGCAGCACCGCCCGGCAGGTTTTCGCAAGCCGGAATCAAACCGACAACATTGATTGCCGGACGCAGTTCGCCCAAAGTGCGAAAGACACCCAACACACTGGCGGCACCCGACATGTCAAACTTCATTTCATCCATTTCAGCCGAAGGTTTTATCGAAATACCGCCGCTGTCAAAAGTGATGCCTTTGCCCACCAGCACCGTCGGTGGCGTTGCTTTGGCAGCACCGTTGTAGCGCAGCACAATGAATCGCAGCGGTTCTTGCGAGGCTTGCGCCACTGCCAGGAACGCACCCATTGCCAGTTTGGTGACTTCTTTCAGACCCAGCACCTCACACTTGATATTTGGCAGCTTGGCCAACACGCGCGCAACGTTGGCCAGCAGACTGGGGGTGGCATGATTGGCTGGGCGATTGGCCCACTCCTTGGCCAGTTCTATCCCCGTGATCGTGGCGCAGGTGCCGGTAAAGCCGGTTTTGAATTTTTCGATTTCCGGCAGCGCTAGTACAACACGCTCTATCGCCCTGGGCTCAGGTTTTGATTTGGTGCTGGTATAAGCATAGCTGGCTTGGGCAACAGCGAGCAGGGCAGCGCGAACGGCTGTTGGCTGCGCTGGCAGCGCAAAACAAAGTACCAGCTTTTTGACGTTGGGGGCTTTGGTCGCCAGCACCGCTGCTGCCACGGATTCGCTGACTTCCTTGGCTGAACCGCCAGCGCAGTGGGCAAACACCACACGTGTGCCAGTAATGCCATCGACGTGGTACAAAGCCAGCGTTTTACCGGACTTGGCTTGCAGGTCGCCAGCTTTTAGGGCCGCAGCCAACTGAACCGATAAAACATCTTTTCCGGGTTTGAAAGCATCACCGACCAGCACGATCAGAGCGTCACATTTTTCCCGGCTGGCGTGGTCAAGGTCTAATTTTTTCAGTTCAAAGTTCATAATTCGGGTTTCTAATCCAAGGAAGTCGGAGCCGCCGCGTTCACATGGACGCGAACTGTTGGGCAAGTTTGATTATCCATGTTATTTCACTCATCTATTCGAAAGGAATTGGCGCGCAGCTTCGGTGCCACGCTGATCGTGCTGACCACGGTGGTCATGACCATGACCTTGATTCGCACTCTGGGTCAGGCATCGCTGGGAAGCTTTAACCCATCGGACGTGACCTTGATCATGGGCTATACCGTGCTGGCCTACATGCCCACCATCCTGACCATGAGCTTGTTTATTGCCATCATCGCCAGCTTGTCGCGGATGTACCGTGACAGCGAAATGGTGATCTGGTTTGTCAGTGGCCGTGGCTTGGCCACACTGCTGAGGCCATTGTTCCGCTTTGCCTGGCCGATCTTGCTGGTAGTGATGGCATTGGCGACGACCGTTTTGCCATGGTCGAACGGCAGGATTGAGGCCATGCGCAACCTGTACGAAAAACGCGGTGACATTGAGCGCGTGGAACCAGGTCGTTTTCAGGAGTCGGCCGGAGGCACCCGTGTGTTTTTCGTCGAAAAAAACGTTGGACACGCGCAAACCGGCAGCAATGTTTTCATCGCCACCATCGAAAATGGCAAGCAGAGCGTGACCACAGCGCGCAGTGGCCGAATTCAGAACATCGGCACCGACCGTTTTTTGCTGCTCAATGCCGGCGAGCGAATCGAGTCCGCTGTCGGCACAAGGGACCTGAAAATCAGCGCCTTTGACGAATATGGTCTCAAGGTGGGCGCTGCGATGCTGGCCAGCGAGGACGACGTTCCGGTCAATACGCGCACCACGTTGAGCTTGCTGCACAGTGCAACGCCCCACAACCGGGCCGAGCTATCTTGGCGCATCGGCCTGGTTCTGGCAGCCATCAATTTTGTAGTCATCGGTGTTGGTCTTTCCAGCGCCAACCCGCGTGTTGGACGCAGCGTTCACCTGGTCTTTGCCATTTTTGCTTTTATTTTGTATTACAACTTGCTGAATTTGGGCCAGACTTGGATTGCTTCGGGTGCCGTGAGTCTGAGCGTCTTTTTGTTGGCACTGCATGGCAGCGCGTTGGCCATTGGCTGTTTGTGGTTGACCAAGGAGCACAACAATTGGCATGGCGGGTGGTGGCTGCGCCGAACTTTCGTCAACCATGCGAGCGCACCGGAGGCAACGCTTTGAAAACCATTCGACGCCTTATTTATGGCGAAATACTCAACGCCGTGACGCTGGTCAGTTTTGGTTTTCTTGCGCTCTTTTTCTTCTTTGATTTTGCCGAAGAAATTCAGGCCATTGGACGTTATTCCAAAGTGGGGTATGGAATCCTTCCGGCACTGACGTTTGTCACGTTGCTAATACCAACGCATCTTTATGAATTGCTGCCCATTGCCGTCCTGATTGGCACTATTTTTGTGATGGCGAGAATGGCGCAAAACTCCGAGTACACCATTTTGAGAACCAGCGGCCTGAACCCTGGGCGGGCGCTCAAAACGCTGTTGTTGCTGGGCCTGGGACTTGTCTTGCTGACATTTCTGGTTGGTGACTATGTCGCGCCGCTAGCCGATCGAACGGCGCAATTGCTCAAAGCACGCTACCAGGGCCACTTGACCGTCGGTCAAACCGGTGCCTGGCTAAAGGAACGCCAGGGTGATGCGCGCTATGCTGTCAACGTTGGCGCTTTGGAGTCAGACGGTCATATGCACTCGGTGCGCGTTTTTGAGTTCGATGCACAGGGTTCGTTGCGCTCGATGATGCAGGCGCAAAGCGCCGATTTTTCCGACGGTGCCTGGATTCTCAATCGGGTCGAACGCACCGTGCTGCCGCTGCCCAGCAGTCAGGGCACCAGCATCGGGCAACAGCACTTGGAAAAGTTTCGCTGGCCCAACCAGATCAGTGACCAAATGCTGGCTGCGGCACTGCTCAAACCCGAACGAATGAAAACGATTGATTTGTACCAGTACATTGCACACCTGAACGCCAACGCGCAGAACTCGCAACGCTACGAAATCGAATTCTGGAAAAAAGTTTTTTACCCGTTGAGCTGTCTGGTCATGGTGGTGCTGGCACTGCCTTTTGCATACCTTCATTTCCGCTCGGGCAGCATTGCCTCACATGTGTTTGGCGGAGTCATGGTTGGGATCAGTTTTTTTCTGTTGAACAATGTGTTTGGTTATGTTGGCAATCTGCAAAACTGGCAACCCTGGGTGACCGCAGCGCTGCCCGGCCTGATCTATTCGTTGCTATCGCTCAGCGCTCTGGGTTGGCTGGTTTTCCGCTGAGAGCACGGTCGGCATGTTCATGCAGCCGGTGCCTCAGTCGCGCCTAATGGGCTGCGGGCATAGATTGATGATGCATAATAAACTGCATCGTTAGATATGAATTTACATCAATTTCGATTTGTACAGGAAGCCGTCAAGCGTCAGCTCAATTTGACTGAAGCAGCGAAGGCGTTGCACACCTCACAGCCAGGTGTTTCCAAAGCCATCATCGAACTTGAGAGCGAACTGGGGGTGGAGATTTTTGCCCGCCATGGCAAGCGTCTCAAACACGTCACTGAACCCGGTCAATTGGTGCTGCGAAGCATCGACCTGATCCTGCTCGAGATTGGCAACCTCAAGCGTATCGGCGATCAATACAGTGCCCAGGACAGCGGCACACTTTCAATCGCCAGTACTCACACCCAGGCACGCTACGTGTTGCCCGAGCCAGTGGCCAAGCTGCGCCAGACCTATCCAAAAGTCAACGTCAGTCTGCACCAGGGTTCACCCGATCAGGTGGCGCAGATGCTGATCGATGAAGTGGCAGAAATCGGCATTGCCACCGAGTCACTGGCAAACTACCGTGAATTGGTGACATTGCCGTGCTACGAATGGCAGCACGTGGTGGTGCTGCCGCTCGGGCACCCGCTGTGCCGCAAGGAGCATCTGACGCTGGAGGACATCGCGGGCGAGCCATTGATCACCTACCACCCGGCCTATGCCGGACGCAGCAAAATTGACCACGCTTTCGCACAGCGCAAATTGCAGCCGCGCATCGCGCTCGAAGCCATTGATTCTGACGTGATCAAGACTTATGTTCGGCTCGGTTTGGGGCTGGGTATCGCCGCTGAGATGTCGGTTCGGGACATTTTGTCGGAGGGCGAAAAAACCGGGCTCGCAGTACGCCCCGCTGGTCACTTGTTTGGGCAAAATGTGAGCCGGGTCGCCTTCAAGCGTGGTGCCTATCTGCGCAATTTTGTGCTGAAATTTGCCGCTTTTGTGAGCGACCGACTGACACCGAGCCTGATCGAGCGCGTCATGACCGGTCACGTGGATGATTACGAACTGTGACTATGACAACTCCTGCCATTCAATCGAAATTGCCCGCCGTTGGAACCACGATTTTTACCGTGATGTCCAGACTGGCCGCCGAGAAAAATGCCATCAACCTGGGGCAGGGCTTCCCGGACTTCGACTGTGACCCCAAGTTGGTCAACGCTGTCACGTCTGCCATGCAGCGCGGATTGAATCAATATCCGGCCATGGCTGGTGTCGCCGCACTGCGCGAAGCGATTGCCAACAAGGTGCAAAACCTTTACCACCGGCATTACAACGCCGAGACTGAAATCACCGTCACGGCCGGTGCCACACAAGCCATTTTGACGGCCATCCTGGCGGTGGTGCACACCGGTGATGAAGTCATCGTGCTGGAACCCTGTTACGACAGCTACGCGCCTGACATCGTCCTCGCCGGTGGGATCCCAGTCGCCGTGCCATTGACACCCGGCAGTTTCAGGCCCGACTTCGACCGGATCAGCGCCGCCATCAGTGCCAAAACGCGCGCCATCATTGTCAACACACCGCACAATCCAAGTGGCACGGTATGGACCCGCGGCGAAATGCTGCGTCTGCAAGAGCTGCTCGTCCCAACGGCAATTCTGCTGATCTGCGATGAGGTCTATGAGCACATGGTGTTTGATGACCGACAACATCAAAGTGCGGCAAGTTTTGCCGACTTGGCCGAGCGCGCGTTTGTGATTTCAAGTTTTGGAAAAACTTACCACGTCACGGGCTGGAAAGTGGGCTATGTGGCAGCCCCGGCAGCATTGACCAGTGAATTTCGCAAGGTGCATCAATTTAATGTGTTTACCGTCAATACACCGGTGCAACACGCGCTGGCCAGCTATATGGCGGATCCCGCTCCCTACCTGGAGCTGAGCACTTTTTACCAGCGCAAGCGCGACCTGTTTGCGGCTGGACTACAGGGCACCGGGTTCAAGCTGCTGCCGTGTGAGGGTAGCTATTTTCAGAGTGTCGAAATTTCGGCCATCAGCGATCTGAAAGAAGCCGAGTTCTGCTGCTGGCTGACGAGCGAAATTGGTGTCGCTGCCATTCCGGCATCGGCTTTCTATGCCAACGGCTTCGATCAACACGTGGTGCGTTTTTGCTTTGCCAAAAAAGACGAAACCCTGAAAGCGGCGCTGGAACGCTTGGCCCGCTTGTAGCGCAAGGTAGTTCAATTCACCAGTTGCGCCCAAGCCTTTTCCAGTCGCTTGACGCTCACTGGTTGCGGTGTGCGCAGCTCCTGCGCGAACAGGCTCACACGCAGTTCTTCAAGCAGCCAGCGAAATTCATCCAGACGCGCATCGGCCAGACCTTTGCGCTCTGCCAGTAACTGCCGGTAGTGTTGTTCCAGCGGCCGAATTTCACGCCAACGCGTGCTGTCGCGTTGGGGGTCAGCCTGGTATTTTTCCAGTCGTGCCGTGATGGCTTTCAAGTAACGAACGAAGTGTTGCAACGCAGCCCATGGCGTGTCCGTCAGAAACTGTTTGGAAACCAGGCGCGTCAACTGTTGCGACGCGTCGGCTGTGGCCTCGCTCGCATGGTGGGTTTCCTTAATCTTGCGAACCGTGCGGGCGTACTCGGTGAGAATGCTCGCTGCCAATCGCGCCACTTCGTTGGCAATCAGCGCCAAGCGAGCGCGACCTTCTTGCAAACGGCTTTTGAACGCCAGTGCGTCGTTGGGCAGGGGATCGAGCAGGAATGCCCGCTCCAGCGCCACGGTGATGATTTGTTCGCGCAATTCTTCCAGCGTGCCGCCGCAAGCTGGTTTCGAATTTGAATTTTGGCCCTCGACGCTGCGGCCGACTTGCATGAAGGTGATCGCCATCTTTTGCAATTCCGGAATATTCTTTTCCAGGTATTTCAGCGCCTCCTTGATCTGCAAGGCAAACAAACGCCGCAGCCCATGGCGATGCCTGGCGGCAGCCACCAGCGGTTCGTCGAAGACTTCAATCGTCACTGCGTCACCAACGTCGATCAGTGCTGGAAAACCGATCAAGGTTTGCCCCTTGGCGGCACCGGGTTGATCAATTTCCAGCAATTGCGGCAGTTCACCAAAAGTCCAGTCGGTGTAGCGTTGTGCACTGTCTATCGACCTGTCCCGACGCTCGGCGCTGAATGGGCGAGTGTCATTGGCGATCAATTTTGTTGCAGCATATGCCCGTTGGTGCGCTCGATCCGGGTTGAGCGCTGGGCTGCCGGTTGACACCTGCATAGGCGTAGGCAGTGTCGGCATCGAGTCAAGCTTCAACCCGGCCAAAGCCTGAAAAGCGCCCCGAGCCTGGGTGCCAAATTCGGCCTTCAGCGCACCCAGGTTGCGGGCGCTGCCACGCTGGCGATCATGTTCATCGACCAGACGGAAATTCATGAAATGGTGCGGGCTGAGTTGATCTAGCTTGAAGTCCGCTGCTACGACTTCCAGCGTCGTGATCTGGCGCACCTGTTTGAGCACCGCAGCGAGCAGCGAGCCGCTGCCAAAAGTTGCCGGTTGTCCCAACAGTTTGTCCATTTTGGCAGCCGACTCCGCCAGCGGCAGCAAGCGCGAACGTGTTCGTTGATTCAAGGTTTTGAGCAGCGCCTGGATTTTGTCCTTGAGCATTCCGGGGACCAGCCATTCACAACGCTCATCGTTGATCTGATTGAGAACAAACAGCGGCACCGTCACCGTCAGGCCATCGTGATCGCTGCCCGGTTCGTGCCGGTAGCTGCAAACACAATCGACACCCCCGAGACGGATGGTTTTGGGAAAAAATTCGCTGGTGATTCCGGCCGCCTCATGGCGCATCAATTCCTCACGGGTCAGGAACAGCAAACGGCTGGTAGCTGACGAAGCGCGGGCGGGCGATGCCTGCGCCAGCAAGTAGCGCGGCTTGCTGGATTCGACCCGGTACCAATTCTCAAAGCTGCGCGCGCTACAGACATCGGCTGGCAACTGCTGGTCGTAAAAAGCAAAAATCAACTCGTCATCGACCAATACATCCTGGCGGCGTGCCTTGTGTTCGAGCTCTTGCACCTGCGTGATGAGTTTGTGGTTGGCTTGCAGGAACGCAAACTTGCATTCCCACTCACCGGCCACCAGCGCTTGACGAATGAAGATCTCGCGCGCCCCGGCCAAATCCACCTTTTCGTAGCGAACACGGCGACCGCTGTAAACAACCAAACCATAGAGGGTGGCACGTTCCGATGCCAAAACTTCCGCCGCTTTCTTCTCCCAATGCGGATCGAGCACCTGCTTTTTGAGCAAGTGACCGGCCACCTGTTCCAGCCATTGCGGCTCAATGGCGGCAATGCCGCGTCCAAACAATCGCGTAGTTTCCACCAACTCGGCAGCGACGATCCAGCGCCCCGGCTTTTTCACCAGATGCGCGCCAGGGTGGGGATAGAACTTGATCCCACGCCCGCCCAGATATTCGCCAGCAGTCCCATCGCCTTCCATTTTGCAGCCGATGTTCCCCAGCAAACCAGACAGAATTGCCTGATGCAGTTGTTCGTAACTGGCAGGCAAAGTATTCAGATGCCACTTGTGCTCGGCCACCACCGTGTGCAATTGCGAATGGATGTCGCGCCATTCGCGCACGCGCCGCGCATTGATGAAATTTTGTCGCAGCAATTGTTCGCTCTGACGTCGGCTGCCTTTCAATTCGTTGAGCCACTTCCACAACTTCAGATAGCCGCTGAATTCACTTTTTTCGTCATCAAATTTGACGTGCGCCTGATCCGCTTGCTGTTGTGCCTGTAGCGGCCGGTCACGCACGTCAGACACACTCAGCGCGGAGGCGATTACCAACACTTCATCCAGGGCGGCCCTGGCACGTGCTTCCACGATCATTCGACCTAACCGTGGATCCAGCGGCAATTTGGCCAGTTCCATCCCCATTGGCGTGAGTGCATTGCCATCATCGATGGCACCGAGCTCATTGAGCAACTGATAGCCGTCAGCGATGGCGCGACCCGAAGGGCGCTCCAGAAATGGAAAATCCTCCACAGCGCCCAGTCGCAACGATTTCATTCGCAAAATGACTGCTGCCAGAGACGAGCGTAAGATTTCCGGGTCGCTAAAACGTGGTCGTGCGTCAAAATCCTTGGCCTCATAGAGCCTGATGCAAATGCCATTGGCGACGCGCCCGCAGCGACCAGCGCGCTGGTTGGCCGAACTTTGACTGACAGGCTCAACCAGCAGTTGTTCGACTTTGCTGCGATAGCTGTAACGCTTCAGGCGGGCCGTGCCCGCATCAATAACGTAGCGAATGCCGGGTACCGTCAATGATGTTTCAGCCACATTGGTCGCCAGCACGATGCGTCGCTGGCCATGGCTGTCAAACACGCGTTCCTGCTCCGCCTGGTTCAAACGTGCGTACAGTGGCAGCACCTCGGCCGCACGTAGCAGCGGCTGGTGGCTCAAGTGACCGCGAAGGTGATCGGCGGCATCGCGAATTTCACGCTCGCCTGGCAGAAAAACCAGGATGTCACCGGCGTTATGAACGTCGTGCCACAACTCATCGACTGCATCGGCAATGGCATGGTTGAGGCTGTAATCGCGCGACTCTTCAAATGCCCGGTAACGCAGCTCAACCGGGTACATGCGCCCCGACACGGTGATGACTGGTGCTGCCACATTGTTGACGGCAAAGTGCTTGGCAAAGCGCTCGGCATCGATGGTGGCTGATGTGACCACGATTTTCAAATCGGGTCGTCGAGGCAGTAGTTGGCGCAAATAGCCGAGCAGAAAATCAATGTTGAGACTGCGCTCATGCGCTTCATCGATGATGAGGGTGTCATAGGCTTGCAAGAGCGGATCAGTTTGCGTTTCGGCCAGCAAAATTCCGTCGGTCATCAGCTTGACCGATGCGTCGCGACTGAGTCGGTCCTGGAACCGCACCTTGAAACCGACCACCTCGCCCAACGCGGTATTGAGTTCTTGTGCGATGCGCTTGGCGACACTGCTGGCGGCAATGCGCCGCGGCTGGGTGTGGCCAATCAATTTGCCGGGCGCAGCACTTGAGCCATCACGGTTGTGCGTTGGATAGTTCAGCTTGCCGCGTCCCATGGCCAGCGCAATTTTTGGCAACTGGGTGGTTTTTCCTGAGCCGGTTTCGCCGCATACCACAATCACCTGGTGGGCGCTCAATGCGGCCATGATTTCCTCACGGCGGATGCTCACCGGGAGCGACTCGGGAAAATCAATTTTCAAACTTGAGCGGCTCGATTCCAAAATATTCACTTACCGGGATTGTCATTAGGCGCACTTGCGCTGCTGCGGATGGCTTAAACCACCAACACATGAGCCTGATTGCATCAGGTGTTGGCAGTGTATTCGATGCTGATTATGGAGAGTTGCGAGATTCATGACCACGTGATGTTCCGCGTGTCGGTGGACCGAAGGCGGCGCACCGGCCGCGCCTGAAGGATCAGGTCGCTGGGGCGCTCAGCGCAGCGGCATCAAGGAGGAGGCCGCGGGTCGATCCTAAAATGCAGGTACAGATGCCCGTACCCATTTCCACCACGATTGCCAACGCTGCTGCTCCCACTCAAGGCATCGCCGGCAGCTTCGTGCACTTTCCCAATTCGCCCTTTGAGTTGTACCAGCCCTATGCGCCGGCGGGCGATCAACCACAAGCCATTGATCAACTGGTGGCGGGCGTGCAGGATGGCGAGGTGTTCCAGACCTTGCTCGGAGTCACTGGCTCGGGCAAGACCTTCACCATGGCCAACGTGATTGCCCGGTTGGGTCGCCCGGCGATTGTCTTTGCACCCAACAAGACGTTGGCAGCGCAGTTGTACAGCGAGTTCCGCGAGTTTTTCCCAAAAAATGCGGTCGAGTACTTTGTCAGTTACTACGACTATTACCAGCCTGAAGCCTACGTGCCACAGCGTGATTTGTTTATTGAAAAAGATTCCGCCATCAATGAGCACATCGAGCAAATGCGCCTGAGTTGCACCAAGAGCCTGCTGGAACGCCGCGATGTGGTGATTGTGGCTTCGGTTTCGGCCATTTACGGCATTGGCCAGCCCGAGGCTTATCACAAAATGGTGATGACGCTGCGCTGTGCTGACCCGCTTGGCCAGCGCGACATGATCGCCCAACTGGTGCGGATGCAATACCAGCGCAACGACATTGATTTTTGCCGTGGCACGTTTCGCGTACGCGGTGACACCATCGATATTTTCCCGGCCGAACACAGTGAGCTGGCGCTGCGGGTGGAACTGTTTGACGACACCATTGAATCGCTCCAGTTGTTTGACCCGTTGACCGGGGGTGTGCGACAGAAAGTCCCACGCTTCACGGTTTATCCGCGCAGCCATTACGTGACACCGCGGGAGCAGGTGGTAGCGGCGGTCGAATCGATCAAAGCCGAACTGACACAGCGGGTGCAGGAGTTTGTGACACAAGGCAAGCTGCTCGAAGCGCAACGTATTGAGCAGCGCACCCGCTTCGATCTGGAAATGCTCAGTGAATTGGGGCACTGCAAAGGGATCGAAAACTATTCACGACATTTGTCCGGCACCGCACCGGGAGAGCCTCCCGCCACGTTGACCGATTATTTGCCGGCCGATGCCATCATGTTTCTGGACGAAAGCCATGTCTTGATCGGTCAATTTGGCGGCATGTACAACGGGGATCGATCGCGCAAGACGACGCTGGTCGAGTATGGTTTCCGCTTGCCCAGTGCACTGGACAACCGGCCACTGAAGTTTGAGGAATTTCAAGCCCGTATGCGTCAAGCGATATTTGTTTCGGCCACCCCGGCGCAATGGGAAAACGAGCATGCGGGTCAGGTGGTGGAGCAGTTGGTGCGCCCGACCGGTTTGGTTGACCCGGAGGTTGAGGTTCGCCCGGCGACGCGGCAAGTCGATGATGTGCTGCAGGAGATTCGCCTGCGCGTCGAACGCCATGAGCGTGTGCTGATCACCACGCTGACCAAGCGTATGGCGGAGCAACTGACGGATTATCTGAATGGCAACGGTGTCAAGGTACGCTACCTGCACAGCGATATCGATACGGTGGAGCGGGTGGAAATCCTGCGCGATCTGCGCCTGGGGAGCTTTGACGTTTTGGTTGGGATCAATTTGCTGCGTGAAGGGCTGGACATTCCGGAAGTGTCGCTGGTCGCCATTCTTGATGCCGACAAGGAAGGCTTTTTGCGCTCGGAGCGCTCGTTGATCCAGACCATTGGCCGGGCCGCCCGCAATGTCTCCGGTCGCGCCATCATGTATGCCGACAAGGTAACCGATTCCATGCGACGGGCGATCGGCGAGACCGAAAGACGACGCGCCAAACAGGCCGCCTACAACGTGGCGCACGGCATCACTCCACGTTCGATCGTCAAACAAGTCAAGGATTTGATAGACGGCGTTTACAGTGAAAAAGCTGGACTGGAAGCGCAGAAGTTGACGCAGGCAGCGCTACAACGGGCGCAGGCGCAGGAAATGAGCGCAAAAGATTTGGCGCAAAAGATTCGCCAGTTGGAAAAATCGATGCTGGAGCACGCGCGCAATCTTGAATTTGAGAAAGCCGCTCAACTGCGTGACCAGTTGGGGGTTCTCAAGAAGCAGGTTTTTGGTGCTGCCAGCGGTGATCCGTCACCCTCTTGACCCCTTCGCAGTGTGGGACTTTTACCTGAGCAAATTACTTGGTTTATGGTTATACTGCTGGCATTCCGTCAGCCGATGACGACAACCGGAGCCTGAAATGCGTCTCACCACCAAAGGCCGCTTCGCGGTCACTGCCATGATCGATTTGGGTTTGCGCCGCAATGGCGGTCCGGTGACGTTGGCGGCCATCAGTCAACGCCAGCAGATTTCCTTGTCCTATCTGGAACAGTTGTTTGGCAAATTGCGCCGTAACGAGCTGGTCGAATCAACCCGCGGCCCAGGTGGCGGCTATGCCTTGGCGCGTGATCCAGCGCAAATCACGGTGGCTGAAATTATCACGTCGGTGGATGAACCGATGGATGCCACCCACTGTCTGGGCAAGGAAAACTGCCTGGGGGAGGGATCGCGCTGTATGACGCATGATTTGTGGACTGCGCTCAACGCCAAAATGTTTGAGTTCCTGGATTCTGTCACTTTGCAACAATTGGTTGACAGCCAGCTCACCAAGACCCCGCAGGTGGAAGATCAGCCCGCTCTAAAGCGCGCCATCTCAAACCTGCCGGTGGTCAAACCAGTGCGCGCCAGCGTGCCCAACTCGGTTTTTGCCCTCGGTAATTCATTTTCTAAAATGTGAACCCGACTCCCACCTTAGCCTGGTGCAAAAAACACGAAGGCCTGGTTCATGAACCAGCTCTCAGCCGCACTTTCAAACCTGACCCATGGACAGCAGCCAACCTCGCCCAATCTATCTTGACTACAGCGCCACCAGTCCTTGCGACCAGCGCGTCGTAGATGCAATGATTCCCTGGTTGCGTGAGCATTTTGGCAACCCTGCCTCGCATAGCCATGCCTGGGGTATGGAAGCTGAAGCAGCGGTGGAACAAGCACGCACCCAGGTGGCAGCGCTGGTGGGTGCCGACCGGCGTGAGATCATCTGGACCTCAGGAGCCACCGAATCGGACAACCTTGCCCTCAAAGGCGCTGCACACAGCTATCAGGCGCGCGGCAAGCACATCATCACGGTTAAAACCGAGCACAAGGCGGTGCTGGATTCCTGCCGTGAACTCGAACGTCAAGGTTTCTGTGTCAGCTATCTCGACGTTCAGCCAGATGGGCTGTTGAACCTGGAGCAGCTCAAAGCGGCGATCCGGCCCGACACCACCTTGGTCAGTGTCATGTTGGTCAACAATGAGATCGGTGTGATTCAGGACATCGCAGCGATCGGCGCACTGTGTCACGCCAGAGAAATTATTTTCCACGTCGATGCGGCGCAGGCAACCGGGCGCGTGGAAATTGATCTGAGCCAACTGCCGGTCGATTTGATGAGTTTGACCGCGCACAAGACTTATGGGCCGAAAGGCATCGGTGCACTTTTCGTGCGGCGCAAACCGCGCGTGCAGCTTGCTGCGCAGATGCATGGTGGTGGCCATGAACGCGGTATGCGTTCAGGTACCTTGGCGACGCACCAAATTGTTGGTATGGGTGAGGCCTACCGGATTGCCAGGCAGGAAATGACGGCTGAGCTGGTCCGGATTCGCACCTTGCATGAGCGACTGTTGACGGGCTTGCAAGGCATTGAGCAGATCACCATCAATGGTCACTTAAAGCAAAGAGTGCCGCACAACGTGAACGTCAGTTTCGACGGCCTCGAAGGTCAATCCTTGATGTCAGCCATCAAGGGGCTGGCGGTTTCAAGTGGCTCGGCGTGTACCTCGGCCAGTCTGGAGCCAAGCTATGTGCTGCTGGCTCTGGGACGCAGCGACGAGCTGGCCCATCACAGTCTGCGCATCACTTTTGGACGCTGGACGACTGCGGAAGAAATTGATTTCGCGGTGCAAGCCATCAAGCTCGGTGTTGCCAACTTGCGCGCGCAAAACTCGCTGCCCGTCAAGTGTGGTTAAACAAGGCAAAGGCACGGATGCGTCAAGTTTTTCTGGATACCGAAACGACTGGGTTGGCTGCCGAGGCCGGTGATCGCATCGTTGAAATTGGCTGCGTTGAGCTGCTTAACCGCAAACTTACCGGCAACAACAAACATTTTTATTTGAACCCGGGTCGCGACAGCCACGAAGAGGCGTTCAAGGTGCACGGTTTGAGTTCTGATTTCCTGCGCGACAAACCCCGGTTTGAAGTCATTGCAGACGATTTATTGAACTATTTGCACAACGCCGAAATCTTTATTCACAACGCACCGTTTGACACCGGTTTCCTCAATCGTGAGCTGGCGCTGATCGGGCGCCCGTGTCTGGCAGATCTGGTCCAGGGCATCACCGACACCCTGGTCATGGCCAAGGAAATGTTTCCCGGCAAACGCAATTCACTCGATGCGCTGTGCTCACGCCTGGGCGTTGACAATTCAGCGCGAACGCTGCATGGTGCCTTGCTTGATGCACAACTGTTGGCCGAGGTTTACATCAACCTCACACGTGGGCAAGAAACACTGATCGTCGATCATGGCCAAGATCCGGTTCAAGCCCTGGCTCAACCAATTGATTTGCGCCGATTTCAACTTCCGGTTCTGCTGGCCAACGAGCAGGAACAAGCGGCCCACCTGGTGATTTTGGAGCAACTCGACAGAGACAGCGCTCAACACACGGTGTGGCCAAAATCGAGCTCAAATTAGGGCATAATCCAACGCCTGCCTGATCGCAGGCACGGGGCGGTTAGCTCAGGGGTAGAGCACAGCATTCACACTGCTGGGGTCGGAGGTTCGAAACCTCCACCGCCCACCAATTTCACAGTGCACAGCCATTTCACCTCAGTGGCTGCCGAACGGCGCACCGACCAGTTTGGCACCGGCCTTGATCCCTTTTTTCTCAAACCAGCCCTGGTTCATTTCCAGCACGTAACGAACGGTTTTTCTGGAGCAGTGGGAGTCGGTGGTTTGCGGTTTCATGTCAACCAGATTGACGATCGTTCCATCATCGGCGACGAAGGCCGCTGACAATGGCAGCAGCGTGTTTTTCATCCAGAAACACTGCTGAGCCGGTTGTTCAAATACAAACAACATGCCTTCGGAGGGCGGCATCTCCTTGCGGTACATGAGACCAGTCATTCGCTGTGCGTCACTGCTCGCCACTTGGGCATCAATCAAAAAAATTCCGGCGGTCAACCTGACTCGGGGTAAATCCATTTGAGGCGCATTCGGTGCTTCGGCGGCATTGGCAATGGTCACCAGAATGGAAAACACTATGGCAAAAAAGTTTTTCATCGATTTATTGATACCCGATCAAGGGTAGTTTGCCAGGATAACTGTAGTGCGCCCATGCTGGGCGCACCAAAAAAAATGCCCGCAAGGCGGGCATTTCCAAGCTGAGGCTTGCGGGGGTCAAGAATTATTTCTTGGCTTCTTCTTTTTTGTCAGCAGCTTTGGCACCCTTGGCAGCTTTTTTAGCAGCGGCTTTTTCAGCTTTTGCAGCCTTTTTAGCAGCGGCTTTTTCGGCCTTGGCAGCCTTGGCATCAGAAGCAGCAGCAGCCGGAGCGGCAGCGGCGGCAGGAGCAGCAGCGGCAGCAGGAGCAGCCTTGGCAGCGGCTTTGGCAGCCGGTGCATCAGCAGCGTAGGCACCAACAGCGAAAAGACCAGCAACCAATACGGCGAGAAGTTTGTTCATTTTCAATTTCCTTGAGATAACGTTATTTCAAATAATTCCCTTCCAGAACTTGGAAGGTATGCCCGTAACGGGGCGAGTTTGCATTTGGTTGACAAAACGCAATAATTATTTCTTATTTGCTGCCCCAGGGTTTGATGGCTGCCTTGAGCTGTTTGTAGCCGTCAATGTAACGGGGCCGCTTGCCACCGTAGATTTTGTCGAAAATCTCAAGTTGCGCATCGAGCCAGTTGGCGAGCTCCGTATTGCCCGGGTTCGCCGCCTTGTAGGCCTCGCTGATCAGGATGAAGTGAATTCGCGGATCGTAGGGCTGCTTTTGGCCACCCACGGTCTCGTCTCCAGCCAGCAGGCGCAACAGCATGGCATCGGCCGATCCCAGGGTTTGCTCAAAAATAGGTTCACCAACAACCCGATGCATGATGCTGGTCATGTCTTTGCCGCTTTTCATGGTGAAGCCCATCTCGGCCCAGACCTTCTTCATGTCCTGGCCGGGTTTGACGTGATCCATCACCATCTGCCCCCAGGCGCGCAGCAAATCAGGAGCATCGGCCATCAGGTCGGTGAGCCGATCACCGTCGAGGTCGGTTGCATAAATGATGACCTTGCGCTGGTTGACCATGTCATGCAGCATCAGACCGTAGGCGGTATCCGAGATGTGCTCCAAAACTTCTCCGCCCCAATTTTCCATACCGGCTTTGAAATCCTTGGGCAGCAAGGCAACGATCGCATCGACGTTGGCTTTTTGCTCCTGGTAGGCATCCACGGTGTATTGGCGCGTGACTTTGAACTTGGTGCCTTGCATCAGCCAGCGCATGA
>JAVHQY010000174.1:0-2077 GCA_036171375.1 Rhodoferax sp. | reverse complement strand
CGCACCAGCGCGTACAGCGCCACGTTGAGCAGCAGGCCCGAGAGCACCGCCGACATCGGTGTCGGGCCTTCAGAGTGCGCGTCAGGCAACCAGTTGTGCAGCGGCACCAGACCGACCTTGGTGCCGTAGCCGACCAGCAAAAAGACGAACGCCAGCGTGATCACCGCCGGATCGAGATTGCTCGCGGCAGCGTCATGCAGCACTGTCCACAACAAGGTATCGGTGCGCCCGGCACCGAGTTTGGCCTCCGCCGCAAAATAAATCAGCACGGTGCCAAACAGCGCCTGGGCAATGCCAACACCGCACAAAATAAAATATTTCCAGGCCGCTTCGATCGCCTCCGGTGTGCGGTAGAGCGACACCAGCAACACGGTGGTAAGGGTTGCCAGTTCCATCGCCACCCACAGCACGCCCAGGTTGTTGGTCGAGAGCGCCAGCAACATGGAAAACAGGAAGCACTGGTACATCGAGTGGTAAAGACGCAGGCGATTGGCGGTGACGCGCCCACGCATGACTTCGTGGCGCATGTAGGGGCCGGAAAAAATCGACGTGGTCATGCCGACAAACGCCGTCAGCACCACCAGATAAACGTTGAAAGCGTCGATGTAGAACATGCGACTCGGCGAGAGCTGCGGCCCGTGGGCGAACACGTCGAGCGCCATCGCCAGCGAAGCGCCAAAGGTCATGGTGCCGATGATGACATTGACCCAGCCGGCAATGGGCTTGTGCCCGATGATGGCCAACAGCAAACCACCCAAGAGCGGTACCAGCAAGGTGGCTTCCAGCAGCGTCATGGGTGCGCTCCGGCGGATGCTGCTGCTGCGGGCGGCGTATCGGTCTCGTTCATTTCCGAAAGATGGTTGAACTGACCGACGTCGAGCGAGCCAAATGAATCGCGCAAGTGAAAGAAAAATACGCCAAACAGGATCGAGGCCACCAGGATGTCAAAAGCCACCCCGAGCTCGACGATCAAGGGCATGCCATAGGTCGAGACGGAAGCGGCAAAGAAAATGCCACTCTCCATCGACATGAAACCGATCACCTGCGCCACGGCCGATTTGCGCACGCACATCAAAAGCATTCCGAGCAGCTCGATGGCGATGCTCACGGCAATCGTGTTGCGCGTGGCCAAACCCGACAGGTGGATGATCGACTTGGCGACAAAATAGCTGAAGATCACCAACGCGACACCGCCAATCAGCAGCAGTGTCGGGTGTTCAATCCTCTCGGCGTTGTACTGCATCTCGAGCCGAACGCTGAGCCGGTACAGCAGCCATGGAATCACGATCACCTTGAGGCTGACCGTGAGCGCAGCCGAGACATAAAGGTCGGGGTGTTTGGATACGATGGCCACCAGCACGGTCACCGTCGCCAACAGAAAGCCCTGCCAGGCAAAAGTAAAAATCAACGGCAACATGCGGGTCTGTGCGAGCATCAGGAACGATGTCAGCAAAGCCAGTGCAGCGAACAGGATGATGGCCTGGTTGAACAGGCCCAAATCAGCGAATGCCATTTAGCTGCCGCCCTCCAGCATCACGTGGGTCAGCATGCCAAGCACCGACAGCATGAAGGCAAAACCCAGAAACTGCGGCACCCGAAACAGCCGCATCTTGGCCAGCACCGTCTCCCACACTACCAGGATTACCCCCAACAACATCAGTTTGGCGGCCATCGAGATCACACCCCCGGCCAAAGCCGATGCACCAAAGTTTCCGGCAATTCCCCAGGGGAAAGAGAAATCAATGAGCAGAACCGAATAAATCATCAGCTTGATCTGCGAGGCCCACTCAATCAGCGCCAGGTGGCGGCCGCCATACTCGAGGATCATGGCCTCGTGCAGCATGGTCAGCTCCAGATGGGTGGCGGGGTTGTCCACCGGAATGCGGCTGGCCTCAGCCACCGCCACCATCGCCAGCGCCAGCAAGGCAAACAGGAAGGACGGCCTGAGCAGCAAACCGGCTTGCAAAATATACGCCGTGGTTTCGGACAAATTGGTGGTCTTGGCGGTCATCGAAAAAGTAAATACCACCATCAGCATGGCGGGCTCGGCCAACGCCGCCACCATCATCTCGCGCGA
>JAVHQY010000173.1:0-2082 GCA_036171375.1 Rhodoferax sp. | reverse complement strand
GTTGAGTCCATTTTGGTTGAAAACCGTGTTTTTTCGCCCAGCGCGGCTGTGGTCAAAGCGGCCAATGTTTCGGGCATGGCAGCCTATGAAGCGCTGTGCGCCGAAGCGGCGAGAGACTTTGAGGGCTTCTGGGCCCGGCTGGCGCGGGAAAATGTGATCTGGAGCAAACCTTTCACCAAGACGCTCGATGAATCCAACGTGCCGTTTTACAAATGGTTTGAAGACGGCGAACTCAACGCCTCGGCCAACTCGCTTGACCGGCACATGGGCACCCCGGTGGAGAACAAGACGGCGGTGATTTTCGAAGCCGACGACGGCGTGGTGACCAAAATCACTTTTCGCCAATTGCTCACGCGCGTGTGTCAGTTTGCCAATGCACTCAAAGCGCACAACATCAAAAAAGGCGACCGCGTTCTGATCTACATGCCGATGTCGATTGAAGGCGTGATTGCCATGCAGGCCTGCGCCCGCATCGGTGCCATCCACAGTGTGGTGTTCGGTGGCTTTTCGGCCAAGGCGCTGCAAGAGCGCATCATCGATGCTGGCGCGGTCGCGTTGATCACGGCCAATTGTCAGATGCGCGGCGGGAAGGTCGTTCCGCTCAAGGCCATCGTCGATGAAGGCCTGGGACTGGGCGGCTGCGAGTCTATCAAGACGGTGTTCGTCTATGAGCGCAACAACACGCCGTGCAACCTGGTGGCGGGTCGTGACGTGACATTTGCCCAGGCGCTCAAGGGCCAGAGCGATCAGTGCGCGCCGGTGGCGGTCGGTGCCGAGCATCCGCTCTTTATTCTCTACACCTCGGGTTCCACCGGCAAACCCAAAGGCGTGCAACACGCCACCGGCGGCTTCATGCTGTGGGCCAAGCTCACCATGGACTGGGTGTTTGACTTGAAGCCGTCCGACGTGTTCTGGTGCACGGCCGACATTGGCTGGGTCACTGGTCACACCTACGTGGCTTATGGTCCCTTGATGGCGGGGGCCACCGAAATTATTTTTGAAGGCATCCCGACTTACCCCAACGCCGGGCGTTTCTGGCAAATGGTCGAGCGCCACAAATGCAGCGTTTTCTATACCGCGCCGACCGCCATCCGGGCCCTCATCAAAGCCGCCGAGCACGACCCCAAGGCGCATCCTGATCGCTCCGATCTGTCGAGCCTGCGCATTCTGGGAACGGTCGGTGAGCCGATCAACCCGGAAGCCTGGATGTGGTACCACAAACACATCGGTCACGAGCGCTGCCCGATCGTCGACACCTGGTGGCAGACCGAATCGGGTGGCCACATGATCTCGCCGCTGCCGGGTGCGACGCCGCTGGTGCCCGGGAGCTGCACGCTGCCGCTACCTGGCATCATGGCCGCCATCGTCGATGAAACCGGTCAGGACGTTCCCAACGGTTCCGGCGGCATTCTGGTGATCAAGCGCCCGTGGCCATCGATGATCCGCACCATCTGGCGCGACCCTGAGCGTTTCAAGAGCAACTACTATCCGCAAGAGCTGGGTGGCAGCTTTTACCTGGCGGGCGATGGTGCCGTGCGCAGTGTCGATCGCGGCTACTTCCGCATCACCGGGCGCATCGACGACGTGCTCAACGTCTCCGGTCACCGCCTGGGCACCATGGAAATTGAATCGGCGCTGGTGGCCAAGACCGACTTGGTGGCCGAGGCCGCAGTGGTTGGGCGCCCCGATGAAATGACGGGTGAGGCGATCTGCGCTTTTGTGGTTCTCAAGCGTCCATGCCCAACCGGCGACGAAGCCGTGGCGATGGCCAAAATGCTGCGCGACTGGGTGGCCAAGGAAATCGGTCCGATCGCCAAACCCAAAGACATTCGTTTTGGCGAGAACCTGCCCAAGACGCGTTCCGGCAAGATCATGCGTCGCCTGTTGCGTTCACTTGCGAAGGGTGAAACGATTACCCAGGACACCTCGACGCTGGAAAACCCGGCCATTCTTGACCAGTTGGGCAAAGCCTACTGAGGCCTGCCTCGCGAGGGACCAGGCTGTCCGGACGTTTTGCTCCGTGTCCCCCGCGCTGCGCGCTCCTCCTTGACCTACGCAAAACGCCCAGACAGCCTGGTCCCG
>JAVHQY010000172.1:0-10123 GCA_036171375.1 Rhodoferax sp. | reverse complement strand
TGCTGATTCGCGCCGAGTTGTTCCAGCCCGGCTTGCAAGTGGTCAATCCCGAGCTGTTCAACCAACTGGTCACGCTGCACGGTCTGATCATGGTGTTCGGCGCCATCATGCCGGGCTTCGTCGGCTTTGCCAACTGGATGATTCCGCTGCAGATCGGCGCTGCCGACATGGCTTTTGCGCGCATGAACAACTTCAGTTTCTGGCTGCTGATTCCGGCTGCGCTGTTGCTGGTGGGGTCGTTTTTCATGACCGGCGGGGCGCCGGCTGCGGGCTGGACGCTGTACGCGCCGCTGACGCTGCAGATGGGCCCAAGCATGGACAGCGGCATTTTTGCCATGCACCTGATGGGCGCGAGCTCGATCATGGGTGCCATCAACATCATCGTGACCATCCTCAACATGCGCGCGCCCGGCATGACCATGATGAAGTTGCCGATGTTCAGCTGGACCTGGCTGATCACCGCCTTTTTGCTGTTGGCGGTGATGCCGGTGCTGGCCGGCGCCATCACCATGACGCTGACCGACCGGCATTTCGGCACCAGCTTTTTCAACCCCGCCGGGGGTGGCGACCCGGTGCTGTTCCAGCACGTTTTCTGGTTCTTCGGCCACCCCGAGGTGTACATCATGATCCTGCCGGCGTTCGGGGTCATCAGTCAGGTGGTTCCGACTTTCGCGCGCAAGAGGCTGTTTGGCTACGCTTCCATGGTCTATGCCACATCGAGCATTGCCATCCTGTCGTTTCTGGTCTGGGGCCATCACATGTTCACAACCGGATTCCCGGTGGTGGGCCAGCTCTTTTTCATGTACGCAACGATGCTGGTGGCGGTGCCCACGGCAGTCAAAATTTTCAACTGGGTGGCGACCATGTGGCGCGGATCAATGACGTTTGAGACCCCCATGCTGTTTGCCGTCGGCTTCATCTTTGTTTTCACCATCGGCGGTTTTTCCGGCCTGATCCTGGCCATTGCGCCAATCGATGTCCAGGTGCATGACACCTACTACGTGGTGGCGCATTTCCACTACGTGCTGGTGGCCGGTTCGCTGTTTGCGATGTTTGCCGGTTTCTATTACTGGAGCCCCAAGTGGACCGGTGTGATGTACGCTGAGGGCCGCGGCAAAATCCACTTCTGGTGGTCGCTGATCTCGTTCAACGTCACCTTTTTCCCGATGCACTTTCTCGGTCTGGCCGGCATGCCCAGACGCTACGCCGACTATCCGATGCAGTTTGCCGATTTCAACATGATCGCTTCCATCGGCGCATTTTTCTTCGGTTTTGCGCAACTGTATTTCGTTTTGTTCATCGTGCTGCCGGTGTTGCGTGGACGCGGCAAGAAGGCCGACGCACGGCCGTGGGAAGGTGCCGAAGGGCTGGAGTGGGAATTGCCGTCGCCGGCGCCGTTTCACAGCTTTACCAGCCCGCCCAAGCTCGACGACAGCGCGAGCCGGATTCTGGCCTGAGGTGGTAGCGAGCTTCGATCATGAACTTGCATTTTCAAAACGTCCGCCTGAAATACAAGCTGCTGCTGGTGGCGTTGCTGATGTTTGGCTTTGGCTACGCGCTGGTGCCGTTGTACGACGCTTTTTGTGCCATCACCGGAATCAACGTGCTGGCCCTGCGCGACAAGAAACTTGCCGATGCCGACGCGGCGCTGCCGCGCAACACGCAGGTCGATACCGGCCGCTGGATCACGGTTGAATTTGATGCCAATGCGCGCGGTCCGTGGGATTTCAAACCGGCACGCAGTCACATGCAGGTGCATCCGGGCGAAATTGCCACGGTGATGTACGAGTTCCAGAACGTGCAACGCACCAGCATCACGGCGCAAGCCATTCCCAGCTACGCGCCGCTGCAGGCAGCAGCGCATTTTCACAAGATCGAGTGTTTCTGTTTTCGCCAGTACACGCTGGCGCCGGGCGAAAAAAAGCTCTGGCCAGTGACTTTCGTGATCGATCCAGAGCTGTCAAAAGACGTCTCCACCATCACCTTGTCCTACACTTTTTTTGAAGTCGGTGGCAAAACGCCAGCCGCACCGACGACCCAGGTGGGTGCCACGACCACCAGCGGGGTGACTTCATGAGTGATGCTGGGCATACGACAGCGCCGCCATCTTCCCTCTGGCGCAGCGTCAAGATGGTGGGCTGTGCTTTTCTGGGCATCCGCAAAAGCCACAGCGTGCAAGACGACGCAGCGCCCGCCAAACCCTGGCACATCGTCGTCATCGGGATCGCGCTGGCGGCGATATTTGTGCTGCTGCTGATCGCGCTGGTGCAATGGGTTGCGCCATGAGCGAATCGGGTTGCGCTGGCTGAAATTCTGACTGCAAAAAAACGGAGCTGAAATGAGTTCAATATCACACGCCGACACGCCGCATTACTTTGTACCGGCACCGTCACGGCATCCGGCGTTGGCAGCGCTGGGACTGCTGCTGGTCATGTTCGGCGCTGGCCAGTGGATCAACGGCATCGAATGGGGCCAGTATGTGCTGGTGGTGGGATTGCTGTGGTTTGTTGGCGTGCTCTACCAGTGGTTCCGGGACGCGGTCGGTGAGAACGAGGGTGGCCAGTACGGGCACCACATCGACTTGTCGTTTCGCTGGAGCATGAGCTGGTTCATTTTTTCTGAAGTGATGTTCTTTGCCGCATTCTTTGGTGCGCTGTGGTGGTTGCGTAACCACGCGCTGCCCAGCCTGGGCAGCGCCGACAACGAGTTGCTCTGGCCCGGCTTCAACGCGGTGTGGCCAAGCGTGGGCACGGCGGCCACCACTTCGCCGGCCGGTATCGTCGAGCCGTTCACAGCGATGGGGCCGTTCTGGCTGCCCACCATCAACACCGCGCTGCTGCTGAGTTCGGGTGTCAGCGTGACACTGGCGCACCATGCGCTGCTGGCCGATCAGCGCAGCCGCACCATCGGCCTGATGTGGATCACGGTCGCGCTGGGATTAACCTTTCTGACGGTGCAGGGCTACGAGTATTACCACGCTTACCACGAGCTCAACCTGAAACTGTCGTCGGGCGTTTATGGTTCAACTTTTTTCATGCTGACCGGCTTTCACGGCTTTCACGTTTTCATCGGCATGCTGATGCTGCTGTTCATTACACTGCGGCTGCAAAAAGGCCATTTCACGTCGCAGCGGCACTTCGGTTTTGAAGGCGCAGCCTGGTACTGGCACTTCGTCGATGTGGTGTGGTTGGGTCTGTACGTCTCGGTCTATTGGCTGTAGTTTCTGACCTGCTTTCAGCGGCTGATTGCGCCGCCCCGTGTTACTGGCCAGCCGGGATGCCGGTGGGTTGAACCAATCCCAGCTTCCATGCCAGCAAAATGCAGACAAAAAGCGCGATCGACAAGCCAACCCGAAACGCCAGCGCGGTGGCCATTTTTTTGCCGGCTGACTGCTGGCTGTCCTTGTGCTTGAGCATGAAAAACAGCGCAACGCCGAGGCTGGCGATGATGGCGACAAAAGCAAGTACAACCAGGGTCTTCATCCCAGGGATTATCAGATGAGTCAGCGTTGGAGGTTTTGGCTGCTGAGCGCTGCTGCCTTGCTGGCATTGGCGACGACTCTGGCGCTGGGGCGCTGGCAGTTGTCACGCGCCGCCCAGAAAGAGGCGTGGCACAGCAGCGTGCAGGCGCAGGGCGCTTTGCCGGCGCTCGACGGCGCGACACTCAGCGCCACCATGGACGGCCGCGCCAGTCTGCATCGCCTAGTGAATTTGCGCGGCCGCTGGCTGACTGGGCACACGGTGTTCCTTGACAACCGCCCCATGAACGGGCGCGCTGGCTGGTATGTGCTGACCCCGCTGGAAATTGACGGCAGCGCTGCGGTCAT
Source organism: Rhodoferax sp. (assembly GCA_036171375.1). Taxonomy (GTDB): domain Bacteria; phylum Pseudomonadota; class Gammaproteobacteria; order Burkholderiales; family Burkholderiaceae_C; genus Rhodoferax. The sequence goes on along the minus strand of JAVHQY010000172.1, from coordinate 6,297 downwards.
CGTGGTGCAACGGGGTTGGGTGGCGCGCGATTTTTTGCAGCGCACGCGCCTGCCGCCGGTGGCCACCACAGCCGGGTTGGTGCAAATTCAGGGGCGCATCGAAGCCGCGCCGGGCCGCTTGTATTCATTCACCAGCGCCGAGTCCGGCCCGTTGCGGCAGAATCTGGACTTGGCAGCGTTTGCCGTTGAGCTGGGCCGTCCGCTGTTGCCGTTTTCAGTGCAGCAGCTCGGCGCGGCCAGCGACGGTTTGCTGCGCGACTGGCCGGCGTTTGAAACCGGTGTCGAAAAACATTACGGCTACGCGTTTCAGTGGTTCAGCCTCAGCGCCTTGATCCTCGCTCTTTATGTCTGGTTTCAAATTGTCAAACGATTCGTCAACCGCCGCCGCTCCGGCCATCAAGCCAATGCCTGACATGCCAAAGTCGCCACTGCCATTTTGGGAGCGTCCGCTCAACCTCACGGTGCACAATGCTCCGGCACCGGAACAGGCACTGGCCGCAGCACCAGGGCTGCGTCGCGGGCGCTGGCAGTTGTTGCTGGTGGTGCTGGTCTGTCTGGCACCGGTGCTGGCCTCGTACTACGCTTACTACGTGGCGCGACCCGAGGGGCGACGCAATTTTGGTGAACTGATCGAGCCGCAGCGAGCGCTGCCTGAGCTGCCCGCCGTGAATTTGAGCGGCCAAGTCAGCCGGCTCTCCGATCTGCGCGGGCAATGGCTGCTGCTGAGCGTTTCGTCAAGCGCTTGCCAGCAGCGCTGCCAGGACAATCTGTATTGGCAGCGCCAGTTGCGTGAGAGTCTGGGGCAGGACAAGGAGCGACTCGACTGGGTCTGGCTCATCACCGACGACGCTCCGCTGGATGCGGCCTTGTTGCCGGCGCTCAAAACTGCCACCGTGCTGCGGGTTTCATCCGCTGGCGTGTTGGCCTGGCTCAGTCCGGCTCCCGGCCATGAACTCGACGAGCATTTGTACCTGGTCGATCCGCTGGGGCACTGGATGATGCGCTTTGGTGCCAATCTCGATACTGCCGGCTCGGCCCATGCGCGGCGTGACCTGGAGCGTTTGTTGCGCGCCAGCGCCTCCTGGGATGCGCCCGGGCGACCGGCAACACAGCCATGAACTCCGCTGCGCTCTACGACCTGTCGCCACTCGGCAGCGTCATGTTGATCGGCAGCACGCTGGCATTGTTGCTGTTGCTCTGGCTGTATTGGCGCAAGCCCACGGCCAAACGCCTGCAGGCGCTGACGTTGCTGACGCTGTTTCTCACTTTTGACCTGCTGCTGTTTGGCGCTTTCACCCGGCTCACCGATTCCGGCCTGGGCTGCCCTGACTGGCCCGGCTGCTATGGCCAGTCGTCGCCGCTGGCAGCCGGGACGCAAATTTCTGCCGCCCAGACCCTGCTGCCCGGCGGCCCGGTGACGCATGGCAAAGCCTGGATCGAGATGCTGCATCGTTACGCCGCCACTGCCCTGGGGGTGCTGATCATCGTGCTGACAGTGTTTCAGTGGCGTGGCCATCGCCAAGCCGCCACGCGGGCGCTGACCCGCCCGTGGTTGGCGATTGCCACGCTGGTCTGGGTGGCGGCGCAGGGGGCCTTCGGTGCCTTCACCGTGACCTGGAAACTGTTTCCCGCCATCGTCACGCTGCACCTGCTCGGTGGCATCATGCTGCTGCTGTTGTTGTTGTTGCAGGCGGTGGCGTTCGCGCGCGCGGGCCAGGACCGCGCCGTTGTCACTGAGGGCACGCGGCGCTGGCTCTGGCTGGCACTGGCGCTGGTGGCGCTGCAAGTGGCGCTGGGTGGCTGGGTCAGCACCAATTATGCGGTGCTGGCGTGTCGCGCGTTTCCGCAATGCCAGGGCAGTTGGTGGCCGGCGATGGATTTCGCGCAAGGCTTCAGCCTCTGGCGCGAGCTGGGTCTGACGCGCGACGGCCGGTTCCTCGACTTTCAGGCCTTGACCGCCATCCACTACACGCACCGGCTGTTTGCCTATCCGCTGCTGCTGGCGCTGGTCTGGCTGCTGTGGCAACTGTGGCGCAGCGCGGCACTGCGGCTGGCGGCGCGCTGGCTGGCCTTGCTGCTGGCCTTGCAGTGGATCACCGGCTTGAGCAACGTGCTGCTGGATTGGCCACTGCTGTCAGCGCTGCTGCACAGCGGTGGCGGTGCTGCGCTGGTGTTGGTGCTGGTCTGGATTCTCAGCGTCAGTCGAGTGGCTGCGACCCGGCAGGGGGCATGATGCCAAGCACAGCGAAACTGCGCCAGTTTTATTCGCTGCTCAAGCCGCGCGTGATCGCGCTCATCGTTTTTTGCGCGCTGATCGGCATGCTGCTGGCGATTCCAGGCGTTCCCAGCCTGGAGCAAGCCGGGGTGGCGTTGCTGGCCAGTCTGGGCATCTGGCTGGTGGCGGGCGCGGCGGCAGCTTTCAACTGTCTGGTGGAAAAAGGCATCGATGCCAAGATGCGGCGCACCGCCTGGCGGCCCACCGCCAGCGGCGAGATCAGCGACTGGCAAGTGTTGGCGTTTTCGGCCCTGCTGGCAGCCGTCGGCTCGGCGCTGCTGTACTTTTGCGTCAACCCGCTGACCATGTGGCTGACTTTTGCCACCTTTATCGGCTACGCCGTCGTCTATACCGTCATCCTCAAACCGCTGACGCCGCAAAACATCGTGATTGGTGGCGCCTCCGGTGCCATGCCGCCGCTGCTGGGCTGGGTCGCCATGACCGGGCATGTGGGCGTTGAGGCGATGATCTTGTTCCTGCTGATTTTTCTTTGGACGCCGCCGCATTTCTGGTCGCTGGCTCTGTACCGGGTGCAGGACTACCGCCGGACCGGTTTGCCCATGCTGCCGGTGACGCACGGCAATGAATTCACCCGCTTGCAAATCCTGCTCTACACGCTGCTGCTGTTTGCGGCCAGCCTGATTCCATTCATTCTGGGAATGAGTTCCTGGCTTTATCTGCTGGCAGCAGTGTTGCTCAGCGGTGGCTTTTGCTTGCATGCCTTCTGGCTGTGGCAAAACTATTCTGACCTGCTGGCGCGGCGCACTTTTCGCTTTTCACTGATCCACCTGGGCGCGCTATTTGCCGCTTTGCTGATTGATCATTATGTGCTTTGACCATGGCAGGGAATTGCCAAGGTGAGATACTTCATTGGTGGTTAACTGACCGGGTTTGGCGGGGCTTTTTGACACAGGAGAGCAAACGATGTTTTGGCAGAGATTGATGTGGGTTGTATGGCCGGCTTTCTTGATGGCCGGTATTCTCGATGGCCTGGTGTTTACCCTGGTGGATCCACAGGATCTGCATTGGCTCGGCCATCCCGTCACACTGTCGCGCCTGGGTGTTTACACGCTGGGCTTCTTGCTGTTTTGGTGCATCATCTCCGCGTCCGGTGCCTTGACCGTGCTGCTGTCGATGTCGCCGTTTGAAATCAACCGCTGTCCCTTGCCGCAGCATGAGCGCCCAGCGGTTTGCCCGAAACAGACCGATCGTGAACCCCCCATGCAACTGGAAGTCAACCTTCACACTGAACCATGAGCTACCTTGCCATCAAACACCTGCATATCACCAGCGTCGCCTTGAGCGGTGGTTTTTTCCTGTTGCGCGCCATCTGGATGCTGCGCCAGTCGGCTCTGTTGCAGCGGCGTTGGGTCAAGGTGTTGCCGCACGTCATCGATACGCTGCTGCTGGTGAGCGCTCTGATGCTGGTTTTTTCCAGCGCCCAATATCCTTTTGTTGAGCCTTGGCTGACGGCCAAGGTGGTGGGGCTGGTGGCCTACGTCTGGCTCGGCATGGTGGCGCTGAAATACGGCAAGAGCAAAACAGTGCGGACCAGGGCCATGGTTGCGGCACTGGTCATTTTTGCCTACATCGTGGCGGTAGCGATCACGCGCCAGGTCATCCCGGTTTAATTGGCGGTGCTGTCGGTGGATGGAGTCGGCACCCGGCGCGCACCGTCGAAGCGGCGGCTCCAGTAGCGCTGCGCCATGTTTTCAACTTTCACTTCGGAGCCTGAACGCGGCGAATGGATGAATTTTCCGTCGCCGATATAAATCCCCACGTGACTGAAAGCGCGACGCAGCGTGTTGAAAAACACCAAGTCGCCCGGCTGCAGATCAGCGCGGTCAATTTTTTGTGTGCTGGCGGCCTGCTGCTCGGCGCGACGCGGCAGGATCAGGCCGGCGGTCTGCTCGAACATCGATTTGACAAAACCGCTGCAATCAAAACCGCTCTCGGCGCTGTTGCCACCGCGCCGGTAGGGCACGCCCAGAAAGCCCATCGCTGTCACCACCAGTTCCGCCGCCTTGTCGCTGGCCGATTGCCGCACCTCGTCGATCTGCGCCAACAATCCTTTGCTCACCAGCAACTGGTTGATTTCGTCGTTCGTAGCGACCGGTTCAGCCCGGACATGGAGTGACAATAGCAAGGCGGTGAGCAGGAGCAGTGTTCGCATGGGGGTGTAGCATAACCGCTGTCGTCGCTGGTGGTCAAATTTCAGCTAATTAGATTTGGAGGTATTGCATGTTCAAGGCTGTATGGTTGGAGAATGCGCCAGGCTTCAAAGCCAGCGTCAAGCAGGTCGAAGACGTAGTTTTGCAAGCCGGTGAGGTGCAGGTCGATCTTGCCTACTCGTGTCTGAATTACAAGGATGGTCTGGCCATCACCAACCGCGGCCCGGTGGTGCGCGCCTGGCCCATGGTGGCTGGCATCGACGGTGCCGGCACGGTCAGCGCGTCCAATCACCCGAACTGGAAAGTGGGCGATGCGGTGATTCACAACGGCTGGGGCGTGGGGGAGACGCGCTGGGGTTGTCTGGCTGAAAAAGCCTGGCTCAAGGGCGACGGATTGGTGAAATTGCCGCGTGCTTTTACGCCGCGCCAGGCGATGGCCATCGGCACCGCAGGTTACACCGCGATGCTGTGCGTGCTGGCACTGGAAGACCATGGGCTCAAACCCGAGCGCGGTGAAGTGTTGGTGACCGGTGCCAGCGGCGGTGTTGGCAGCGTGGCGGTTGCGCTGCTGGCCAGGCTCGGTTACCAGGTGGTTGCGGCCAGTGGCAAAGCCAGCGCCGAAGCCTATCTCAAATCGCTCGGTGCCAGCGGCACCCTCGAGCGTGCAACGCTGTCGGCAGCGGGCAAACCGTTTCAGAAGGAACGCTGGGCTGGCGTGGTCGATACCGTCGGCTCGCACACGCTGGCCAATGCGCTGGCGCAAACGCGCTACGCCGGTGTGGTGGCGGCCTGCGGCCTGGCGCAGGGGATGGATTTGCCAACCAGCGTGATGCCGTTCATTTTGCGCGGCGTCACATTGTGCGGCATCGACTCGGTGATGGCACCATTGCCCAAGCGCCAGCGTGCGTGGGAGCGCCTCTCGCGTGATCTTGACCCCGGCTTGCTCGAGCTGATGATCGATGAGATCGGCCTGGACGATGTGATTGCCAAAGCCGGCGACCTGATGGCTGGCAAGGTGCGTGGCCGGGTGGTGGTGAAAATCGGTTAGGCCAGGCAGCCGACGATGCCATGGCCGATGCGATATTGCGCTGCTCATGACTGAAAGATACCGATGCTGTTAGACGCTAGCCAGTCTCAACTTGTCCTGGTCGATTACCAGAGCCAGTTGATGCCAGAAATTTTTGACCGCGCGCTGGTGCTGGGCAACGCCGTTCGGTTGGCAAAAATCGCGCAGCTGCTGCAAGTACCCGTGTGGGGCACCGAGCAAAGTCCGGCCAAACTCGGCCCCAACCTGGCTGAAATCAAAAGCTTGTGTGGGCGAACCCTTGTCAAACAGCATTTCAACGCGGTCGAAGATGGGCTGGAAGAGTGGCTGCGTCCAGCGCCCAAAGCGCCAGTGGGCAACGCGCGCAGCCTGCCGCGGCATTTGCAGAAACCGCCCGCCTCGCTGCCGGCACGCGAGCAGATTGTGCTGGCGGGTTGCGAAGCGCATGTCTGCCTGTTGCAAACCGCGCTGGCGCTGCTCGAGACCGATTTTGAAGTCTGGGTGGTGGTTGATGCCTGTAGCTCGCGCAGCGAGCGCAACCGCGACGCGGCTTTTGACCGCCTGGCCAGCGCCGGCGCGGAACTGGTGAGTACCGAGATGGTGGCGTTCGAGTGGTTGCGCAGTGCCGATCACCCAGCGTTCAGTGCCGTGCTGAAATTGATCAAGGCCTGAGGAGTCGATGGTCCGGCTCTCGGCCTGGCAGGCGAGGGTTGGCCATCTGCTTCGAGCATTGACTTGCGAGCTGGCTGCACAGGTGCCACCGATTGGGCTCCCCAATAATCCGACATTGGGATTCGTGCGGGCTC
>JAVHQY010000171.1:0-10198 GCA_036171375.1 Rhodoferax sp. | reverse complement strand
ACCATTGCTTTTTTGTCACCAACGGCACCAGCACCAGCAACAAAATGGTCTGGCATCACACAGTGGCACCGAGCGACGTAGTGGTGGTGGACCGCAATTGCCACGTCTCCATCCTGCACGCGATCATCATGACTGGTGCCATTCCGGTGTTTTTGAAACCGACGCGCAATCACTTTGGCATCATTGGTCCGATTCCGAAAAGCGAGTTTGAGCCCGCGTCCATCAGAGCCAAAATCAAGGCCAATCCGCTGGTGCAAAAGCACCTGCAAGGCGTGCCCGAGAGTCAAATCAGGCCGCGCGTGTTGACACTCACCCAGTCCACCTATGACGGTGTGCTCTACAACACCGAGACGGTCAAAGCCATGCTCGATGGCTACGTGGAGAACATTCACTTTGACGAAGCCTGGTTGCCGCACGCGGCATTTCACCCGTTTTATGGCACTTACCATGCGATGGGAAAAAACCGCTCGCGCCCCAAACAAGCCATGGTTTACGTCACCCAGTCGATCCACAAATTGCTCGCCGGTATCAGCCAGGCCAGCCAGGTACTGGTGCAAAACTCACAAACCGTCAAGCTCGACAAGCACCTTTTCAATGATGCCTACCTGATGCACACCAGCACCAGTCCGCAGTACAGCATCGTTGCCAGTTGTGACGTGGCAGCCGCCATGATGGAGCCACCGGGCGGGACGGCGCTGGTGGAAGAAAGCATTGCCGAGGCACTTGATTTCCGGCGCGCCATGCGCAAGGTCGATGAGGAGTACGGCGCTGACTGGTGGTTCAAAGTCTGGGGTCCGGACAAGCTGGTCGAGGAGGGCATCGGCAATGCCGATGACTGGATCATCAAGGGCGAATCACCGCATGCCAAGGCCGGTGTCAACTGGCATGGTTTTGGCAAGATGGCACCAGGCTTCAATATGCTCGACCCGATCAAATCGACGGTGGTGACACCGGGAATGGATTTGAACGGCAAGTTTGCCAAGACCGGTATCCCAGCCAGTATCGTGACCAAATTTCTGGCCGAACATGGTGTCGTAGTGGAAAAAACCGGGCTTTACAGTTTTTTCATCATGTTCACCATCGGCATCACCAAAGGCCGCTGGAACAGCATGCTCACGGCGCTGCAGCAGTTCAAGGACGATTACGCCAAGAACCAGCTGCTGTCACGCATCCTGCCCGAGTTCTGCCAGAAATATCCGTGCTATGAAAACGTCGGTCTGGCTGACTTGTGCCAGCGCATTCATCAGCTATACGCCAAATACGATATTGCGCGTCTGACTACCGACATGTATTTGAGCGATCTGCTGCCGGCGATGAAACCCAGCGATGCCTACGCCCACATCGCTTTGCGCAAGACCGAGCGGGTCGAGATCGATCAGCTTGAAGGTCGCATCACCGTTGGCCTGGTCACGCCCTATCCGCCGGGCATTCCGTTACTGGTTCCAGGCGAAGTGTTCAACCGGAAAATTGTCGATTACCTGAAATTCGCGCGTGAATTCAATGCGCGTTGCCCCGGTTTTGAGACCGACATTCATGGCCTGGTGGAAGAAACCGATGCCGAAGGCCAGCCCCGCTACTACGCCGATTGCGTCAAGGACTGATGCCGTTGCCGTTCGCGGATTCGACCACTGCCACCGTCATCTGGCTGACACCACAGTCAACGTAAGTGATTTGCCCGGTCATGCCGGAGGACAGGTCACTCAAAAGAAATGCTGCCACATTGCCGATTTCTTCGATCGTGACGTTGCGCTTGAGCGGTGAGGCGGCAGCCGAAATGGACAGCAGGCGGCCAAAATCCTTGATGCCGCTGGCGGCGACGGTCTTGATGGCACCGGCGCTCAACCCATTGACACGGATTCCCTTGGCACCCACCGCATCGGCCAGGTAGCGCACGGAAGATTCCAGCGCTGCCTTGGCCAGACCCATGGTGTTGTAACTTGGCACGACGCGAACGCCACCCAGGTAGGTCAGCGTTAGCAGCGAAGATTTTTCGTTGAGAAAAGGCAGGGCCGCTTTGGCCAGCGCTGGAAAGCTGTAGGCACTGATGTCGTTTGCAATGCGAAAGTTCTCCCGGCTCAAGCCGTCGAGAAAATTGCCTGATATGGCCTCCCGTGGCGCAAAACCAATGCTGTGCACCAGCCCATCGAATTTTGGCCAGTGCAAGCTCAGGTCGGCGAACAATTTTTCAATCTGACCGTCATCGCCAACATCGCATTCAAAGCAAAGTTTCGAGTCAAAATCAGCCGCCAACTCATGGATACGCTCTTTGAAACGATCGCCCACGTAGCTGAACGCCAGTTCCGCCCCCTGTGTGTGGCAAGCCTGTGCAATGCCGTAGGCAATCGAGCGTTTTGACAATACGCCGGTAATGAGCAGCTTTTTCCCAGATAGAAATCCCATAGCCTCTTTCTTCTTGCAGCGAATGAATCAACGTCGCCATGCGGCGATCAACCGAGGGGAATTGTCGCATGCGAAAGCAGATTTTTTCCGCTCGATGCAAGCTCTCTGCAGTGCCTCAGGCGTTCCAGGTAGAAGCGTGCTCTGGCACCATTGCCGGCCAACCCAGCTCATGATCTATGCGTCGGCGCAGCTCATCGGCTGCGGCCGATTCACCGTGCACCACATAGACCTGCGTCGGTGCCGGGGTCATGCTCTGCAGCCAGGCCAACAGTTGGTTGCTATCGGCATGCGCCGAGGCCGATTGCAACTGCACCACTTCGGCTTTGACCGCCACCTCGCGGCCGTGGATGCGCACCGTCTGGGCACCACTGGCCAAGGTGTCGCCACGCGTGCCAGGTGCCTGATAGCCGGTCAGAATGATCATGTTACGGTGATCGCCTGCGTAGAGCTCCAGGTGATGCAGTACGCGCCCGCCGGTGGCCATGCCGCTGGCCGACAAAATCACCATCGGACCGTGGCGCGTGGCCAGCGCGCGTGATTCATCGACACTGTTGACCATGGTGGCGGCATGCGTCAAGGCATAAGTGTCGGCTCGGCTCAACCGGTGGTCAGCGCGGTGCCGGTTGAACAAATAAGTGGTGTGCACCGCCATTGGACTGTCCAGGAACACGGGTAGCGACGATGGCAGCTCGCCGCGAAGTTTTAGCAAATGAATGGCTTGCAGCAGTGCCTGCGCCCGCCCCACTGCAAACACCGGGACGACGGCCACACCACCACGTTGCGCCAGCCGTCGCAGCGCTGGCGCGAGCTCCGCCAGCACGTCCTCTTTGGGGTGTTCACGGTTGCCATAAGTCGATTCGATCAACACTGTGTCTGCCGCTGGTGGTTTGACCGGCGGCTTCATGATCAGATCGCCGGGCCGACCCAGGTCACCGGAAAACAGGATGCGCCGTCCGGCGACTTCCAGCAGCACGCTGGCCGCGCCCAGAATGTGACCCGCTGGCGTGAAGCTGGCGCGCCACCCTGGCAGCGGCTCAAAAAACTGGTCAAAACCAATCGCCTGGATCAATGGCAGGCAATTGAGCGCCTCCTGACGCGTGTACAAGGGCAGGGCAGGGTTGTGTTTGGAAAAATTATGACGGTTGGCGTAGGCCGCATCTTCTTCCTGCAAGTGACCACTGTCGGGCAACAGTAGCTTGCATAAATCACGCGTAGCGCTGGTGGCAAAAACCTTGCCACTGAATCCCTGTTTGACGAGCAACGGCAAATAGCCGCTGTGGTCGAGATGGGCGTGCGTGAGCAATACCGCTTGCACCTGGTTGGGCGCGATCGACAACGGTGCCCAATTACGCTGCCGAAGCTGTTTGTAGCCCTGGAACAAACCGCAGTCAACCAACAGACATTGCTCACCGTGGCGCACCAGGTATTTGGAGCCGGTGACGGTGCCGCTGCCGCCGAGAAAAGTGATGGTGACACTCATTGATCAACTGAAAAAACTTTTCAGCCGGTCGGTCCAACTGTCGCCACTGGGCGAATGTTTGCTGCCGTCTTTCTTCATCGATTCCTCCAGCTCGCGTAGCAGTTTACGCTGATGCTCGGTGAGCCGGACCGGTGTCTCAACCGAGATGTGGCAATACAGATCGCCTGGATAACTGGCACGAACGCCTTTGATACCCTTGCCACGCAGGCGGAACTGTTTGCCGGTCTGGGTGCCTTCCGGGATGTCAATCACAGCTTTGCCAGCCAAGGTGGGAACGTCAATTTCGCCCCCCAGCGCCGCAGTGACGATGCTGATCGGGACTGCGCAATGAATATCGTCGCCTTCACGCTCAAAAATATCGTGTTTTTGGAGACGGATTTCGATATACAAATCGCCGCTGGGTCCACCGTTGGTGCCGGGTTCACCGTTGCCTGAACTGCGGATTCGCATACCGCCATCGATGCCGGCTGGAATCTTGATTTCCAGCGTTTTCTGCTTTTTGATCTTGCCTTGGCCGTGGCAGGACGGGCAGGGATCAGGGATCACCTTGCCGGCACCGTGGCAAGTGGGGCAGGTTTGCTGCACGCTGAAAAATCCCTGGCGCATTTGCACTGCGCCGCTGCCGTTGCAAGTGCTGCAGGTCTTGACGTGCGTGCCGGTTTTGGCACCGCTGCCGTGGCAGCTTGCGCACGCCTCCCAACTCGGAATGCGGATCTGGGCATCCTTGCCGCGGGCCGCTTCTTCCAGCGTAACTTCCATTGCGTAACTCAAATCGCTGCCGCGAAACACTTGGCGGCCCGCTCCTGCGCGGCCACGTTGCTGACCAAACATGTCGCCAAAAATATCGCCAAACGCCTCGGCAAAACCACCGAAGCCCTCGGCTCCCGGGCCGCCGCGCATGTTGGGATCGACACCGGCAAAACCGTGCTGGTCGTAGGCCGCACGCTTTTGCGCGTTGGACAGCATTTCGTAGGCTTCTTTGGCTTCCTTGAATTTCTCTTCCGCGACTTTGGACGAATCACCCTGATTGCGATCTGGATGGTGTTTCATCGCCAGCTTGCGATAGGATTTCTTGATCTCCTCTTCAGAGGCGTTCTTGGGAACACCCAGCACTTCGTAGTAATCTCGTTTTGTCATGGTTTTTAGTGGTCGGAATCAACGCAAACGCCGCGTTGAACATGGGGTTCAACGCGGCGCTGGGTGGTGAATGTCAAACTGGCGCTCGACGCGAGGGTCAATCTTTTTTCACCTCTTTCACTTCAGCATCGACCACATTGTCGTCGCTGGCCTGAGCGGACTTTTCCTGCGCACCGCCAGTCTGTGCCCCAGCGCCAGTGCTGGAAGCTCCTTCGGCGGCTTGTTTGGCCTGCATGTCGGCGTACATTTTTTCGCCCAGCTTCTGGCTGACCGTCATCAGCGCCGTGCTTTTCTCGTCGATGGCCGCTTTGTCGTCGGCTTTGAGCGCCGCTTCGAGTTCCTTCATGGCCGCTTCAATTTTTTCCTTCTCGGCGGCTTCAAGTTTGTCGCCGTATTCGGTCAGGCTTTTCTTCACGCTGTGCAGGTTGGCATCGGCCTGGTTCCTGGATTGCACCAATTCAAGTTTTTTCTTGTCGTCGGCGGCGTTGAGCTCGGCATCCTTCACCATCTGCTGGATTTCGCTCTCGGACAAGCCGGAATTGGCTTTGATGGTGATCTTGTTTTCTTTGCCAGTGCCTTTGTCCTTGGCACCGACGTGCAAAATGCCATTGGCATCGATGTCGAACGAAACTTCAATTTGCGGCAGTCCGCGCGGGGCTGGCGGAATGCCCTCAAGGTTGAATTCGCCCAGCATTTTGTTGCCGGCAGCGATTTCACGCTCGCCCTGAAACACCTTGATTGTCACCGCTGGCTGGTTGTCGTCGGCAGTGGAGAAGGTTTGCGCGAATTTGGTCGGAATGGTGGTGTTCTTGCTGATCATCTTGGTCATCACACCACCCAGCGTTTCAATGCCCAGGCTCAACGGTGTCACGTCCAGCAGCAGCACGTCCTTGCGCTCGCCCGACAGCACCTGGCCCTGGATGGCAGCGCCGACCGCCACCGCTTCGTCCGGATTGACATCCTTGCGCGGCTCGCGGCCAAAAAGTTCCTTGACCTTTTCCTGTACCTTGGGCATGCGCGTCATGCCACCGACCAGAATCACGTCGTTGACTTTGTCAACGTTGATGCCGGCATCCTTGATCGCCATGCGGCACGGCGCAATGGTGCGCTCGATCAGGTCTTCCACCAGCGATTCAAGCTTGGCGCGTGTAAGCTTGATACTCAGATGTTTGGGGCCGGACGCATCGGCCGTGATGTAGGGCAGGTTGATGTCAGTCTGCACGCTGCTGGAGAGTTCGATCTTGGCTTTCTCGGCCGCTTCTTTCAGGCGCTGCAAAGCCAGCACGTCTTTGCCCAGATCAACGCCCTGGTCTTTCTTGAACTCCGCGATGATGAAATCAATCACGCGCTGGTCAAAATCCTCGCCACCGAGGAAAGTGTCGCCGTTGGTGGAAAGCACTTCAAATTGCTTTTCACCATCGACATCGGCGATTTCGATGATGGAGACATCAAAGGTGCCACCGCCGAGGTCATAAACGACAATCTTGCGGTCACCTTTTTCATTTTTGTCCATGCCAAAAGCCAGCGCAGCGGCGGTTGGCTCGTTGATGATGCGTTTGACATCGAGGCCGGCAATGCGCCCGGCATCCTTGGTGGCTTGGCGTTGGGCATCGTTGAAGTAGGCCGGCACCGTGATCACCGCATCGGTTACCGTTTCGCCCAGATAGTCTTCCGCCGTTTTCTTCATTTTGCGCAACACGTCGGCGCTGACCTGCTGCGGCGCCATCCGGTTGCCCCGGATTTCAACCCAGGCATCGCCGTTTTCGGCTGCGGCAATTTTGTAGGGCATCAGGTCGATGTCCTTTTGCACTTCCTTTTCGGTGAACTTGCGACCAATCAGCCGCTTCACCGCGTACAGGGTGTTTTTGGGGTTGGTCACGGCCTGGCGTTTGGCTGAAGCCCCGACCAGGACTTCACCGTCTTCCTGGTAGGCGATGATGGAAGGTGTGGTTCGCGCACCCTCGGCGTTTTCAATCACTTTGGGCGAATTGCCCTCCATGATGGCGACGCAACTGTTGGTGGTGCCCAGATCAATGCCGATGATTCTTCCCATGATGATTCCTAAGGTGAAATGTTCAGATCGCTTTAACGTGCGGTCAAGCCAATTTTTTTCAAGTTGCCAGTGTGATTATTTGGCAGCTGCAACCACCACCAGCGCCGGTCGCAAGACGCGCTCAGCGATGGAGTAGCCCTTTTGCAGTACCGACACCACCGTGTTGGCACCTTGCTCGCTGGCCACCACCGTGATGGCCTGCTGTTGATGCGGATCGAACTTGCTGCCCGGCGGCGGGTCGATGGCCAGCACCTTGTTGCGTTCCAGCGCGCTCAGCAGTTGCCGCAACGTCGCCTGCGCGCCCTCGCGGATTTGCTCCGCGCTGGCTTCTTTCAGCAGCAAGCCGGCTTCCAGGCTATCGACCACCGGCAGCAAACTCGCGGCAAAGGCTTCCACGGCAAACTTGCGGGTTTTTGAAATATCTTCTTCGGCCCGGCGCCGGGCGTTCTCGGCTTCGGCTTTGGCGCGAAGGAACTGGTCTGCCAGCTCGCCGCTCTTGGCTTGGAGTTCAGCCAATTCGGCCTGTGCGACTGACAAGGCATCGGGCACCTGCCCCGAGAGTTCGGCGGTCGCCGGGTTGTTGCCCGGCGCTGCATCGGTGAATGGTTTGGTTGGGGATGAATTGGTTTCAGACATGCTATGGAAAAAAATACGATGACGAAGGCATTGAACTGGGGGCAACGCCGGCCAATTCAAGAGTGAGAGCGACGTACGCGTCGCATCAGGTCATGCTTTTTTGTTCACGTGACCAAGCCATTTGGTGGCAAAGGCGTTGAGTGGAACCAGCCGGCCCGCCAAATCAGCGCCCAGCTTGGTGACGACGTAGCCACCAGTGACGTGATCGATCAAGCCGGCTTGACGCAATTCCTTGACACGCGCGTTCATGGTATTGGGTGTCACCCCACCAACACTGTCCTGCAACAGTCGGAAGGTCTGGGGGTGCCCATCCTTGAGGGCCCACAACACGCGAATCGCGTAGCGAGATTCCAGCAAATTGAGCAGTTGGTAAATGGCAGCATTGTCTTTGGCACCCATGGAATTGATTTCCTCATTGCAATTGTTTTTTGTCCCGTGGTACGCACCGATGTGGGCCGCAGATGTCACGAGTTGTGGCGGACTATAGCGCAGCGTTCGATGAATTGTGGCTGACTGAACGGTTGCATAATGGAAAAATGCAGTTTGGCACGAACTTACTGGGGGGGCTACTTCATGGACATCAATTTTGAACAGGTTCATAACTATTACGAACGGTTGGTGTTTGACCGTGTGGTGCAGCGGTCGGAGCTTCATCCCGAGTTCAGTGCCGATATGCTGGCCGATGCTGCCTGTGTGGCATTGAATCGACTGCCCGCGCGCTACGTGCGTCACGACGTTGACATGATGTTTTACCTGACCGGGTCCGAGCGCCAAGTCACCGAGCAGGTGATAGAAGAAAGCCTGACTTTTGCTTTTCGTTTCGTCGCCGAACGTGTTGCCGCCAACCGCCGCAACCAGTGAATTCGGGCGCGGATTTGGCATTGGAACTTGAGCGTCGCCGCCTGCTGCGACTGGCGCTGGCGGGTGTCGCCGCTGCCGCTCTGCCAGGCGGCGCTGGCAGCCAGACATCATTTGCTGATTATCCTTTTGGCCTGGGGGTGGCCAGTGGTTCGCCGCAGGCTGACTCCGTTGTTTTGTGGACTCGACTGCACCATCGCAGCAGACGACTGAGCCCACCGTCTGTGATTGTGCATTGGGAGTTGGCGCACGATGAGCAATTCAAACGTGTGGTGCAAAGCGGGTCGGCGCTGGCATCGGCTGAACTGGCGCATTCGGTGCACGTTGAAGTCTCGGGGCTGGAGGCTGATCGCTGGTATTTCTACCGCTTCATGGTGGGCAATGCGCTCAGTCCGGTCGGGCGCACACGCACCTTGCCAGCGCCCAACGCGCCGGTGTCGCGCCTGCGGCTAGCGTATGCCTCGTGCCAGAAGTGGGAGGATGGTTACTTCAGCGCCTGGCGGCACATGCGCGCGGAAAATCTGGATCTGGTGCTGTTCTTGGGTGACTACATTTATGAATACCCGGCACCTTTTGCCCGTGTGCGCCGTCCCAGCGGCGGTTGGGTGCTGACGCTTGACGATTACCGCAAGCGTTATGCGCTGTACCGGGGCGAAGCCGATTTGCAGGCCATGCACGGCGCTTGTCCCTGGTTGGTGATCTGGGACGATCACGAAGTTCAGAATGATTACGCTGGCGTTCACGCTGGCAACAGTGGCCCCAGCGACCCGGCCGTGGGAATCGATTTCTTGCTGCGCCGCGCCGCCGCGTACCAGGCCTGGTATGAACATATGCCAGTGCGCTCGTCGGTGTTGCTACAGGGTTTGGCCGGGCTGGCGCAGGGGGCCGAGATGCGCATCTATGACCGTCTGCATTACGGGCAACTGGCTTCTTTGTATCTGCTCGATACGCGCCAGTACCGCGATCGGCAAGTCTGCAATCGGGGCGATGCCAGCGGCTCAGGCAATGTTGACCCGGATCAATGCTCGCAGTGGCAGGATACTCAGCGCACGCTGCTCGGTCAGCGTCAGGAGGCGTGGCTGGATCAGGCCTTTGCCAGCGCGCGCCCTGCAAACTGGAACGTGCTGGGTCAGCAGACCCTATTCGGGCAGCGCGATTTGCGCCCCGGTGTCAGGCGATCGTTCTGGAACGATGGCTGGGATGGCTACAGCGCGGCACGCCAGCGACTGTTGGGCTCGATGCAACAGCACCGGCTTGCCAATGCTGTCATTCTGGGCGGCGACGTGCACACCAACTGGGTCGGTCACGTCAAGGCTGATTACAACGACCCGCGCAGTGCCAATCTGGGGGTGGAGTTCTGTGGCACCAGCATCACCTCGCGCGCCAGCGGCAACGGCAATCTTGAAGCTCTGCTGGCTGGCAATCCGCACTTCATTTTTGCCGAGGCGACGAAGAAAGGTTATGGCGTTGCCGAGTTCACGCCCAAACAGCTCGGTGTCAAGCTGCGTGTGGTGGACGACGTGACACGTCAAGACAGCCAGATTGAAACACTGGCCAGCTTCGCGGTGACGGCGGGCCGCGCACAGGTGCAGCGGGTTTGAAGCGCGGTTTGATCGGCACTTTGCCATCAACTT
>JAVHQY010000170.1:0-10203 GCA_036171375.1 Rhodoferax sp. | reverse complement strand
CACATCCCGGGCGCTGACCGGAATCGGTGTGCCTGGGCCGTAAATGCCCTTGACACCCGCGGCGTAGAGCATGTCGTAATCCTGCCGCGGCACCACGCCGCCCACGAACACCACAATGTCGCCGCCGCCCTGCTTCTTCAATTCAGCGATGACCGCCGGCACCAGGGTTTTGTGCCCCGCCGCCAGGGTCGAAACACCGACTGCATGCACATCGTTCTCAATCGCCTGGCGCGCGCATTCCTCTGGTGTCTGAAACAGCGGGCCGATGTCAACGTCAAAACCCAGATCGGCGTACGCCGTGGCCACCACTTTGGCACCCCGATCGTGACCATCCTGACCGAGTTTGCTGATCAGTACGCGCGGCCGGCGACCCTGCGCAAGGGCAAAAGCATCGACCTCCGCTTTGAGCGCATCCCAACCCACACTGCTGTCATAAGCCGCTGCATACACTCCGGTCACCTTTTGCGTATCGGCGCGGTGGCGCCCAAAAACCTTTTCCATGGCGGCGCTAACTTCGCCGACCGTAGCGCGCAGACGCATCGCCTGAATGCTCAAATCCAGCAAGTTGCCTGAGCCAGTCTGCGCCGCCGCTGTCAGCGCACTCAGCGCCTGCTGCACTTTGGCACTGTCGCGCCCCTGCCGGATGCGATGAAGGCGTTCAATTTGTGCCTCACGCACCGCCACATTGTCGATGTCGCGCGCCTCCACCTGGTCATCACTGTGCGACTGGTACTTGTTGACACCCACAATGACATCCTTGCCAGAGTCGATGCGGGCCTGTTTTTGCGCCGCCGCCGCTTCAATTTTGAGTTTGGCCCAGCCGCTGCCAACCGCCTTGGTCATGCCACCCATGGCTTCGACTTCTTCCATGATGGACCAGGCGGCATCGGCCATGTCCTGGGTGAGCTTTTCCATCATGTAGCTGCCAGCCCAAGGATCGATCACGTTGGTGATGTGAGTTTCTTCCTGGATGATGAGCTGGGTGTTTCTTGCGATGCGGGCCGAAAACTCGCTGGGCAGGGCAATGGCTTCGTCAAAACTGTTGGTGTGCAGGCTTTGCGTACCGCCGAATACGGCCGCCAGGGCTTCGATCGCGGTGCGCACGACGTTGTTGTAAGGGTCCTGTTCAGTCAGGCTCCAGCCGCTGGTCTGACAGTGCGTGCGCAGCATCAGGCTCTTGGGCTTTTTGGCGTTAAAGCCTTTCATGATGCGGCACCACAACAGGCGCGCCGCGCGCATTTTGGCCACTTCCAGGTAGAAGTTCATGCCGATGGCCCAGAAGAAACTCAGGCGACCGGCAAAATCATCGACATCCATGCCTTTGGCGATGGCCGTCTTGACGTATTCCTTGCCATCGGCCAGCGTGAACGCCAACTCCAGCGCCTGGTTGGCACCGGCTTCCTGCATGTGGTAACCAGAAATACTGATTGAGTTGAATTTCGGCATATTTTTTGCCGTGTACTCAATGATGTCGCCGATGATGCGCATCGACGGCTCGGGCGGATAGATGTAGGTGTTGCGCACCATGAACTCTTTGAGGATGTCGTTCTGGATCGTTCCACTGAGCCGGTCCTGGCTCACGCCCTGCTCTTCTGCCGCCACCACATAGCCCGCCAGCACCGGCAACACCGCACCGTTCATGGTCATGGAGACGCTGACCTTGTCCAGTGGAATTTGATCGAACAAAACCTTCATGTCTTCCACCGAGTCAATCGCCACGCCGGCTTTGCCCACGTCGCCCAGCACGCGCGGGTGATCGCTGTCGTAGCCACGGTGCGTGGCCAGATCAAAAGCCACGCTCACTCCCTGCGCGCCACCGGCCAGCGCCTGACGGTAAAAAGCATTGGATTCCTGCGCGGTGGAGAAACCGGCGTACTGACGAATGGTCCACGCTCGCACGGCGTACATGGTTGCCTGCGGGCCGCGCAAATACGGCTCAAACCCCGGCAAGGTGTTGGTGTATGGCAGGTCCCGGGTGTCAGCCGCGGTGTACAACGGCTTGACGATGATGCCCTCGGGTGTGTGCCAGTTGAGTGCCTGCACATCGCCACCCGGTGCCGACTTGGCGGCTGCCTTGGCCCAGGCATCAGGCGTGACGGATGGGTAATGCGGAGTTGTTGAATTCATAAGTCATGCTGCGGTAAAAAAGTGCAAAACGAGCGCCATGTCAATGATCCCAAGCCAAACAATCTTGGGTGCTCTAGTTTACATGATTCATAATTATTGATTCAAAATGTGATTTCAAGCCTACAATCCGGGTCATGATAGCTTCATCACTGGCACCGCAAGCACTTTACGAAAAAGTCGCGGAGCTCCTGCGCCAGCGCATTTTCAGCCGCGAACTTGCTCCTGGGGGCTGGATCGATGAGCTCAAAATCGCGCAAGCCTATGGCATCAGTCGCACCCCGTTGCGTGAAGCGCTCAAGGTATTGGCCGCAGAAGGCCTGGTGACGATGAAGGTTCGCCGTGGTGCTTACGTCACCGAAGTCTCCGAACGCGACCTGGCTGATGTCTATCACCTGCTCAGTCTGCTCGAGTCCGATGCCGTGGCCGTCGTTGCCAGCAACGCGGAGCCGGCCCAGATTGAAGAATTGAAAGCGCTGCACGACGAACTTGAAGCCGCGGCAAAACCCAAGCAAGTGGATCGGGAACGCTTTTTTGTCATCAACGAGCGCTTTCACATGCGCCTGCTGGCCATTGCCAACAACCGTTGGCGCGATCAGTTGGTGCAGGACTTGCGCAAGGTCATGAAGCTCAACCGCCACAACTCGCTACTTAAAACCGGGCGCATTGAAGAGTCGCTACAGGAACACCGACTGCTGATGGCGGCCATCACAGCGCGCGACCCAGCGCTGGCACAGCAGCGCATGCAAGATCACTTCAGCAACGGACTCGACGCAGCGGCCTGACCCCCTTGCTAAAAGGCGTAGTACGGGCCGAGACCGAGCGGCGATGTCTTGCCCTCAAGTCCCAAAAACACCCGGCGGCCATAGAAAAACGGCAAACCCCAATCAAAAGTTGATGTATCCGCCATCGGACCTGACAAACCTGGCAATACTGTTTTGGACGAATCAGCAAACAGCACGGCGGCGCTTTCAACCATAAAGTCAACGCTGGCGCTACGCGCGTTGGCACCGAGCACACTGGCAGTGAGACTGACACGCTGCGGTGGACAATAAAACCCGGCAGCCACATCAGCCGCACAGTCGGGCAACGTTGCAGAGTCAAAAAACAGGCCGTTGGAGCCGGTGTCAAAAAAACTTGCGTCCATGCGCTGACCGGCAAGCACCGAAGTGACATAACCCCAACTATCGGTCGTCAACACGCTGCCAGAGGCAAATTGGTTGTTGGCCCGGGTACCTATGCCAAAAATCAGTGATCCACGCAGACTGGCAGCCGGCGAAGTTGCTGCCGGCAAATCAAGCAGGATGCCGTTGTTGTCGGAGGCAAAAAGGACGACCGGATTTTTCACCTGTTGCGTCAGAGCGGCCACGGCACCCTTTGTGCTGGTGCAGGAGGCATCGGTGCAGGTGTAATAAAAACCGCTGTGCGGACTGGTGGCACAGTTGCTGCCGCAATCTTCCTGAAACAAGCCAACGCCAAGAATACCATTCGCGCCCAGGGCCGCAGCGCTGGTCATGGCAGTCGCGCCGCTGGCGCAGGTTGGCGGCGGCGTGTCAAACGCTGCATCGCCCATCACCTGGATCGGCAGGTTCAGCGCCGTTTTGCCACCGAGCACAACATCGGCGCTGCGCACCGGGCCCCAGGCAAAAGTGTTGTCAACAAACTGGGTGCAGTTGAGCAGTGGCAAGCCGGTGCTGCCCCTGAGCTGATTGAGCTGGAGCCCGGCTGCCAACGCACTGGCCAGCAGCCGCACGCCAACAGAGCCGGTATCGACCAACACATGATCGATGCTCTGGCACTGACTGGTGCCGGACTGGCAAATTTTCAGCGTCGTGTAAAGGCGATTGACATTGGCCGAGCTACCAGCCGGACCGGCATCCACGGTGATGTCGATGACGTTGCTGTCTTTGGCCGCTGCCGGTGATGATGGCAGCACAGCGGTGGAGCCCGAACCACCGCCGCAGGCCACCAACAGAGCCACCACGACAGTCGCCAACGTGGCACGCCAAAGTTGTTCAGTGCAAAACATTTTTGATCTCAACGCCGGGTGGAATCAGCTCGGGGGCATAGGCGTAGCCGAAAAAATTTCGCATTCGCCCATTGGAGCGAACAATCAGTGAGGCCTGATCAATTGTCAAAGACGAGCCACGTCGGCCGGTAAGCCTGATTTTTTCGGCATCCTGTTTGAAGACCGGAAAATATTCACCCAGCAGCAACGCCAAATCCGGCAACAACGGGCCGCGCCAGGACAGCGCGAAAACCACACCGGTGTTGCTCGCATATTCAAGCACCACGCATCCGCTTTCGAGCTGCGAGCGATGTATTTGAAATTGACCGGAACGTAGCTGCGCTTTCGCCGCCGACACCTTGCCAGCGGCCGCTGCCGACGAATCCGCCAGCGAACCCGGCTCCGGTGCCCGCCCCAGCGCCGCCCACGACGGGTGAAGTTGACTCATCAAAACCAGCACCAACCCACCCGCCACGCTATGCATGTTGGTCACGATCTCTTGCCTTCCATAAATGAACCCATTTTGCGACTCCAAAATCCGAGTTGACCTGGCTCATCAGCGTGAGCCTGCGCGCTCGCGCACCGGTTATACATTTCGACTGGCCTGCCCGACAGGAATCGAACCTGTGACCCACAGCTTAGAAGGCTGTTGCTCTATCCAACTGAGCTACGGGCAGTCACCGCACCGGTAACGCCGTCGATTATCGAGGCAAATCGCTGCGCGCAATGTCTGATAACGGTCAATCAGCGGTGCCCTATGTACAATACGCGCCCTTATGCATCTGATTTTCTTGGTCTGCCATGGCTAGTCTTGTTCATCCGGCAGCCTGGGTTCATCTGGACTGGGTTTTGGTAGTGGTGGTGGCATGGCTGCTGATCGGGTTCGCGGGCCTGTTTGCATTGCGGCGTTTCCGCTTCGTCGCCATTGTCCTGTTTCCGTTGAGCGCGCTTTTTTCCCTGCTGCTGCTGGTCCTTGCCCTGAGCTCCGCCGGTGCTGGTGCCGAAGTCGCGCTGCTCCCCATTGGCCTGCCGCAATTACCCTTTCACTTGCGACTTGACAGCCTGTCGAGCTACTTTCTGTTGGTGATTGGCGGTGTGTCGGCGGGTGTATCGGCATTTGCCGCCGGTTATTTCCGTAACGGTGAAGGCACACCGCCCGGCCTGATCTGTTTTGAATACCACGTTTTCCTCGCCAGCATGGCGATGGTGCTGCTGGCAGACGATGCCTACGCCTTCATGGTGGTTTGGGAGACGATGGCGCTGTCGTCGTTTTTTCTGGTGATTTCCAACCATCGAATTCCGGAAATCCGCCGCGCCGGATTCATCTATATGCTGATGGCGCACGTTGGCGCGCTTGGCATTTTGCTGTGCTTTGGTGTCTTGCAGGCCAATACCGGTGATTACACCTTTGCCAACATGCGGCTACAACACTTGTCGCCAGCCTGGGCCTCGGTTGCCTTTGTGCTGGCGCTGTTTGGCTTCGGTGCCAAGGCTGGCGTGTTGCCGGTGCACGTCTGGTTGCCCGAGGCTCACCCGGCCGCGTCGTCACCGGTATCGGCGCTGATGAGCGGCGTGATGCTCAAAGTCGCCCTCTACGGGCTGCTGCGAGTCAGCTTCGATCTGCTGCAAACGCGCATCTGGTGGTGGGGCGCTTTGCTGCTGGCGATCGGCCTGGCAACGGCCCTGTTTGGCGTTGTCTTCTCAACCGTGCAGGTTGAGATGAAGCGCTTGCTGGCCTATTCTTCGATCGAGAATGTGGGTCTGATCTGCTCGGCCATTGGCCTGTCGCTGCTGTTTTCCGTTTACGGCATGAAAGCGTTGTCGGCACTGGCGCTGACCGCCGGCCTGTACCACATCGTCAGCCACGCTTTTTTCAAGAGTCTGCTGTTTTGCAGCACCGGCGCCGTGATGCATGCCACCGGCGAGCGCAACCTGGGCAAGCTCGGAGGCCTGATCCGCTACGTGCCATGGGTGGCCTGGCCAACATTGATTGGTGTGCTGGCAGCCGCTGGCTTGCCGCCGTTGAGCGGTTTTGTCGGTGAGTGGCTGCTGCTGCAAAGCTTTCTATTCACCGTGGGCCTGCCAAGTTCCTTCCTGAACATGCTGGTGCCGGTGCTGGCAGCGCTGTTTGCACTGGTCGCGGCGCTGTCGGGCTATACCATGGTCAAGTATTTCGGTGTCATTTTTCTCGGTCAGCCACGCGAAGAGAAGTTGTCGCAAGCGCACGATGCCGGCATCTGGGAGAGGATTGGCATGCTGTGGTTGACGGCGGCCAGCATCGCGCTCGGATTACTGCCGGGTCAATTGATTGCGCTGATCGATCCGGTGACGAGGTTGCTGGTGTCGGAGGGTCTGGGCGCGGCGGTTGGCAGCAGTGGCTGGCTGTTGGCTCCGGAAAGCGTTGAGCGGGCGAGCTATGCGCCAGCCATCTTCCTGCTGGGCGTGCTGGCCTGCTTTGCCGTCGCCTACTTGCTGGTGCACCGGCTCTACCACGGACTCACCCGGCGTGCGCCAGCGTGGGATTGCGGCTACCCCTGGCAAACCGCGCGCATGCAAGACAGCGCCGAAGGGTTTGGGCAACCGATTCGGCAAATCTTCGAGCCAATGTTTCGCATGCAGCGTGAATTGCCGAGCGCGTTTGATAGCCAGCCACGCTACCGGGTCAGCGTCACCGACCCACTATGGCACGCGCTGTACCTGCCACTGGTGCGCTTGGTCGAATGGATTTCGCAATTGATTGGCCGTTTGCAGCAGGGGCGTATCGCCGTCTATCTGATGTACTGCTTCTTGACCCTGATTGCCGTCTTGATGGTGGTGAAGCGATGAGCTGGCTCGGTTTACTCTCGCAACTGATGGCCATTGTGATGGCCCTGCTGCTGGCCCCCCTGATGTCGGGTTGGGTCAACCAGTGGCGCGCCCGCCTGCAAAACAAGTCAGCACCGAGTTTGCTGCAACCTTACCTGATGCTGCATAAATTGTTCAACAAGGAGTCAGTGTTGGCGGAACACGCTTCACCGCTGTTTCGGGCCGCTCCTTACATCATTTTTGGCTGCGTGCTGCTGGCCAGCGCCATCATTCCAACCTTGTCAACCGACCTGCCACTGTCACCAGCGGCAGATGCCATCGCGCTGGTGGGCTTGTTCGCGCTGGCGCGGGTCTTCATTTCACTGGCCGCGATGGATGTCGGTACCGCGTTTGGCAGCATGGGCGCGCGCCGTGAGATGCTGGTCGGTTTCCTGGCTGAACCGGCGTTGCTGATGGTGCTTTTTTGCGCTTCCATGGTGTCGCGCTCGACCTCGCTCACCACCATCGTTGACACACTGGCGCACCGCGACTTTGCCATTTACCCGAGCTTTCTGGTCACCGGCGTTGCGTTCACCATGGTGTCGCTGGCCGAGAACGCGCGTGTGCCGGTGGACAACCCCGACACGCACCTGGAACTGACGATGATCCACGAGTCGATGATCCTGGAATATTCCGGGCGTCACCTGGCCTTGCTGGAGTGGGCCGCCAGCCTCAAACTGTTTGCCTATTCGTGCATGGGACTGGCGCTGTTTTGTCCCTGGGGCATCGCGCAAGCCGATGCGCCACTGGCTTTGCTGCTGGCATTGCCGCTGCTGCTGGTCAAGTTGGCAGTGGGCGGTTTCCTGTTGGCGCTGATCGAAACACTTAACGCCAAGATGCGCCTGTTCCGGGTGCCCGAGTTTCTGGGCAGCGCCTTTTTGCTGGCGGTGATCGGTCTGCTGGTCAACATCCTGCTGGGGATTTCATGATCGTCAAGTTTGCCCCGCAATTGGTCAACCTGGCAGCGACATTGATCCTGATGCTGTCGTTTGCCATGATCTCGCAGCGGCGGATCTCGTCGCTTATCAACCTGTTCACCATCCAGGGCGCGGCGCTGGTGGCATCGTCAATCCTGATCGGTTACGTCACGCACCAGTCGGAGCTGTATGTTTCGGCCGGTTTGACACTGGCGTTGAAAGTGATCTTCATTCCGTGGATGTTGCACCGGGTCATACGGCAACTCAACGTGCGCTGGGATGTCGAGACACTGATCAATATTCCCACCACCATGCTGGTGGGCATTGGACTGGTGATTTTTTCCTTCAGCATGGTGTGGCCAATTTCACGTCTGTCGCACAACCTGGCGGGTGACTCGCTGGGAATCGCGCTGGCCTGCGTGCTGTTGTCGTTCTTGATGATGATCACGCGCTCCAAGGCGGTGCCGCAGGTGATCGGTTTTCTGTCGATTGAAAACGGGCTGATGTTTGCCGCCATTTCGGTGACCAACGGCATGCCAATGATCGTCGAATTTGGTGTGGCACTTGACTTGCTGGTCGGCGTGCTGATTCTGGGCGTGTTCCTGTTCCAGATCCGGGAAAAATTTGACAGCCTCGACATTCACAAGCTTGAACAGATCAAGGAAGACTGACCGTGTACGCTTTGCTTCT
Source organism: Rhodoferax sp. (assembly GCA_036171375.1). Classification (GTDB taxonomy): domain Bacteria; phylum Pseudomonadota; class Gammaproteobacteria; order Burkholderiales; family Burkholderiaceae_C; genus Rhodoferax. The sequence continues at coordinate 1,620 of JAVHQY010000170.1, read as the reverse complement.
CATGTTGGGCATTCCGCTGGTGGGCAGCGCCGTGCTGGCGGTGACCGGTCACCGCGACTACGCGCGCAACATCAACGTGGTATTCAGCCTGGGCACGCTGCTGGCAGCCTGCATACTCACGGCGCAGGTCATCGGTGACGGGCCGATGCTGGTGTGGGGCAATCAATTCTTCATTGATCCGCTCAACATCTTTTTGGTCACACTGACCTGCTTTGTCGGTTTCACCACTGCCATCTTCTCGCGCCCCTACATGCGCGTCGAGCAGGATCGCGGCAAGATGACAGCGCCGCGCATGCGGCTCTACCACAGCATGTACCAGTTGTTCAACTTCACCATGCTGCTGGGCTTCACCACCAACAACATGGGCATTGTCTGGGTGTCGCTGGAAGCGGCCACCTTGACCACGCTGCTGCTGGTCAGCGTTTATCGCACTGCTGCCAGCCTGGAAGCCGCCTGGAAATACTTTATTTTGTGCGGTGTCGGAATTGCCTTGGCGCTGTTTGGTACGGTGCTGCTGTACATGGCGGCTGAGCGAGTGCAGGGTGCCGACAGTGCCAGTTTGCTGTGGACCAGCCTGAATGCCATCAAAAGCCAGCTTGACCCCTCCATCAGCACCATTGCTTTTGCCTTCTTGCTGGTCGGCTACGGCACCAAGGTTGGCATGGTGCCACTGCACAGTTGGCTGCCCGACGCGCACGCCGAAGGACCGACACCCGTTTCAGCCGTGCTCTCTGGCCTGTTGCTCAACCTTGGCATGTATGCCGTGCTGCGCTGCAAAGTGCTGGCCGATGGCTCTTTGCACAGCGCGATGGCGGGTCAACTGATGATGGGTTTTGGTCTGTTGTCGCTAGTGGTTGCCTCCTTTTTGCTGTCGCGCCAGAAAGACGTGAAGCGCATGTTTTCGTATTCGTCGATCGAACACATGGGTTTGATCACTTTTGCTTTCGGCATGGGCGGGCCGGTGGCCAGTTTTGCCGGATTGCTGCACATGACGGTGCACTCGCTGATCAAGTCGGCCGTCTTTTTTACCGTCGGCCAGGCAACGCAAAAAGCCGGCACCCAGATCATGAGCGAGATTCGCGGCCTGATCAAGATCAATCCGACGGTGGGCTGGGGCTTGATGCTGAGCACAATGGCGATTCTGGGCATGCCGCCGTTTGGCGTTTTTGCCAGCGAATTCCTGATCCTGACCACCGCCATGCGAGAACAACCGTGGGCCACGCCATTTCTGCTGCTGTCGCTCGGTATCGCGTTTGCGTCCATCCTGATGCGTGTGCTACCCATGGTCTATGGGGAGACATCGCTCAAACCATTGGCCCACTCGCCGGCGCTGGTGCCAGTGTTTGTCCACGTCGGGCTGGGCCTGGTGCTGGGTTTGTATATTCCGCCCTACCTCAACGGCTGGTATGTGCAAGCGGCCCGGATGCTGGGAGGCTGAGCGAATGGAAATACCAGGTTTGAAGCTTGAATGGCAGCCGTTGGCGGCGCCACTGCCGATGTGGCATGGCGACGTTGATGCACCGGGTTGGCTGAGCGCGGCCAAAAATATCTCCGAAGCGGGTGGTCGCCTGCTGGCGCTGTGGGGCGTGGCACAAACCCCCGTCAGTGTCTGCGCGGCTT
>JAVHQY010000169.1:0-2104 GCA_036171375.1 Rhodoferax sp. | reverse complement strand
GCCGGGGCGAGACCTGGCGGGCAAGCGCAAATCCGGTCCGCGGGTGGCTCGTGTCAAAATGCGCCCTACTTCTGTTAGCCATTGACCACTCAGCTCGCATGTCGTTCAAGCTCTCACCCTGGCGCTCGCTTAAAACCCGGGTGACACTTTTTACCCTGCTGATTTTTGTTGTGAGCCTGTGGTCGCTGGCTTTCTACACCAGCCGCATGCTGCGTGGGGACTTGCAAGCGCTGCTCAGCGCCCAACAGTTCTCCACCGTTTCCGTGATGGCATCCCACTTCGACAAAGAGCTTGCGTGGAGGGTGGAGTTGCTGCAAAAAGTCACCATGCAGATCAACCCGGCGACGATGCGCCAACCCCAAGCGTTGCAAAACTTGCTCGATGAACAGGTCGTCACGCAAAACCTGTTCACCGGCGGGATTTTTGTGATCGATGTCAACGGCACGGTGGTGGCCGAAGCCCCGCAAAGTGGACGCATTGACGGCAACTTTATGCAGCGCGATGATGTGGCCGCAGCGATTAAGGAGGGCCGAGCGGCGGTTCGCTTGCCATACCTGACCAAAGTCAGCAAAACCCCTGAATTTGGCATCAGCGTCCCTTTGCGCAACGACCAGGGCCAAATCATTGGTGCCCTGCGTGGCGAAATCGATTTGAACGATGACGATTTATTCAGTGAAATTACCGCCAACACCTATGGCCAGACGGGCAAATATCTGCTGGTGTCGCGCGCCGCCCGCATGGTGATCACCAGCAGCGAGAGTAAGCGGGTACTGGATCCGGTCGTAGCCGTTGGCCAGAACCCGATCATTGACCGGTTCATACAGGGATTTGAGGGCAGCACGGTCTTCATTGATCCCTACCAGATCGAAATGCTGGCATCGGTCAAAGGTATCCCCTTGGCTGACTGGTACGTGGTAGCTACGATACCCACGACGGAAGCTTTTGCCCCGATAAATTCCTTGCAGCAACGCATGGCGTTGGCTGCAGTGCTGATCACCGTGCTGGCCTCAGGCTTGACCTGGTGGTTGCTGCGCCGCGAGCTCTCACCGCTGACAAAAACCGCCCGATCGTTGGCCTCGCTGGGAAAGGATCAACAATTTCCGCCGGCCCTGGCCATTGACCGCCAGGATGAAATTGGCCAGTTGATTGCGGGCTTCAATGCATTGCTACAGGTGTTGCAACAGCGCGAAAACCTGCTGCGGCAAATCCTCGATACCGCCAGCGTGGCGATTTTTGTGCTCGATGCCAAAGGCTGCATCGTTCAGGCCAACCAGCGCATGGCAGAAATGTTTGGCACCCCCCTGGAGCAATTCGTTGGCACCGAGTACGGCCAACTGTTGCGAGCCGACCAGCGCGCTGCGGCACAGCAAAACATGCAGGGCATGTTCTCCAACCTTGGTCGCAGCACGGAGGTTGAACGCCGCTGTTTGCACGCCAACGGCAGCGAATTCTGGGGCCGGGTCAATGCCCGCAGTTTTTACGACGGGGGTGATGCCGAAATGCGCCTGGTCTGCACCGTGGCTGACATCACGCAGCGCAAAGAGGCAACGGAAGAACTGGCGACGAGCGAAGAGAAATTTCGCACGCTAATTGAAGAGTCGCCGGTCGGCATTGCGGTGCACCGTGCCGGGACGCTGATTTACGTTAACCCGGCGGCAGCGACCATTCTGGGCGGTCATTCACCAGCCGACCTGATGGCCAAAGTGGTGCTGGATTTCATTCACCCTGACTGTCATGCCTCGGCGCTGGCCAGTGTGGAACTGGCCAAATCTGGGCAGTCTTCCAAACGCGTTGAAAAATTCGTCAAACTCGATGGCAGCGTGATCGAAGTCGAGGTGCAGGACCGCGTCATTGCCTTTGATGGCCTGCCCACGGTGCGTTCGTCGTTTCGCGACATCACGCGGGAAAGCCAGGCGCGCCAACGCCTGAACCTGGCCGCCAGCGTTTTTACCCACGCACGCGAAGGCATCGTGATCACTGATCGCAATGCCAACATCATCGACGTGAACGCGGCTTTCACCACCATCACCGGCTACAGCCGCGCCGATGTACTGGGGCAAAACCCGCGCTTGCTTAAATCGGGGCGTCAAAGCGCCGAGTTTTA
>JAVHQY010000168.1:0-2110 GCA_036171375.1 Rhodoferax sp. | reverse complement strand
GATCCGACCCCAATTTCGCTATGCCCCAATGATCGTAGTCCAACGTGCCGTGGCGCGTGTACTTTCTTTGTTTAGAGACGCGGCCAAATGAGGCTCCCCCTTTCCGCCCGGCGGGGCGGGAAGGGGGCGGGGGGGATTGAGTGGGGCCAAAAATGAAAACGGATAGATTCATATCAAAGCCTGCAACGCAGTTCGATGCCACCGATGCGGTAACACGTGTGAATACCGGGTTTGGCTCTGCTACATTGCGGCCTATGAACGACCTGACTGGAAAACATATTGTTCTTGGGCTCACCGGCGGCATTGCCTGCTACAAGGCGGCCGAGCTGTGCCGCGCGCTGGTCAAGGAGGGCGCGACGGTGCAGGTGGTGATGACGGCCGCAGCCGAACAATTCATCACACCGGTCACGCTGCAGGCGTTGAGCGGACGCAAGGTTTTCCGCTCGCAGTGGGACGAGAGTGAACCCAACAACATGGCGCATATCAATCTCAGCCGCGAGGCCGATGCGATCTTGATCGCGCCTTGCAGCGCCGACTTCATGGCCCGGCTGCTGCACGGGCGCGGCGACGATTTGCTCAGCCTGCTTTGTCTGGCGCGGCCGATTGACACCGTGCCGCTGTTGCTGGCACCGGCGATGAACCGTGAGATGTGGGCGCATCCAGCCACACAGCGCAACGTGGCACAGTTGCGCGCCGATGGCAGCACGGTTTTTGAAGTGGGTTGCGGTGATCAGGCGTGCGGTGAAGTTGGCGATGGCCGCATGCTCGAGCCGCTCGAATTGCTCGAAGAGCTGATAGCCTTTTTTCAGCCCAAACTGCTGTGTGGTCAACACGTGCTGGTGAGCGCCGGGCCGACTTATGAAGCCATCGATCCGGTGCGGGGGCTGACCAACTTGTCGAGCGGGAAAATGGGTTTTGCCGTTGCACGCGCAGCACGCGAAGCGGGTGCGACAGTCACGCTGGTGGCGGGCCCTGTCTGTCAGCCCACGCCACGCGGCGTACAGCGCATCGATGTGGTTTCAGCGCGCGACATGATGCAGGCGGTGCAGCAGCAGGCAGCGCAGGCCAGCATCTTCATCGCGGCGGCGGCAGTGGCGGATTGGCACCCGGCGCAGGTGGCTGAGCACAAAATCAAGAAAGACGGCGCGGCCGGTCCGCCGGAAATTGTTTTTGTCGAAAACCCGGACATTCTGGCCACGTTGGCTCATTCGCAGCGGGCGCAGGCAGGTGAACTGTATTGCGTGGGCTTTGCTGCTGAAAGTCAGGATTTGTTGCGCAACGCGCAGGCCAAACGCTTGCGCAAAGGCGTGCCCTTGCTGGTAGGAAACATCGGTCCGACGACTTTCGGCCAGGACGACAACGCGCTGCTGCTGGTGGATGCCACAGGCAATCGTGAATTCAAGCGCGCACCCAAACTGGCGCTGGCCCGCCAATTGATCGCCGAGGTTGCGCAACGGATACACCAATGAAAATCGACCTCAAGATCATTGACCCGCGCATGGTGGAACAATTGCCTGCGTATGCCACGGCGGGCAGCGCCGGGCTGGATTTGCGCGCCTGCATTGAGGCATCGCTCACTTTGCCGCCCAACGCCTGGCACCTGGTGCCGACCGGCATTGCCATTTATTTGCGCGATCCGAACTTTGCCGCAATGATCCTGCCGCGTTCGGGTCTGGGCCACAAACACGGCATCGTGCTGGGCAACCTGGTCGGTCTGATTGACAGCGACTACCAGGGGCAATTGATGGTCAGCGCCTGGAACCGCAGCGACACCGCGTTCACGATTGAACCGATGGACCGCATCGCGCAACTGGTCATTGTTCCGGTGCTGCAAGCGCAGTTCAACCTGGTCAGCGAGTTCCCGCCCAGTGCGCGTGGTGCGGCGGGTTATGGTTCAACTGGCAAAAACTGAATTGGGGGCGGATTATTGGGGTCGGATCCCAATTCGGGGTTCGGCGCTCGATCTGGCCACGCAAGCAGCACCGAATTGGGCTCTGACCCCAATAATCCGTGTCTGGACTCAGGCACAGTGCCTCGCGCGGGCCCAGGCTGCCTGGACGTTTTGCTCCGTGTCCCCCGCGCTGCGCGCTCCTCCTTGACCTGCGCAAAA
>JAVHQY010000167.1:0-2110 GCA_036171375.1 Rhodoferax sp. | reverse complement strand
CCGCGCACGATGCTGAAAAAACTGCAGGCGTAGCGAAACAGCGCTGGCGCAACGGCGCGCATCTGGCCCTTGTTCACGAAGCTCTCGGCGTAATGGTCGGGCAAAAAGCCAAGGTACTCGCCCGAGAGAATCAGCGTGGCGATCGATTCCTGGTCGTAACCGGTGGCTTTGCGCGCCAGGTGCTGCTGCTGGCTGATTTCCATGTTGGGCGAGTGGTAGCCAAGACCGGCAAAACCGTAGGCGCGCAGCGCCTGCCAGTCGAGGGGTTGCGCGCCGGCAGCGGCGTTGAACAGGACGTGTCTTGCGCCGCAATACAAAAACATGGTCTCAGAAAAGAGTTCGTCGTAGCTCAGCGTGTCGGAGCTGCGGTGCCCCGGAATCACGCCGACCTGGAACTGGCCGTCGAGCACACCGCGCTCGATCGCGTTGAGTGGTGCCACGTGCAGGTGCAGGCTGACTTCGGGTGCCCGCGCCGAAAAAAGCGCGATGGCCGCGCCGATCTGTGATGCCGGGTTGCTGGCAGTTTTGTCAAACACCGCAATGTGCAGTTCGCCACCCATGCGCTGGTGAATTTCATCGACCCGGCTGCGAAAGGCCTCGATGCCGGCCAGCAGTCGCAGCGTCTCTGCGTAAATCTGCTGCCCTTCGGCCGTCAGCGCAAAACCGCCGCGGCCACGCCGGCACAGCCTCAGACCGAGCCGGGTTTCAAGGTCTTTGATGTGACGGCTCACGGTAGAGGTGCCGATGTTGAGGTCCAGCTCCGCCGCTGCCATGCCGCCGCACTCGGCAACGCTTTTGAACACCCGCAGCAGGCGAATGTCCATATCGCTCAACTGGCCCAGCGCAGAACGGCTCTTTACTTGCATGGAATGGCAACTTGGGTGTGATAGTTATATCTTTCCAAGAGTAACAGAAGCAGCCAAAATGCCAACACTTCACCTCTTTCAGGAGACTCCATGAGCAGCACCCAAAACCCGACCTCCGCCCGCAGCGATGCCGCCTGGCTTGATGCCCACTGGATGCCGTTCAGCGGCAACCGCGAATTCAAGGCGCACCCGCGCCTGATGGCCAGCGCCAAGGGTTGCTATTACACCGACAGCAACGGCAAACAGATTTTTGATGGCCTCTCGGGTCTGTGGTGCTGCGGTCTGGGCCACGGCCGCAGCGAGATCAGCGAGGCCATCGCGCGCCAGGCCGCCACCATGGATTATTCGCCCGGCTTCCAGTTCGGCCACCCACTCTCGTTCGAGTTGGCCAACAAGCTCAAGGAGCTGACACCGGCCGGGCTGGATTATGTTTTCTTCACCGGCTCCGGTTCCGAATCGGCCGATACCTCGCTGAAAATGGCGCGCGCTTACTGGCGCGCCAAAGGCCAAGCCAGCAAGACCCGCCTGATCGGGCGTGAAAAAGGCTACCACGGTGTCAATTTTGGCGGCGTGTCGGTGGGTGGCATCGGCGGCGTGCGCAAAATGTTTGGCCAGGGAATCGAGGCCGACCACTTGCCGCACACACAGCTTGCCAGCAACGCGTTCTCACGCGGCATGCCCGCCAAAGGTGCCGAGCTGGCCGACGATTTGCTCAACCTGATTGCGCTGCACGATGCCAGCAATATAGCCGCCGTAATCGTCGAGCCATTTTCGGGCTCGGCCGGTGTCATCATCCCGCCCCAAGGTTATCTGCAGCGGCTGCGCGAAATTTGCACGGCCAACAACATCCTGCTGATTTTTGACGAAGTCATCACCGGTTTTGGCCGCGCCGGCGCTTACACCGGTGCCGAGGCGTTTGGTATCACCCCCGACATCATGAACGTGGCCAAACAGATCAGCAATGGCGCACAGCCGATCGGCGCGGTGCTGGCCAAAAAGGAAATCTACGACACCTTCATGGCCACCGGCGGGCCGGATTACATGCTTGAATTTGCCCACGGCTACACCTACTCGGCACACCCGGTGTGCTGCGCGGCAGCCTTGGCCACGCTCGATATCCTGGTGAGAGAAAACATGGTTGAGCGCGTCAAGGCGCTGGCCCCGCATTTCGAGAACGCTGTGCATGGCCTCAAAGGTGCCAAGCACGTCAGCGACATTCGCAACTTCGGGCTGGCCGCTGGCTT
>JAVHQY010000166.1:0-2112 GCA_036171375.1 Rhodoferax sp. | reverse complement strand
CCCTCACGACCGCTGGCATGGTTAGCGCTTCTGATGCGCAGCGCGGCTTTGACCATGGCATGTTCATTCCGCTCAAGCTGATTTTTCCGCAGGCCAACATTCCAGTGGTGCAACTCTCACTGCACAATTCGCTGGACCCTGAGTTGCATTTGCAAGCCGGACGAGCGCTGCAAACCTTGCGCGATCAGGATATTTTGATCATTGGCAGTGGCATGAGTTTTCACAACATGCGCGCCTACGGCAACCCGCAATTCGGCCCGGTGTCGGACGCTTTTGACGACTGGCTTACCCAGGTCGTCGAGTCAGGCGCGCAGGAGCGTTATCGCTCGCTGGCCAACTGGGAGCAGGCCCCCGGCGCCAGGCAGTGCCACCCGCCGCGCGCTGAAGAACACCTGCTGCCACTGATGCTCATTGCAGGTGCTGCCGGGCAAGATGCGGGTCGCAAGGTGTTTTCTGACCGGGTGATGGAAACCACAGTGTCCGCTTTTTGCTTTGGGTAACGCCAAGAGCTGACACTTGCGGTCACCTTTCAAAGTCTCCCGTTTGTTGTGCGTCGGTAGGCGCAAGTCATCCAACTGCGTTGACCGGTGCTGCATTTGCAGCATTCCCAAACCGGCCGTTGGCCGACGCGTTACAAGTCGGTCAGCAATTTGGCACAGGGTCAGCATGGCAGCTTGATCGTGAAACAGGTCACGCTGCCTCTGGATGAAGCTGCAATCGTGCCCCCGTGAGCGAGGACGATTGACTTGGCAATGGCCAGACCCAGGCCGGTACCTTCGCTGTTGCGTTGGCGTGAGGGGTCGATCCGGAAGAAGCGGTCAAAGACGCGCTCCAGGTACTCGGCCGGGATCGCGTCGCCGCTGTTTTCCACAGTGATGCTGACGCTGTCCTCGCCGCCACCGATCTTGACCCGCACCGCAGTGTTGGCTGCTGCGTGGCGGATGGCATTGGAGAGCAAGTTGCCCAACGCCCGCCTCAGCATCAGGCGGTCGGCGCTCACCACACCGACACCGACAACGCTGAGCTGCAACTGTTTCTCCTGCGCCACCGCATCGTAGTAATCAAACAGCAATTGCACCTGTTCGGCCAGCTCGACCGGCTCGCGGTTCGGAATGACCAGACCGTTGTCGGCCTTGGCCAGCAGCAGCATGTCGGAGATCATGCGCGCCATGTGCTCGAATTCTTCGGCGTTGGATTCCAGACTGCTGCGGTATTCAGCGGCGCTGCGCTCGCGCGACAGCACGACCTGGGTTTGCGTCATCAGGTTCGTCACCGGCGTGCGCAGCTCGTGCGCGATGTCGGAAGAAAAATCGGAGAGCCGAAGAAACGCGTCTTCCAGGCGTGCCAGCATCTGGTTCAATGACTCTGCCAGTTCAGCCAGCTCGACTGGCACGGACTCGACTGGCAGGCGGTGGCTGAGTTGCTCGGCGGTGACCACTTGCGCCTGTTCGCGCATGGCGCGCAGGGGTGCCAGACCGCGCCGCGCCACGGCCCAGCCGAGCAGTCCGGTCAGCACCGCCGCACCGGCGACAAAAAGCCACAGCGTTTGCAGGAACGAGTGCATATAGGCCTGGTGGTGAGCAATGTCCGTGGCCACTGCAACGACCAGCCTGGAACGTGCACTGACACCAGTGGGCAGCTCGGCCGCGATGGCGCGATAGGTCTGCTCGCCCACGCTCCAGATCTCTGCCTGGTAAGGGCGCTGGACAGCGCTCTGGAACACCTGATCGAATGAAAATTTTGCATTCGGTGTAGCAAAAATCACGCTGCGATGGGGGTCGATGATGAGCATTTCAAGCCCATGCTCGCCGGCCAGTGAGTTGTCAAGCAACTGGATGATCAGCTCAAGATCTCCGGGTGATTTGAGCATTTCAAGGGTATGGCGAGCCAAGGCCATCTTGCCCAGCAGGGTCTCCATATCCTGCTGCTCAAAGTGCTGCTCTACCGAGGAGGCGACGACGAATCCGAGCGTCAATAAAACGGCCGATGAAGCAGTGACAAACAGCAGCGTCAGCCGCCGCGTGATCGATGTCCTGCCGATCAAGCGCAAGCTGGATTCTCCAGCACGTAACCCATACCGCGCACGGTGCGAATCAGCTTGGGCTCAAACTC
>JAVHQY010000165.1:5910-10289 GCA_036171375.1 Rhodoferax sp. | reverse complement strand
CGGGTGAGCATTTGCTGATGTAAAAGTGATGCTATGATTCGCGCCTTGCCAAATTTCAGCCGGTCTCAAGCCGCTAAAATTTGACCAAGCCTTCAATCCCAGGGGAACTTAGCTCAGCTGGTAGAGCAGCGGACTCTTAATCCGTCGGTCGAGAGTTCGAGCCTCTCAGTTCCCACCAGTATTCATGCGGCGTGCAGCGATGCAGGTCGCATTTCTTTTGGTGGCTGCGTCGCTCAAACGTAGCCTGACAACACTGAATCCAACCGCCTGGCAGCCGCAATCAGGTGATCCGGCGCAAGATGGGCATAACGCTCGACCATCGCACCCGTTCGCCATCCACCCAAGCGCTGTAACTCATGAGTAGGTGTTCCTGCTTGCCGCTGCCAAGTCGCCCAAGTGTGCCTCAAATCGTGCCACCGAAAATATTCGATGCCTGCCCGTTTGCGTGCTGCTTGCCAGGCCCTTGTATTGGCCGAGTTCAAAGGCTTGCCTTGGTACGTAAACACCCTCGTGGGATGCTTGCCTACCTGGCGCTTTAGCACTGCAAGGCAAACAGCACCGCTTGCAGACGCTCTGGCAACTCGGGGTGATGCGGTCCCGGGCGATGTTCAAAACAGGCAGCATGGGTGTAGATCAGTGTACTCATGTCTCGCCTGCCCTGGCCAGATCAGTCATCAAGAAAACTTCCCTTGAAGAAGCTCCACGCGCTGCCGTCATGCAGGTAAAAACAACCGTCGGCACAGAAATCTTTACCGGGAAAATACTCACGGTAGGCCCGCGGTAAAAGTCGCGCAAGTTGTTCGTCTGACAGCTCCTCAAACTGCTCGGGGGTGATCGCCTGGCCCACTCTAAGTCTTCGTATTTGCATGGACAGATATTAACAAGGCTGGTGCACGTCCAATGGACTTTCTCGAATAAACTCAAGCCTGAATTTTTGCGACAAGAAGAACCAACCCGGTCCAATACTCACCATGCTCAAGTTACCCGATTTTGATGACGTTTGCGCCGCTGCCAGGCGGCTCGATGGCCACGCCCATCGCACGCCAGTAATGACCTCACATACGGTCAATCAGGAGTTGGGCGCGGAGGTTTTCTTCAAATGTGAAAACCTCCAGCGCATGGGTGCCTTCAAGTTCCGCGGTGCGTTCAATGCACTGGCAAAGTTCAACCAGAAGCAGCGCAGCGCCGGCGTGGTCACATTCTCATCCGGCAACCATGCCCAAGCCATTGCCTTGTCTGCCAGCCTGCTCGGCATGCCCGCCACCATCGTCATGCCGAGTGATGCCCCGGCCTCCAAGGTGGCGGCAACGCGCGGCTATGGTGGCAAGATCGTCAGTTACGACCGCTACCAGGATGACCGCGAGCAAATTGGTCGTGACCTGGCAGACAAGCACGGTCTGACACTGATCCCGCCGTACGATCATCCGGACGTGATTGCGGGCCAGGGTACAGCGGCCAAGGAATTGTTGGAGGAAGTGGGGCCGCTCGATGCCCTCTTCGTCAGCCTGGGTGGTGGTGGCCTGCTCTCGGGCTCGGCCCTGGCGACCCGGGCGCTGGCACCCAACTGCAAACTCTATGGTGTTGAACCAGAGGCTGGCAACGACGCACAGCAATCATTTCGCTCCGGTGCCATCGTTCACATCGAAACACCCAAGACAATTGCCGACGGTGCCCAAACCCAGCACCTGGGCAACTACACCTTTGCCATCATCAAGCGTGATGTCGATGACGTTCTCACCGTAACGGACGAGCAACTGGTTGACTGCATGCGCTTCTTTGCGTCGCGCATGAAGCTGGTGGTTGAACCCACCGGCTGTCTTGGCTTTGCTGCTGCCCGGAAAATCAAAACCGATTTAATGGGTAAGCGTGTGGGCGTGTTGATTAGCGGCGGCAATGTCGATCTTGAGCGCTATTGCGCTTTGCTTTGTGCCTGATTTTTCTGGCAAACAGCTGGCACAGGCATTGCATGGGTCATGAAAAATATTCAGTTTTGGGGCGAAACGCTGCGGCTGCTGGTGGAGCTGGCCGGGACTGCGGCATTTGCCTTGTCGGGCGTGCTGGAGGCAGCGCGCCGGCGCCTTGACGCTGTCGGGGTTTGCGTGGTGGGCTGCCTGGTGGCTTTTGGGGGTGGCACGCTGCGCGATTTGCTGCTCGACCAAAGACCGTTTTTTTGGGTCCGACATACCGACATCCTGTGGGGCGTGCTGGGCTTGTGCCTGTTGGCCATGTTGTTCCTGCGGCACCGCCATTTGGCGCTGACCCAAAGAGCAATTCAATGGCCGGATGCACTGGGTCTGGGGCTGTTTACCGCCAATGGCGTGCACCAGGCGCTGGCAGCGCAGATGCCCAGCGTGGTGGCGGTACTGATGGGCGTGGTCACGGGCGTGTTTGGCGGCGTGCTGCGAGACATCGTTTGCAATGAAATCCCCAAGGCTTTCAATGACCACCAACCCTATACCGTTTGCGCCTTTGCTGGCGGCTGGGTTTACATCGCTGTGTGGCAAGCCGATGCGCCGGCCTGGCTAGCGCTGGTGGCTTGTGTGCTGGTGACGGTCGGCCTGCGCGCGCTGACGTTGTGGCGAAACTGGAAATTGCCAGCCTGGCGGCTTTGAAGGCGGTGGCTCGCCCCGAATGAAAAGCGTGTTGGCGATCCATCCAATGTGCAGCGACAGGGCGGTTTCAACCTAGATTTCTCAGTTGGACGCGCCCGAGTGGGCCGCTGGCAGCGTGTCCGGGTACGGCGAGAGCTGCGGATCAAAACGTGCCTGCGCACGTTTGGACAGCTCAAGCGACCCGTGGCTATGCCATGGCTGCGCCCTGCAAGCGCGATAACGCCGCAGGCTCATGCCTGCAAGGCGGAGCAACGACCCCGGGCGCGTTGCCAGTGGTTCAATCGGGCGTGCAGCGCTGTCACCCAAAAGGTGGAGGCCATCGAAGCTGAAATAGTCAGTGTTCATGTGGGGTTAGTGAAGACATCCAGCAGTCAACTGAGGAATCTAGGTTCAAGCATTGCGCCGCTGTAACAGGCCTTCTGGCACCCGATGCCAGGATTGATCCAGATCCGGGTGTGGTAGCTCGAAGCGAGCCAATTCACGCCCCATCATCAGCCTGCACCGGGCCGCTGATTTGGGCCCGCAACGACTGCACTTCGTCGAGCAACTGCAAGGCCAGTGCGGCACCGGCCAGGTTAACCCCCAGGTCGCGTTGCAAGCGCCACGCCAGCGCTGCGTGACGCAACTGTAGCTGCGTAAAACGCCAGTCCTGCGGTGCGCCACCAGCCTGCGGCAGGATCACGCCTTCGGCGACCAATTCAACGATGAAGTCGGTTTGCACGCCGCAGTAGCGACTGACTTCAAGCAAACTGAGTTCAGTGTGCGGTGTTTGCGTGCTGTGATTCATGCTGGTACTCCCAGTTTGGCGCGCGGGTCAAAGTTTTTGAACTGGCGCGCCATGTCAGCATAGATCGCCTTAGCTGCTGGCGTGTCGGCCAGCGGCAGGGCAATCTGCAATACAAAATAAAAGTCGCCCGGCGTGGCTGCCGGAATGCCGCGGCCTTTGAGCCGGAGTTTGCGCCCCGGCGTTGACCCGGCGGGAATCTTGAGTTCCACCCATCCGCTCGGGGTCGGTGCCCTGACCTGCGCTCCCAATGCAGCTTCCCACGGCGCAACCGGCAAATCAAGATAGACATCGTGCTGGTCAACGCGGTAGTGCGCGTGCGGCCTGAATTCAACTTCCAGGTACAAGTCACCCGGCTGCCCCTGGCCGATGCCGGGTGCGCCCTGCCCGGCCAGACGGATGAATTGCCCGGCGCGCACACCGCGCGGGATGGTAAATTCAATTTCGTGCCCGCGCGTGTGCAAGCGCCCCTGAGCATCGATCTCGGGCACTTGCAACGTGACGCGGCGCGTGGCCCCGCGGTAGGCATCTTCCAGATCGATTTCGATTTTGGCGTGGTGATCCTGCCCGGCCTCATGAAAAGCCGCCCTTCCATCCCGACTTGACGAACGGCTGGCAAAACCGCGCCGAAACAAGGCATCAAAAAAATCGCTGTGCTCGGCGGCTTCCTGCTCTGAAAAGCCCTGACCGGTGGTCTCGAAACCTTCGCGCCAGTCGGGCGGTGGCTGAAACTCCTGGCCGCTCTTCCAACGCTGGCCAAGCTGATCGTAAGCAGCCCGCTTTTCCGCGTCCTTGAGCACTTCATAGGCCTCGCCCACTTCCTTGAAACGCGCTTCGGCGTTGCGCTCCTTGCTCACGTCGGGGTGGTACTTGCGCGCCAACTGGCGATAGGCACGCTTGATTTCGTCTTGCGTGGCGCCCCGCTCCAGACCCATGGTCTTGTAATAGTCTTTAAACTCCACTTGGACACCCCCAGCAAAAAA
>JAVHQY010000165.1:0-5810 GCA_036171375.1 Rhodoferax sp. | reverse complement strand
AAAATAAGGGTTTACCCTAAAATGGCCGTGAATCAACAAAACCCGGACTCCCATGAATCTCCCTGACCAATCTGAACTGATTGAAAACTATGTTTTTGACGAAATCAGCTTAGGTCAAAGCGCCCGTCTGCTGCGCACGCTGACGCTCGAAGACATCAAGGCTTTCGCCGCTGTTTCGGGCAATACCAATCCGGCGCACCTGGACCCCACTTACGCCAACGACACGCTGTTCCACGGCATCGTGGCGCACGGCATGTGGAGCGGCGCTTTGATTTCGGCTCTGTTGGGAACCCAGTTTCCAGGCTGCGGTACGGTCTATCAAGACCAGGTGCTGCACTTTGCCAAACCGGTGCGCGTGGGTGACACGCTGACGGTCACGGTGACGGTCACCGGGCGCGACCCGGCCCGGCATCTGATCGAACTCGACTGCCAGGTGGTCAACCAGCTTGGCCTGTGCGTGCTCAGTGGAGTCGCCACCGTATTGGCACCGACCGTCAAGGTTCGCTCGCCACGCGTGGCAGCGCCCACCATCCAGCTCTTTGACCCGCAGGCCCGGTTCAACCAGTTGCTCGCGCTGGGTGCCGGGTTGGATGCGGTTCGATGCGCTGTGGTTCATCCCTGCGATGAAGCTTCCCTTAGCGGTGCCATCGATGCCGCCCGCTACGGTTTGATCAAGCCGCTGCTGATCGGGCCGGAGGCACGCATTCGCCGTCTGGCGGACGAGCGGGGGATCGACTTGCAGGGTGCCGAGATCGTGCCGCAGCCGCACAGCCACGCGGCGGCGGCCAAAGCGGCCGAGCTGGCAGCCCAGGGCGAAGTTGAAATGCTGATGAAAGGAAGCCTGCACACCGATGAACTGATCCATGCCGTGCTGGGCCAACCTTCGCTGCGCACCGGACGGCGCATGTCGCACGTGTTCCGCTTTGACGTGCCGCTGTACCACAAGCCGCTGCTGATCACCGACGCGGCGTTGAACATCCGCCCCAGCCTGCAAGAAAAAATTGACATTGTGCAAAACGCCATTGATTTTGATCGCCTGCTGGGTGTGGAAGTGCCCAAAGTAGCCATTTTGTCGGCAGTCGAAATCGTCAACCCGAACATGCCATCGACGCTGGACGCGGCGGCGCTGTGCAAAATGGCCGATCGCGGACAAATCAGCGGCGGTCTGCTCGATGGCCCGCTGGCGTTTGACAATGCGATCTCGCTACAGGCGGCACAGATCAAGCACATCAGCTCGAACGTCGCCGGGGAGGCCGACATTCTGGTCGTACCCGACCTGGAAAGCGGCAACATGCTGGCCAAACAACTGGAATACCTGGCCGGTGCCAGCGGCTCGGGCATCGTGCTCGGTGCACGGGTGCCGATCGCTTTGACCAGCCGCGCCGAAGGGCCGTCCAACCGCGTCGCCTCGGCGCTGCTGGGCCTGCTGCTGGCACACCACGCCCGGCGCGCGCGCGCCAGCACGCTCTGGTAGCCCATCAGCCATGGCCATTCTCGCTGTCAATGCCGGCTCTTCAACGCTGAAGTTTTCTCTCTACCCGCTGCGCGGCGCTGAAGTTCAGGCGCAACGGCTGTCGGGCTCCATCGAAGGCCTGGAGCCGGGTGGCAAACCCAGCATGCAGTGGACGGCGCAGGGACAAAGCCACAACCAGGTGCTGCCCAGCGGCGATGCCCCGGTTTTCTCGCGCGCCCTGCAGGGTCTGCGCCAACTGCTGGTGCAACTGCCGCAGGCACCGGTCATCGACGCGGTCGCGCACCGGGTCGTGCACGGCGGCCAGCATTACCGCGCCAGCGTCATCGTCACCGATGCTGTGTTGATGCAGTTGAGCGAACTGATTGCGCTGGCACCGCTGCACCAGGGGCACAACCTGGATGCCGTGCGCTGGTTTCAGCGCGCTTTTGCCGGTGTGCCCCAGGTGGCCTGTTTTGACACCGCTTTTCACAGCACCCTGCCCGAAGTCGAATACCGCTTTGCGCTGCCTGCGGCGCTGAGCGAAAGCGGTGTGCGCCGTTACGGTTTTCATGGTCTTTCCTACCAATACGTGATGAGCTCGCTCAAGCAGCGCAGTGCGCGCGCCAATGGGCGGGTGCTGATGGCGCACCTGGGCAATGGTGCCAGCCTGTGCGCGGCGCGTCAGGGCCAAAGTTGCGCCACCACGATGGGCTTTTCAACGCTGGACGGGCTCGTGATGGGCACCCGACCCGGTGCCATCGATGCCGGTGTGCTGCTCTATCTGCTCGAACGGGGTTGGGACCACAACCGCTTGCAGGAGCTGCTTTACCGTCAAAGCGGTTTGTTGGGCGTGTCGGGAATTTCAGCCGACATGCGCACACTGCGCGCCGATGGCAGCGCCAGCGCCAGACTGGCCATCGAGCTGTTCACTTACCACCTGGTGCGCGAATGCGCTGCGCTGAGCGCGTGCCTGCAAGGCCTGGACGTGCTGGCTTTCAGTGGCGGCATCGGCGAACATGACGTGGCGCTGCGCGCCGAAGTCGGGCGGCGGCTGGGCTGGATGGGGGTGGCGATAGATCCAGTGCTCAACCGCCAGGCGCAGGGTGACGCGGCGATGGCGATCCACGCCAGCGCCAGCACGGTTGAGGTGTGGGTGATCCCGACCGACGAAGACCTGGTGATGGCGCGTGAAGCGGCGTGCCTGCTGCACCCCTCGCCCACGCCTGCGGCTTCTGGTAACGTTGAATGAGGTAACACTATGACAGCGCAAACTCAAACCATCACCCTTGGCGGCGGCTGCTTTTGGTGCACCGAGGCAGTCTATGTGCAGGTCCGGGGCGTGCTCGACGTTGAATCGGGTTACAGCAACGGTGAGCGGGCCCAGCCCAGCTACGAGCAAGTGTGCAGCGGGCAAACCGGCCACGCCGAAGTGGTCAAGCTGGTGTTCGACCCGCAGCAGGTGAGCGTGCGCGAGTTGCTGGAGATATTTTTCCTGATTCACGACCCGACCACGCTCAACGCGCAGGGCCATGACCACGGCAGCCAGTACCGCAGCGGCATTTTCACCACCACCCCCGAGCAACAACAAGTAGCGCAAGAGCTGATCGCTGAGCTGAGCAAAAATGCCACCTATGCCAGCGCGATCGTCACCGAGGTGCTGCCGATGGCCAACTACTGGGCCGCTGAGGACTACCACCAGGATTATTTTGCCAACCACCCTGAGCAAGCCTACTGCCAGGCCGTGGCCGCGCCCAAGGTGGCCAAATTCCGTCGCACTTTTGCGCGTCTGGCGACGGTTTGAGTGGGATAGAATGAAAACTGCCAATTAAAAGCAAACGGGTCAGGGTCCGGCGCAACATTCACTGCGCTTAGGGATGCGGAAATCACAAATATCCCATTTCTGGCGGCACTGCCAGGCGCATTGCGTCGTTGCAAATCGTTTGTGCAGCCAAGCTGCACGGCGCGCTTTGCGCCTAGCACTGCCTCCTGTCAGCACTCGCCATAAACGGAACATCTGCAATTTCTGCATCCCTTATGGTTCTGACTTTAAGTTCCGATGCAGCGCCACAAGTACTTGCCAAGGAGCACCCAAGGTTTTTCGTCAGAGAAAATCGCAAAGGTTCATCATGGAAATTTCTAAAGCCGTGGCCAGGAACTCGGCACCCGGCAACAGCCCCAAAACGCCATTGAACACGGCCGGCGAGACCGAGCTGCGGGGCGCAGAAATACTGGTCAAAGCACTGCAAGCCGAAGGGGTCAAGTTTGTCTGGGGCTACCCCGGCGGTGCCGTGCTGCATATTTACGACGCACTGTTCAAGCAAGACAGCATCAAACACATTCTGGTGCGCCATGAGCAGGCGGCGGTGCACGCCGCCGACGGCTATGCGCGCGCCACCGGGGATGTGGGGGTGGCGCTGGTCACTTCCGGCCCCGGTGTCACCAACGCCGTCACCGGCATCGCTACGGCGTACATGGATTCCATCCCGCTGGTGGTCATCACCGGGCAGGTGCCCACCGCCGCCATCGGCATGGATGCGTTTCAGGAATGCGACGCGGTGGGAATCACGCGCCCGGTGGTGAAGCACAATTTTCTGGTCAAGGATGCGCGCCAGTTGGCCGAGACGCTGAAAAAAGCGTTTCACATTGCCCGCAGCGGCCGACCCGGGCCGGTGGTGGTGGACATTCCCAAAGACGTGTCGTTCAAGCGCGTGCCGTTTGCTGGCTACCCGGAAACGGTAGCGATGCGCTCCTACAACCCGGTACGCAAAGGCCACAGCGGGCAGATTCGCAAGGCGCTGCAATTACTGCTGAGCGCCAAGCGGCCTTACATCTATGCCGGTGGTGGTGTCATTGCCAGCAACGCCAGCGCCGAGTTGCGCGAACTGGTCGATACGCTGGGCTATCCGTGCACCAACACCTTGATGGGTTTGGGTTCGTACCCGGCCACCGACCGCAAATTTCTGGGCATGCTGGGGATGCACGGCACGGTGCAAGCCAATAACGCAATGCAAAACTGCGATGTCTTGCTGGCAGTGGGCGCGCGCTTTGACGACCGCGTGATTGGCAACCCCAAGCACTTTTCCCAGAACGAGCGCAAGATCGTCCATATCGACATCGACCCATCGAGCATTTCCAAGCGTGTCAAAGTCGATATTCCGATCGTCGGCGATGTCAAGGAAGTGCTCAGTGAAATTCTCGCCGCCCTACGTGAGAGCGAGCCGCGCCCCGATGCCCAGGCGCTGGCACAGTGGTGGCAAACCATCGACGGCTGGCGCGCGCACGACTGCCTGCATTACGACCACGGCCAGAACGACATCATCAAGCCGCAGTACGTGATGGAAACGCTGTGGCAAATGACCAAGGATGCCGATGCCTACATCACTTCGGATGTCGGTCAACACCAGATGTGGGCGGCGCAGTACTACCACTTTGCTGAGCCGCGGCGCTGGATCAATTCGGGCGGGCTGGGCACCATGGGCGTGGGCATTCCCTACGCCATGGGTATCAAGATGGCCAAACCCAAGAGCGAGGTTTATTGCGTCACCGGTGACGGCTCGGTGCAGATGTGCATCCAGGAGCTCTCCACCTGTTTGCAATACAACACGCCGATCAAAATCCTGTGTCTCAACAACCGCTATCTTGGCATGGTGCGCCAGTGGCAGGAAGTCGAATACGAAGGCCGCTACAGCCACAGCTACATGGACACGCTGCCCAACTTTGTCAAGCTGGCCGAGGCCTACGGCCATGTCGGCTTGCTGGTGGAACGTGCGGCTGACGTTGAGCCAGCTTTACGCGAAGCGCGCAAGCTCAAGGACCGTACCGTCTTCATGGACATCCGCACCGACCCGACCGAAAACGTATTCCCGATGGTGCAAGCTGGCCGCGGCATCACCGAAATGCTGCTCGGTGCCGAAGACCTGTAGTCAACCTTCAACCTGGAACGAATCTATTGTCTGCCAACACCGCCAATTACCATCTGCGGCCGAGGGCAACGAAAAGAGGAGCCTTTCATCATGAAACACATCATTGCTGTCCTGCTGGAAAACGAACCCGGCGCGCTGTCGCGCGTGGTAGGCCTTTTTTCGGCCCGCGGCTACAACATCGAGTCGCTCACGGTGGCACCGACGGAAGATGCCAGCCTGTCTCGAATGACGATTCAAACCTCGGGCCCGGACGACGTGATTGAGCAGATCACCAAACACCTCAACCGTCTGATCGAAGTCGTCAAAGTGGTCGATCTGACCGAAGGCGCTTACACCGAGCGCGAGCTGATGATGGTCAAAGTGCGCGCCGTCGGCAAGGAGCGCGAGGAGATGAAGCGCATGGCCGACATCTTTCGCGGCCGCATCATCGACGT
>JAVHQY010000164.1:0-2119 GCA_036171375.1 Rhodoferax sp. | reverse complement strand
ATTGGGGCCTGGCCCCTTTTACTGAGTGATGTGCTAGGATTAAACGATGACAACGATCACATTCGACACTCATAAGTACGTTCGCAAGTTGCAAGAGGCGGGCTTTGACGAGAAGCAGGCCGAAGGCTTGACGGAGGCCATGCGCTCGGCCATTGATGAATCAGAATTGGTGACCCGGCGTGATCTTCGTGAGACGGAGCTCAGAATCGACTCACGTTTTGAAGCGCTAAAGGGCGATATGTCTCTGGTGAAGTGGATGATGAGCGGATTGATAGCTGTCGCCGTTGCCAATTTTGCCAAGCAGTTTTTTTGACTTGCATTCAGCTTGAGCGACACCAGTCGGTGCCGTACTCGCGCGCCAGTTGCACCAGCTCGGGCGCATCGGGCGCGTGCGCACGGCGATGTCTTTGGCCACCGCGTACCTTCACCTAAATCGAGCATAAGCAATCAGGTGCCAGACTTGACCAAGATCGGCTTGATGATGCCTCTGGCCTGGTTCAGGCAATTTGCAAAAGATCGCTGAAGCCCGATGGCATCTATGGCATCAAATTCTGCCCTGGCCAAGTCCGCACGCTTTTCAAGCCCCTGCAAGAACGCGGCACCATGCTTACCGAAAAATGGCGCCGCCTTTTCGATGGCTTCTGGCTCGGCATCTGCTACTGCGCACAGGTCAAACAAATCCCGGGCCTTGGACTGGTTTCCGCGATGCCACATTTTTTTGGCGATGATTTCGGCACAAGTTTCGAATTTGATGTCGCGTCCAGCATAAGGCAGGACATCAAACGGTTGATCGGTTAGCGCAGTACCGACCACGATGTCAATTTCACCGGCAGTCAAGAAAAATTTCACGAACTCCGCGTTCTCTTCATAATCGCTGCTGACCTGTTCTGCCACCTCGCTCAGTCGCGGATTCACGAAACCCAGATATTGAGGATCGGGCACGAAGATGTCTATGTCTTTGCTTTGACGGTGACCAATCCGAAGCATGAGTACCGTACCACCGCCAACCGTCCACAAAGCTTGGCGGGTTTGACTTTCCAGGTGTGCCATCAGTTTGAGCGCTTGCGGAAATAGTTCGGTCCACACACCCGGCCGGGTAAGGTCAATGGTGCTCATAGCCAAAGCTCCCGGCTACTTTTGAATTGACGCGCCAGTGTTCTCATTTTTTTCCAAACCTGGGTGCGCTCAACACCCTGCTCGGTATAGAGTTGCTCGACCACAGCGGCCAACAGTGAAACAGGAGCTTCGTCCAACAGCGTGTAAACGTGCGGTGTCAACTCGGGCGGCACCGATCCTGAGGAGAGTGAGTCCCGCAACTGGTCAGCACTCATTGCCAAGCGGTAGCTCACGCCAGCCGTGCGGGCGGCGAGGTCCAGCGCCGAACTCTTGGCAACCCTGTTTTTTAAGTGCTGGGGGCGTGGCGTAGCAATGGTGATGAACAGGCCCAACACCCCCAGAAGCTTGGACACACGAGTCAGGCTGAGGTCGTTGATGGTGCCGTTTTCGACCTGGTTGACCGTTGCGCGCGACAGCCCACTGAGCTTGGCCAGCGTGGTTTGGGTCAGGCCCATATCCGAGCGACGGGTGCTCACGCTTGAGCTGAGTTCTTGGATGGCCGACATGTGTGAAACTTAGCAAATGCGCGGTTAAATGTCAAATATATTCGACAATTATGCACCAGCGCCGTGCCGGTAAGTGGCCGTGCCGGTAAGTGGGCGTCCCGTTTATTACACTCCCGGTATCACCAGAGAAGCTTTGTACAAGGCTCTTCGGCCCGGCAGCGAACCGCGCTTCGATACAGTCAGCCGTGTTTGCGCAGCCCTTGGCGTGCGTCTGGTCGCGCAGCCGGCGCATGCTTCCGCCTAATTTTATCGGCTACGGTCAGATACTTTGTGTTGTCGGAGACGATCACCTGCTACCGACTTTGGGCAAGAGCCTTGATCCGGCGCATCACGTCCGCTGTCAGAGACAGAGTGCCCCTTTATGCTCCACCAAATTGAAAATTTCCAGGCCGTCATCGGCACTTGGATGATCCAACTACAGCACCAAAACGCTGTTCATGCTTGCTACAATTGCAAGCATGAACAGCAAGCACACGAAAACGCTCGCTGCGGTTTTT
>JAVHQY010000163.1:0-10336 GCA_036171375.1 Rhodoferax sp. | reverse complement strand
CCCCATACTCCCTTAGCAGGGGAGCACCTTCGGCCACTCGGTCACGTTTCCTGGACAGGCGGGATTATCTCATGAGTCCGGCTGATTTGGCTCAGGCCGGGGCCTGTTCCAGCTCAAAAGCCTTGTGCAGCGCGCGCACTGCCAGCTCCATGTATTTTTCGTCGATCACCACCGAGGTCTTGATCTCGGAAGTGGAAATCATCTGGATGTTGATGCCCTCTTCGCTGAGCACCTGAAACATTTTGCTGGCCACGCCGACGTGGCTGCGCATGCCGATGCCGACGATGGAAACTTTGCAAATCTTGGTGTCACCCACCAGCTCCTGCGCGCCCAGCGCAGGCAGCACTTTTTCTTTGAGCAAGCCGACCGTCTTGGCGTATTCAGCGCGATTGACGGTGAAGCTGAAATCGGTCTTGCCGTCCTTGCCGATGTTCTGAATGATGACATCGACATCGATGTTGGCAGCCGCCACCGCACCCAGAATCTGATAAGCGATGCCGGGCTTGTCGGGCACGCCCAGCAGGGATATCTTGGCTTCTTCACGGCTGAAGGCAATGCCGGAAATGATCGCGTGCTCCATTTGCTCGTCTTCCTCAAAAGTGATCAGGGTGCCGGATGCGGCCTCCTGCTCAATGTCTATATCCCACGGGGTAAAGCTGCTCAAAACGCGCAGCGGAACTTTGTACTTGCCAGCAAACTCGACGGAGCGGATTTGCAGCACCTTGGAGCCCAGCGAGGCCATCTCCAGCATTTCTTCAAAGCTCACCGTCTGCAAGCGTCTGGCCTCCGGCACGACGCGCGGGTCAGTGGTATAGACACCATCAACATCGGTGTAAATCAGGCATTCATCGGCTTTCATGGCCGCGGCCACCGCCACTGCCGAGGTATCCGAGCCGCCGCGCCCGAGCGTGGTGATGTTGCCCTGCTCGTCCAGGCCCTGAAAGCCGGTGACGATCACCACTTTGCCGGTGTTCAGGTCGGCGCGAACTTTTTGATCGTCAATCGACTCAATCCGCGCCTTGGTGTAGGCGCTGTCGGTGCGAATCGGCACTTGCCAGCCGGCGTAACTGACTGAATCCATGCCTTCGGCTTGCAGGGCAATCGCCAGCAGGGCGCTGGAGGCCTGCTCGCCGGTGGCGGCCAGCATGTCTAGCTCGCGGCTGTAGGACTCGCTGGTTTGCGCCGGCTCAAGCTCTTTGGCCAGTGCCAGCAGGCGATTGGTCTCGCCACTCATGGCCGAGGGAACAACGACCATTTGATGACCGGCGCGCGCCCATTTGGCAACGCGCTTGGCGACTTGACGAATGCGCTCGGTCGAGCCCATCGAAGTGCCGCCATATTTATGAACAATCAGTGCCATCGGGTTGGTTTTTTGTGGGATCAAACCGGCGCATTGTACCAATGCAGTTCGCCCCCACGGCGCTCGACAAAGCCGTCTGCGACCTTGAGGTGAATGCGGTGCGCACCGGTGCGGCAAGCGGCAATTTGGTGCAGCAATTGCGCCAGTTGCGCAGCGCTGGGCGTTGCCTGGTGGCAGCTGCTGAGCCAGTAGCGCAGCAAGTTGGCCTGCCGGGCGCGACTCAGGGACTGGATGGCTTCAATGATCGGACGCTCGGCCATGACCAAAAAATCCTGTGCCGCCACTTCCAGCAGCAACTCCTGCGCCTGCGCCGCGGTGGCAGCACTGCGCGCAAAAGTGTCACGAAATTGGGGAAAGGTCGCCTCCAATGCGGGCAACAAACAAGCGCGGATGCGGTTGCGGGTGAATTGCGGATCGCGATTGCTGGGGTCTTCCACATGGGGCAGGCCGCGCAACTTGAGCCAGGCGCGAATCTCGGCACCCGCCACCTGTAGCAGTGGCCGGTGGTAATGCACACCGGCTCGTGACCAGGCCGCGGGCATGGCACTCAACCCGGGCAGTCCGCTGCCCCGGCTCAGCGCCAGCAAAATCGTCTCGACCTGATCGTCAGCGTGCTGCGCGATGGCAATATCGTGCACCGGCAGCGGCAAGCGAACGTCCTGCACCAGCGCTTCAAAAGCCTGGTAGCGCGCGCGTCGTGCCGCATCTTCCGGACTCTGCCCGCTGACGTTGCGGGCATCGACCTTGTGCAGCGTCAACGGCACGCCCAACTGGGCGCAAACGCCACGGCAGTGCTCGGCAAAGTCGTCTGCCGCCGCCTGCAAACCATGGTGGATGTGAATCGCCTGCACCTGCTGCGGCCACTTTTCCGCGCACGCCAGCAACAGCGCACTGGAATCAGCGCCGCCACTGTAGGCCACCGCCAGTGGCAAACGCGGCGCAAAACCGGCAATGGCCTGGGCGAACCGCAGCGTCACTTGCTAACTGGCCGTTGCCTGGATGTCGTTGAACCGGCCATAACTTTGCAAGCGCTGATAACGGCGCTCCAGCAGTTCCTTGACTTTCATGTCAGCGAGCTGGCGCCAGGCATCGTTGAGTGCGCGCTTGAGCAGAGCCGACATGTGTTTGGGGTCACGGTGCGCGCCGCCGACCGGCTCATTGACCACTTTGTCAATCACCCCCAATGCTTTGAGACGATGCGCGGTAATGCCCAGCGCCGTTGCCGCTTCTTCGGCCTTGTCAGCGGTCTTCCACAGAATCGAGGCGCAACCCTCGGGGCTGATCACCGAATAAATCGAGTACTGCAGCATCAGCACCTGGTCGCCAATCGAGATTGCCAGCGCGCCGCCCGAGCCACCCTCGCCGATGATGGTGGTGATGATGGGAACTTCAAGCTGCGCCATCTCGAAAATGCTGCGCCCGATGGCCTCCGACTGGCCACGCTCTTCGGCATCGATGCCAGGATAGGCACCGGGCGTGTCCACAAACGTGAATAGCGGCAACTTGAATTTTTCTGCCAGTTTCATCAGCCGCAAAGCCTTGCGGTAACCCTCGGGCTTGCTCATGCCGAAGTTGCGCAAACCACGCTCTTTGGTATCGCGCCCTTTTTGCTGCCCCAGCACCATGCAGGGGTTGCCATTGAATCGCGCCAGGCCGCCGACCACGCTCAAGTCGTCGGCGAATTGCCGGTCACCGTGCAACTCAACGAAGTGGGTAAACAGGTCGTTGACATAATCGAGCGTGTAGGGTCGTTCCGGGTGGCGCGCAATCTTGGTGATCTGCCACGGTGTCAGATCGCTGTAGATGTTTTTCGTGAGCTGCTGGCTTTTCTTGGCAATCTGGTCGATCTCGGCCGAGATGTCCACCGCCGACTCGTTTTGCACATAGCGCAGTTCCTCAATCTTGCCCTCCAGCTCGGCGATCGGGCGTTCAAAATCGAGGAAAGTTCTTTTCACCATCAAAATTTCCTTTCAGCTGGGGACAGAGAAAGCGCCCTGCGGTCGGGCTCACTGCGAATTGCTCTAGTCTGTCCCACAATGTATCAGTATGCCACCGGTGCCGGATCAAGCGAGCGCCAAATATACCAAGTGGCGACGCTGCAATAGGGTACCCAGGGTGCTGCGACTTCGCGCGCATCGCTGCGACTGACCGCGTCACCCGAAAAGTAATTCTTGCTGATGCCGTTGAGCAAACCCACGTCATCCAGTGGCAGCACGTTGGGGCGCATCAGGTAAAAAATGAGGAACATTTCCGCCGTCCAGCGACCGATGCCCCGAATGGCGATGAGCTCATTGACGATGGTCTCGTCATCCATCGTCTGCCACGCCTTGATGTGCACCGCCCCAGTGTCAAAGTGCAGCGCCAGATCAACCAGGTATTCGATCTTGCGCGCACTCAAACCGGCCGCACGCATGTCGTCCACCTTGAGCTTGAGGATATTGGCTGCCGTCATTTTCTTGGGCAGCAACGCAAAGCGGTCCCACACCGTTTGCGCCGCCTTGACCGAAATTTGCTGCCCCACCACGCTGCGCGCCAATGTGACGAAAGCATCACCGCGGGTTTGCAGACAGGCATCGCCAAACTTCGGGATCAGCCGCTTCATCACGCGGTCTTTTTTCATCAGGTGCTTGCGCGCATCGTCCCAGTACGGCGGAACGGTGGCAGTCATCGCTGCGGATTCAGCTCCCATGTCATTACTTTCAGTTTTGGTTCGCGCCGCTGCTGGGGCGTAACATCAGGCGGCCGCCTGCCAGGATGTTCCGCTGGGCGTGTCTTTCAAAACAATGCCCTGCGCCGCCAGCTCCTGGCGGATGCGGTCAGCCTGGGCAAAATCCCGCGCTGCCTTGGCCGTTGCCCGCTGCGCAATCAATGCCCCAATCGTGCTTTCATCCAACACCACACCGGAGCGCAAAAACGCCTTCGGATCACCCTGTAGCAAGCCCAGGCAACCGCCCAGCGCCTTGAGTAGACCAGCCAGTTCCGCCGAATGCGTGCGGTTGACTTCAGAAGCCAGGTCAAACAGCACGGCCACCGCTTCGGGCGTGCCGAAGTCTTCGTCCATGGCAGCTTTGAAACGTGCCGCAAAAACCTGCTGCCAATCGATGCTCACCGCCGCCGGAGCCACCAGATCAAGCGCAGTGTAGAGTCGTTTGAGCGCACTGTGGGCATCGAGCAGGTTCGCATCGCTGTGATTGAGTGCGCTGCGGTAATGCGAGCGCACGATGAAAAAGCGCGTGGTTTCGGCATCAAAGCGCGCCAGGATATCGCGGATGGTGAAAAAATTGCCCAGGCTTTTGGACATTTTTTCGTTGTCCCGCGTGACAAAACCGTTGTGCATCCAGATGTTGGCCAGCGGCTTGCCGTTGGCACCTTCACTTTGGGCGATTTCGTTTTCGTGGTGGGGAAACTGCAAATCCGCCCCGCCACCGTGAATGTCCACCGTTTCACCCAGCAACTGGCCGCACATGGCCGAGCACTCAATATGCCAACCCGGTCGGCCCGGGCCGTAGCTGCTGTCCCATCTGGCATCTGCAGGCTCCTCGGGCTTGGCACTTTTCCACAGCACAAAATCGAGCGGATCACTTTTTCCATCGTCCACTGCCACCCGCTCGCCGGCGCGCAGTTCGTCGAGCGATTTGCCACTGAGCTTGCCATAACCCGGAAACTTGCGCACGGCAAAATTCACATCGCCATTGCCCGCCTGGTACGCCAGCCCCTTGTCCTGCAAGCGCCCGATCAGACCCAGCATCTGTGGCACATAGTCGGTCGCACGTGGCTCGAAAGTGGGGTGTTCAATACCCAACGCATCGGCATCCTGATGCAGAGCCTGGACCATGCGGTCAGTCAACGCGCGGATCGACTCCTGGTTTTGCAGCGCACGCCGGATGATCTTGTCATCGATGTCGGTGACATTGCGCACGTAAGTCACTTGCAGCCCACTGGCCTTGAGCCAGCGCTGCACCACATCAAAAGCCACCATGGCGCGGGCATGCCCCAAGTGGCAGAGGTCATAAACCGTCATGCCGCAGACGTACATGCGAACCTGACCGGGTAGCAGCGGAACCAAGGGTTGCAGGGCACGCGACAGGGTGTTGTAGATACGCAAACTCATAGGAGGGAAACAGGCAAAGAGGCGCAAAAATCAGACTACCGTGGTACAAGGCCCTGACAGGACGGGGGTGGCAATTATCACCGAGCCCGGCAACCACCCCTAAGCTACAATTCGCAGCAGTATAGAGCGCCTGCCACCGCCCCCCCGGCGGCTCTTTTTTCCAGAGTTCAAAACTGCCATGAAGCCTACCCATTACTGCAAATCGCTCGCCTTTGGTTTGCTGGTCCTGCTCGCCGTCGGTGCCGCGTCACTCAGTTACGCCGACGATTACAGCAACGTCAGTCAATTGATGCAGTCAGGCAAACTCAGTGAAGCACTGGCTAAGGCCGACAACTACCTGGCTGGCAAACCACGCGATCCGCAGATGCGCTTTCTCAAAGGGGTCATCCAGCGCAATGCCGGCAAATCAGCCGAGGCGATCGACACCTTTACCAAGCTCACCCAGGACTACCCGGAATTGCCCGAACCCTACAACAACCTGGCCGTGCTGTACGCCGGCAACAACCAGTTTGACAAAGCCCGCGCCGCGCTGGAGATGGCAATTCGCACCAACCCGAGCTACGCCACAGCGCACGAAAACTTGGGCGATGTCTATGCCCGGCTCGCCAGTCAGGCCTACAACAAGGCACTCCAGCTTGATGCCGGCAACGCCGCCGTACCACCCAAGCTGGCGCTGATCCGCGAGCTTTTCTCGCCAACCAACAAGGGGCAACACCCGGCTTCGGCCCCGGCGGCCAAGCCGGCGACAGTGGTACCGGCCGTGGCTGCCACCGCCCCCGTCAAGCAGGCCTCAGCGGCGGCACCGGCATCATCGACACGCGGCGCGTCCGCAGCGCCAGCCAAGGTTGCACCCGAAGATGCAGCCACCAACGCCGAGAGCAAGCAGGTTCAGGCAGCAGTGCAGAATTGGGCCAAGGCGTGGGCGGCCAAAGACATGGACACTTATCTCAAAGCGTACAGCAAAGAGTTTGTCCCTGCCGGCAAAGCCTCGCACAGCGCTTGGGAAGCTGAACGCCGTCAGCGCATACTGGGCAAAGCGACGATACAGGTAAAAATCGAAAACCTGTCAATCAGCATCAAAGACAAGTCGGCGGTGGCCAAATTCCGCCAGAATTACCGCGCTGGGGCACTGGCGGTTTCAAGCCACAAACGTCTTGAATTGACCAAGTCCGGTGCGCAGTGGCTGATCGTCAATGAGTCGGTCGGTAGCTGATTACTGTCAACCGGCGGCGTGCCCTGCTGGTGATGGTTGACGGTGCTGGCACCCGAATGAAATCCTGGATGACACCGCACTGGCTGGTGTGGGTGCTGGCTGTGGTACTGACTCTGGGCAGTACTCAGGCGTTGGCACGCAAGAAAGCACACGCCAAAGTCAAAGTGCGCCACGTCAAAGCAGTGTCAGCGTCGGCAACGGTTGCAGCGGGCCAGGCTGAAACCCATTTGATTGAGATTTACCAGTTGATCGCCCATGGGCAAGTTCTCGCAGCGCTGCAACGCTCCGAACGCCTGGTGCACGACTACCCAAATTTTCAACTGGCGCAACTGGTGTATGCCGATTTGCTGGCAGCGCGTGCCCGCCCACTGCGCAACATGGGCGACGTGCCCGAAGCACTGGCTGCCAGCGCCGTAGCAACGCTCAACGAACTGCGCCACGAGTCGCTGCTACGAGTCAATGCACAGCGTGAACGTCCGCCTGTCGGTGCCGTGCCATCGGAATTTGTCGCACTTTCGCCGCGCAACAAGCACGCCATTGCCATCGACACCTCACGCTCGCGCCTGTACCTGTTTGAAAACCGCAGCACCGGCTTGCACCTGATCGCCGACCACTACATCTCGATCGGCAAGTCTGGCGTGGAAAAAAATGTTGACGGGGATTCGCGCACACCGCTGGGCATTTATTTCATCACCAGCAATCTCGATCCCAAAACCCTGAAGGATTTTTATGGTTCCGGTGCACTGCCCATCAACTATCCCAACGAGCTCGACACCAAGCGCGGCAAGACCGGCTTTGGTATCTGGTTGCATGGCACGCCACCGACACAGTTTTCCCGCGCGCCACTGGCCACCGACGGCTGCGTGGTGTTGGCCAATCCGGACCTGAGCCACCTTATCCAGACGGTGGAAATCCGCACCACACCGGTAGTCATATCGCAGCGCCTACTGTGGGTGATGCCATCACTGGCGCGCGCACAAAGCCAGACTTTTGAAGCGGCGCTGACAGCTTGGCAAAGCGCCAAGTCGGGCAGTAACCTGAAACAACTGCTTGATTTTTACAGTCCGGATTTCAGCAGCAACGGCTTGACGCTGAGCCAATGGACACCAACTTTGCGCACCGAGTTGGACCGGATTGGCGGGCGCTCCATCAGGTTCAAAGACCTGTCAATGCTGCGCTGGAGCGACAGCATCGACACCATGGTGGTAACCTTCGCTGAAGTGGCGGACGGTAGCCGCGGCGGCATGACCAAGCGCCAGTATTGGGCGCGCCATGGGAACCAGTGGAAAATTTTTTATGAAGGAGTGGTTGGATGAAGTTCAATGGATTTAAATCGCTGCTGACGACACTCGCCCTGTTGTCAGCGGGCTTTGTGTTTGCCGCCCACAGCGCCTGGGCGCAAGAAGCGGTGCGGGTCAAACTCGCAACCAACATGGGTGACATCGTGCTCGAGCTCTACCCGGACAAGGCACCGCGCACGGTTGAAAACTTTGTGCAGTACGTCAAGGACAAGCACTATGACGGCAGCATTTTTCACCGCGTCATCAACAACTTCATGATCCAGGGCGGCGGCTTTGATGCCAGCTACCACGAAAAAATAACGCGCCCCCCGGTGCCGCACGAGGGTCGGGAAGCGCTGGCCAAGGGTGGTGCCAGAAATGTCACTGGAACCATTGCCATGGCGCGCACCAATGACCCGCAGTCAGCAACGGCGCAGTTTTTCATCAACGTCCGGGACAATGCCTTCCTCGATCCAAGCGCGAAGCAATTTGGCTACACCGTGTTTGGTAAAGTAGTGCAAGGGATGGATGTGGTGGAAAAAATCAAGGCAACACCCACGAGCGCTGCTGGTCCCTTTCCGTCCGACGTTCCCAAGAAATCCATCGTCATCAACTCTGCAACCCTGGTGAAATAAATCATGAACCAAGCCAAAGTCGAACTCCACGTCACCAATTACGGTGTCATCACGCTTGAACTGGATGCCGAAAAAGCACCCAAGACTGTCGCTAACTTTTTAAACTACGTCAACAAAGGTCATTACGACAACACCATCTTCCACCGGGTGATTCCTGGCTTCATGGTGCAAGGCGGCGGCATGACACCGGGCATGGCGGAGAAAAAAGGCGATGCACCGATTGCCAACGAGGCCAACAACGGCCTGAAAAATCAGAACTACAGCGTGGCGATGGCACGCACCAGTGACCCGCATTCGGCCACCGCGCAGTTTTTCATCAATGTCGCCGACAACGGTTTTTTAAACCACACGGCCATCTCTGCGCAGGGCTGGGGTTATGCCGTGTTTGGCAAAGTGGTTGCCGGCACCGACGTGGTTGACAAAATCAAAGCCGTGCCAACCACGCGCAAGGGTTATCACGACGATGTGCCGGTACAGGACGTGGTAATTGAAAAGGCCGTGGCCATCTGACATGAACCAGGGCACGCCGCCCTATGAATTGCTGTCTGGCGCTGACGGCTGGCAGCAAATTGATTTCCTGTCTGATGTGCACCTGCACGCCGACGACGAGGCGACTTTTTCAAGCTGGCAGCGTCAGTTGCAAAGCAGCACGGCCGATGCCATTTTCATTCTTGGTGATCTGTTTGATGTCTGGATCGGTGACGACATCCTCGCGGCGACAGATGCCGGTTTTGAATGCCGCTGCGTGCAGACGCTGCGTGCCGCCGCGCAAGGCAAGGCGGTTTTCCTGCTGCACGGCAATCGGGACTTTTTGCTCGGAACAGCGTTTGAAAAGGCGGCCCAGGTGCGGCTGCTGTCGGACCCGGTGCGATTGGAATTTGCCGGCCAGGGCTGGCTGCTCTCGCATGGCGATGCGCTGTGTCTGACGGACCAGGATTACGTTGCGTTCCGCGCCCGTGTTCGCAGCCCGGTCTGGCAACGCGATTTTCTGGCCAAGCCGCTGAGCGAGCGCAAACAAATTGCCCACTCCATGCGGCTGCAAAGCGAAGCGCACAAGCGCCAGACCACCACCCTGCACGATCTTGATGCCGCAGCCAGCGTGGCCTGGCTGCAAGCTGCGCGCTGCAACACGCTGATCCACGGCCACACGCACCGGCCAGCCGAGCATGACCTGGGTGCGGGTTTGCGCCGCATCGTGCTGAGCGACTGGGATGCCAACGCCACACCAGCGCGAGCCGAGGTTTTGCGCCTGAGCATGGCAACGCCCGGACACGCCGCCACGGTGAAGCGGCTAAACCTGGCTAATCCTGGTTAATCAGACCTGGTCCTTCGCGCCGGACCAGGCTGCCCGGACGTTTTGCTCCGTGTCCCCCACGCTGCGCGCTCCTCCTTGACCTACGCAAAACGCCCAGACAGCCCATCTCGCGCGGGATCAGGCCTAGTGCTTCGCGCTGGACCAGGCTGCCCGGACGTTTTGCTTCGTGTCCCCCGCGCTGCGCGCTCCTCCTTGACCTACGCAAAACGCCCAGGCAGCCTGGTCCCGGGTTTCTGGTATGCCCGCACCTCAAACAAATTCAATGCCTCAAAGCAGCAGGGTGGGGGTACGCGCCATAGTGAAATGTGAAAGCTTGTGGGACACACCTTTAGCTCTGTCCCCAACTCGAAACGGGATGTTGGATGTCCGCAGGCCACAGCGCGGGGGACATAAACGCCGGCGCGTGCCCCTACCATGTTGTG
>JAVHQY010000162.1:0-10361 GCA_036171375.1 Rhodoferax sp. | reverse complement strand
CACCCACCCCATGCCGCGTCCGATTCAAGCCATCATCCATACCCAGGCACTGCGCCAGAATCTGGCACGGGTGCGTCGGGCCGCGCCGGATGCCAAGGTCTGGGCCATCGTCAAGGCCAACGCCTATGGCCATGGCATCGAGCGTGCCTACGAGGGGCTGCGCTCAGCCGACGGCTTTGCCCTACTTGACCTGAACGAGGCCGAGCGCGTGCGCGCGCTGGGCTGGCGCGGACCGATCCTGTTGCTCGAAGGCGTGTTTGAGCCGCGCGACCTGGAGCTGTGTTCCCGCCTTGACTTGTGGCACACGGTGCACTGCGAAGAGCAAATCGAAATGCTCGCCAGCCACAAGGCCAAATCACCGCAGCGGGTTTTCCTGAAAATGAATTCGGGCATGAACCGCCTGGGTTTTGCGCCACAGCGTTACCGCAGCGCCTGGAGTCGCTTGAACGCCTTGGCGCAAGTGAGCGAAATTTCACTCATGACGCATTTCAGCGATGCCGATGGTACGCGCGGGATCGAAGAGCAGCTGGCGGTTTTCGCTCACGCCACGCGCGACTTGCCCGGCGAGCGTACGCTGTCCAACAGTGCAGCCACTTTGCGTCACCTGGGCCGACCATCAGCGACGGGGCTGGTAGCGCAGCCTGGACTCGATTGCGACTGGGTGCGGCCGGGCATTGCCATTTACGGCAGTGCGCCTGACTTTCCCGAGCACAGCGCCAGCGACTGGGAGTTGCAACCCACCATGACGCTGCACGCCAGCATCATCGCCACACAAGCGCTGGCAGCGGGCGACACGGTGGGCTACGGATCGACCTTTGTGGCAGCGGCACCGATGCGCATCGGTGTGGTCGCTTGCGGCTATGCCGACGGCTACCCTCGCGTCTGCCCGACGGAAACGCCGGTCTTGGTCGGTGCTGTCCCCTCACGAACCCTGGGTCGGGTGAGCATGGACATGCTGGCAGTCGATCTGACGGCACTGCCGACAGCGGGCTTTGGCACCGAGGTGACACTCTGGGGGCGCGCTGGCGACGACAGCGTGCTGGACATCGATCGAGTCGCCCAGGCAGCCGGGACGGTCGGCTACGAGCTGATGTGCGCGTTGGCACCACGCGTCCCGGTGACCGTTGCCGATTGACTAACATCGCACCATGGCCAAAGAGAAATCCGTTTTTGTGTGCTCCGACTGTGGCGGCAGCAGCCCCAAATGGCTGGGCAAATGCCCGCACTGTGAGGCCTGGAACACGCTGATCGAGTCGGTTACTGAGAATGTGCTGCCCACCAAAAACCGATTTGCCGCGCTGACCAGGACGACAGCAGTGGCGATCCTGGGCGAACTCGACGTGGCAGACATCCAGCGCACGCCGACTGGCCATGAGGAGCTCGACCGCGTGCTCGGTGGCGGCATGGTCGAAGGCGGCGTGGTGCTGATCGGTGGCGACCCCGGCATTGGCAAATCAACGCTGTTGTTGCAGGCGCTCGATTCCTTGCAGCGCGCCGGACTCAACACCTTGTACGTCACCGGCGAAGAAAGCGGTGCCCAAGTGGCGCTGCGCGCACGTCGCCTCGGTCTGGACCACTCGCAAGTGCGGGTGCTGGCCGAGATTGCGCTCGATCGAATCCTGGCCACGCTTGAAGCCACGCAGCCCGATATTGCAGTGATCGACTCGATCCAGACGGTTTATTCCGACCAGCTCACCTCGGCACCAGGCTCGGTGGCGCAGGTTCGGGAATGCGCCGCACACCTCACGCGTGCCGCCAAAGCGAGCGGAGTTTGCATTGTGCTGGTGGGCCATGTCACCAAAGACGGAGCCCTGGCCGGCCCGCGCGTGCTCGAGCACATGGTCGATACCGTGCTGTACTTTGAAGGCGACACGCATTCGAGTTTTCGGCTGGTGCGTGCCATCAAAAACCGCTTTGGCGCGGTCAACGAAATTGGCGTTTTTGCGATGACCGAAAAAGGCCTCAAAGGGGTTTCCAACCCGAGCGCCATTTTTTTGAGCCAGCACCAGCAACCGGTTCCCGGCAGTTGCGTCATGGTGACATTGGAAGGCACTCGCCCGCTGCTGGTGGAAATCCAGGCGCTGGTCGATAGCGGCGGCGCAAGCCCCAGGCGCTTGAGCGTCGGGCTCGACAAAGACCGGCTGGCGATGTTGCTGGCCGTGCTGCACCGTCACGCCGGCGTGTCCTGCATCGACCAGGACGTGTTTGTGAACGCCGTCGGCGGCGTTCGCATCAGCGAGCCCGGTGCCGATCTGGCAGTGTTGCTGGCGATCACGTCAAGCTTGCGCGGCAAACCGCTGCCGCGCGGTTTTTTTGCATTTGGTGAAGTCGGCCTGGCAGGAGAAGTGCGTCCTACCCCGCGTGGGCAAGAGCGGCTCAAAGAAGCCGCCAAACTTGGATTTAGCGTGGCGCTGGTGCCCAAAGCCAACGCCCCCAAAAAACCGATCGAAGGGCTCACCATTCACGCCGTTGACCGCATCGAGCAAGCGCTCGAAGTGGTCCGCACGCTCTGATCAAATCGGGATTGATGTTGGCCATGACTGAATTGACAAAACCACCTTACCTGCCACAAATCCGCCTGTACCAAAACTGGTTGCGTGCCAAGCGTGGCCTGGCGTTCGATTCTTACGACGAGTTGTGGCGCTGGTCGGTCACTGATCTTGACGCGTTCTGGCAAAGTATCTGGGATTATTTTGATTTGTGTTCACCCACGCCGCACAGCGTGGTGTGCGATGGCGCGGCGATGCCCGATACGCGCTGGTTTGTGGGGGCCAGGGTGAACTACGCGCAGCAGGTGCTGCGTCATGTTGCGGCGGCGCACGCGGCCGGCATGCCCGCCGTCATCAGCCACAATGAAAACTCACTCGCTCAAGGTGCAGCCGCACAACAGTTGAGCTGGCCCGAATTGCGCCGCCAGGTGGCCGCGCTGGCGCTGCACTTGCAGGCGCAGGGCGTGCAGCCGGGCGACCGGGTGGCCGCTTATCTGCCCAATGTGCCCCAGACGGTGGTGGCGTTTCTGGCCACCATCAGCATTGGCGGTGTCTGGAGCCTGTGCGCGCCCGACATGGGAGTCAATGCCGTGCTGGACCGGTTCCGGCAAATCGGCCCCAAGGTGTTGATCGCTTGCGACGGTGTTCACTACGCCGGGCGTGACATTGATCGCTGTGTGGTGGTGGGCGAACTATGCGCCGCACTGCCGAGCGTGCAACACGTCATGGTGCTCGACATCCTTGGGCAGGCGCAGCAACTGCGCAGTCAATTGCCCCAGGCGGCTGACCTGGCGCAAATTTTGTTGCGCGACGACGCGCTCAGCCAAGCCTTCGAGCCCGTGGCGGTAGCGTTTGACCACCCGTTGTGGATCGTTTATTCCAGCGGCACCACCGGTCTGCCCAAACCCATCGTGCACGGCCATGGCGGCACCATGCTGGTCGGACTGGCGCTGAAGAACCTGCACAACGACATCGGCTGCAGCTACCACCCCAACTCGCTGGGCGAACGCTACCACTGGTACAGCTCAACCGGCTGGGTGATGTGGAACGCGCAAGTCAGTGGCCTGCTGGGCGGCACCACTTGCTGCATTTTTGATGGCAGCCCGGCCGGGCCAGCGCTCAACACGGCGGGTGAAAAAATTGCCCCCGACTGGAGCACGCTGTGGCGTTTTGCCGCCGACGTGGGAGTGACTTTTTTTGGCGCCGGGGCGGCTTTTTACGCCAACTGCCAAAAAGCCGGACTTCAATTGCAAGACTGTGGCGACTTGCAAAAAGTGCGCGCACTGGGCAGCACCGGCTCACCGCTGTCGGCAAGCACCCAGGCCTGGGGCAGTGCGCAATTCGCCGCCTTGGGCACCCCCGCCGTCTGGTGGTGCAACATCTCTGGCGGCACGGATTTTTGTGGCGCTTTCATCGGCGGCAATCGCGAGCTGCCGCACCAGAGCGGAACCATGCAATGCCGCTTGCTCGGTTGCGCCGTCGAGGCCTGGAACGAGGCCGGCCAAGCGGTGATTGATGAAGTCGGTGAACTGGTGTGCACGCGGCCGATTCCGAGCATGCCGCTTTATTTTTGGGGCGACAGCGACAAGCAGCGCTACCGCGCCAGCTACTTTGACCTGTACCCGGGTGTGTGGCGCCACGGCGACTGGCTCAAAATTGCCGCCGACGGCAGTTGCATCATTTACGGCCGCAGCGACGCCACCATCAACCGCCACGGTCTGCGCATGGGAACCAGCGAGCTCTACAGCGCGGTGGAAGCCTTGCCCGAAGTGCTGGATTCGATGGTGGTCGATCTGGAGTACCTGGGGCGCGAGAGTTACATGCCCTTGTTTGTGGTGTTGCGTGATGGCGTGACGCTGGAGGCGGCGCTGTGCAGCAAAATCAATGCCGCCATCAAAACCGCACTGTCACCACGTTTTGTTCCGGACGCGATTTTTCAGGTACCTGACATCCCGCGCACCCTCTCGGGCAAGAAGCAGGAGCTGCCGATCAAGAAGTTGCTGCTGGGTCAGCCGCTGGAACAAATCTTCAAGCGCGAAGCGATGGCCAATCCGCAGTGCCTGGACTGGTACCTGAATTTCGCGCAAAAGCGCTCGCAATCGCAGTGAAAAATGCGCTGCAAAAAGACCACCCGGTGACTTCGGCGGCTGTCGACACCAACCTTGTTTGACTGGATTGCAGTTGTTTTCCTATTCTGAAGAACAGGTGGCCACCTTTGGTCTGACGTTCGGCATCGCGGGCTTGATGCTCTACATGCTGTTTGTCATTGGCCAACTGGCATGGCAATCCAAAGCGGGAAAATTCGGCACCTTTGTGCTGTTTCTGGGACTGGCTTTTGGCATGACGGGTTTTGTTGCCAAGTACTTGGTCCAGTGGTTCATCAGGCGGCACTGACGTACCAAGTCAGTGCGGTGCGGGCTCTCAGCCAAAGGGCCGGATACCGATGAACCAGCCATGCAGCCACAGTGTCACCGCCACCCAGGCACCCACACCAAGCGCCACGGTAATGCCGGTAGCTCCTGCCGTGCCAGCACCCGGTGCGCCTGTGTGGTGTCGGCGGGCAGCGCTGAAGTCCAACACCGCCCAGAGAAAAAAAGAACCGAACAAAACGACATCGGCCAACTTGCCATTGGCCAGCAAATGCGCCAACGCCCAAAACAGCACGCCCAGCACCATCGGGTGTCCGACGCGCTCCTTGATCAGGTTGCCCGGCACATAAGCGGCCACCAGCAGCACAAATGAGATCAGCGTCAGCAACGAGCTGATGTGGCGCAGACCCGGCGGCGGCAGCCACAGTGGCAGCGGCTGCTGGCGTGTCAGGCCAAAGCCCCACACCAGCAGTGCCAGCGACAGCAACGAGAGCAGGCTGAAGCCCGCTTGCCAGACCGCGGGGCCAACGCGAGCCAGCATTCGGCCGCGCCAACCGTCACTGACGATTCGCACCGAATGCAGACCCAGAAAAACCAACAAGCCAAGAATCAAATAAAGCATGGGGCGGATTATCCAGACTCAGGCACTGAGCACGCGATTTTTACCCGCGCGTTTGGCCAGGTACATGGCCTGGTCGGCCCGTTTGACAGCATCGGAGCCCTGTTCGTCGGGTGCCAGTTGGGCCACGCCAGCGCTAAAAGTAATCAGCACTTTTTCGGTTCCAGTGAGAAAAAAACGCTTGGACAGTTCACGCTGCAAACGCGTCATCGCCTCGACACCGCTCTCCAGCGGCGTGTCGGGCATCATGATGACGAATTCTTCGCCACCGTAGCGCGCCAGCGTGTCTTGCGGTCGCATCACCTCGCGCGTCACGCTGGCCAAATGCTTCAACGCCTGATCGCCCACGTCGTGACCCAGCGAGTCGTTGAGTTTTTTGAAATTGTCGATATCGAGCATGGCCAAGCACAGCGGCGTGTCTTTGCGACGCACAGTCGAGACCTCCTTGTTCATCGTTTCATCCAACCCCTTGCGGTTGAGCGCGCCGGTGAGCGGGTCGTGGCGCGCCTGCGCGCTCACCCGATCGAGTTCCTGGTGCAGTTTGGCAAGCTCCGCCTCGGTGGTCTGCACTTTCTCGCGCACGCCACGCAGTTCGTCGCGCGCATCGCGGCTGTCATTGGCCATGCTGCGGGTGGCGCTAACCACGTCTTTGAGCACCGGCGCAAGTTCACTCAGCGTCTTGGCCTGCTCGATCAATTTGGCATTTTCTTCCAGCTTGGTGTGAAACAGACTGGTGGACTCGGTCATTTGCGACAAACGCTCGATGAACGTCGCCAACAACTGGCGCATTTCTTCTTGCGCCTGCAACGCGCGTCCCTTGGCTTCGGTCTGCTTGAAAATCACATCTTTCAAACGCTGCTCGACATCGTCCAGCCGGCGCAACGTCAGCGGAGGCTCGCAGGCGCTCAACAAGGCATCAATCTGACCTTTGAGCCAACGATCATCCAGCGTCAGCTCGCCGATGTTCTGGATGATCAGATGCAGCAATTTCAGCAGCGTGCCCTTGATTTCAGCCTGGTCTTCAGCGGCAAAGGACAGACGGTGGCTGAAGTTGCCAAGCAGTCGCTTGATCTCGAGCGTGTTGGCCTGCGGAGCACGCAGGGCCTTGAGCAGCGTTTTGGCCTGCTCGTTGAAGCGTTCATCATCCTGGCCCAGCGCGGGTAACACGAATTCGACCAGGCGCGCAATTTGTTCAAAAAAATCGGTCGTCAGGGCCGCCGCGCTGGTGACGGCCGGCGCAGCGCTGTCCTTGGCCGCGATGGACCCCGGCGCACCGGCGCTGCCTGCTGCGGGCGGGCCGAATGAACCGTAAGCCACCAGCGCACTGCGTACACCATCCCAGTTGAGCTGACCAATGGCCGAGTCAAGCAGTCCGCGCTGCTTTTGCTGTCCCGGTGTCTTGGCCGGCAGCAGTTTGGCGATCTCACGCAGCCGCTCCAGCGGAAATGGCACCTCGACCGGAATCCCGGATACTTCACTGTAGATCGCCTGGTAATTGGTCGGCGTAGGAACCAGCTTGCGCGCAGTCAGGCGCTTGAGCGTCTCGCGTGCAGTTTCAAAAGTCTTTTTGTCCAGCATCCAACGTTCTCCGCAAACCAAGGAACCTGTTCATTCTAGTTTCACGCCACCGCGACCGCGCTCCCCGAACGGACTGCGTTCACGGCGTGGCCACTTTTTAGCTACACTGGCAGCATCAACTTCCTTGCATTAACCGGAGATGCCACCATGAAACCCGCCCTTGAATTGTTGCAAAACCGTAATTCAATGTTTTTTCAGGTCGACCCCTCGGTCAGCGTTTTTGATGCACTGGGGCTGCTGGCCGACTATGGTGTCGGTGCGTTGCTGGTACTACAGGGTGGCAAGCTGGTCGGGGTGGTATCCGAGCGCGATTACACCCGCAAAGTGGCGCTACAGGGAAAGAACTCCAAAGAAACCCAAGTGGTTGACATCATGACACGCGATGTTGTCAGCGTTGGCCCCGATACGGATATCCACGCCTGCATGAGCTTGATGAGCCAAAAGAAAATCCGCCACCTGCCAGTGGTGGACGGCGACAAGGTGATTGGCATGCTGTCAATTCGCGACATCCTCGACGACATCATCGCCGAACACGAACAGACCATTTCACAGCTGACCAGCTATATCAAAAGCTGATCCAGTGCCGCTGTCGCTGCCACTGGCATCAAGCATCGATATTGCCAGCGTGCAGGGCATTGGTTTCAATGAATTCGCGCCGCGGCTCGACTTCGTCACCCATCAGCATGGTAAAGACGCGGTCGGTTTCAATGGCATCGTCAATCTGCACCCGCAATAGCCGCCTGACGGTGGGGTCCATGGTGGTTTCCCAAAGCTGGGCCGGGTTCATTTCGCCCAAGCCCTTGTAGCGTTGGCGCGCCGTGCCACGCTCGGCCTGCTCGATCAACCAGGCCATGGCTTCACGGAAATCAGCGACTTTTTCTTCTTTCTGACGCTCACCTTCACCGCGGATGACTTTGGCACCCGCCCCGAGCAAGCCTTTGAAAGTGGCCGCCGCATCGGCCAGCGCCGCGTAATCGGCACCATGCACAAAGTCCTGCGTCAACACGCTGCTCTTGATATTGCCGTGCAAACGCCGACTGATACGCAGCTCCGGCTTGTCGGTGGCACTGTCAAATTCGCCCAGCACTTCGGCATCGGGCAGCTTGGCTTGCAGTGCGGCCGCGCTGGCCTGCGCATCAGCAAGTGTTTCCAGGTTGAGCGCCACCCCATCGGCAATGGAGCGCAGTGCTTCGGCATCCATGAAGTTGCCCAGGCGCTCGATGATGGCCTGCGCCACCTGGTGCTTGCGCGCCAGTTGCGCCAGCGTCTCACCGGTGAGCGTGGTGCCATTTTCTGCGGCAGTGATGACCGAGGCATTGACCAGCGCAATGCGCAGCAGAAAACTGTCGAGCTCACTGCCATCCTTGAGGTACAGCTCTTCCTTGCCGGCTTTGACTTTGTACAGCGGCGGCTGCGCAATATAGATGTGGCCGCGCTCGACCAACTCGGGCATTTGACGGTAAAAAAACGTCAGCAGCAGGGTGCAAATGTGGGCACCGTCAACGTCGGCATCGGTCATGATGATGATGCGGTGGTAGCGCAATTTAGCAACGTCAAAATCGTCGTTGCCGGTGCTGCCGCCGGCGCGGCCAATGCCGGTGCCCAGTGCCGTGATCAGCGTCAGGATTTCATTGCTGGTGAGAAGCTTTTCATAGCGTGCTTTTTCAACGTTCAAAATCTTCCCGCGCAGCGGCAAAATGGCCTGGAACTTGCGGTCGCGTCCTTGCTTGGCCGAGCCGCCGGCTGAATCGCCCTCGACGATGTAGATCTCGCACAG
This sequence comes from Rhodoferax sp., assembly GCA_036171375.1. Classification (GTDB taxonomy): domain Bacteria; phylum Pseudomonadota; class Gammaproteobacteria; order Burkholderiales; family Burkholderiaceae_C; genus Rhodoferax. The sequence continues at coordinate 1,529 of JAVHQY010000162.1, read as the reverse complement.
CGCCGGGTCTTTCTCCTGGCAATCGGCCAGTTTACCCGGCAGCCCCATGCCGTCGAGCACGCCTTTGCGCCGCGTCATGTCGCGCGCCTTGCGCGCCGCTTCACGCGCGCGGGCGGCCTCGATGATTTTGCCGACGATGATCTTGGCATCGGCCGGATGTTCCTGCAAATAGTCGTAGAGCAGCTTGCTGACGATGTCTTCGACCGGACCGCGCACCTCGGAGCTGACCAGCTTGTCCTTGGTCTGGCTGCTGAACTTGGGCTCGGGCACCTTGACCGAGAGGACACAGGTCAGCCCCTCGCGCATGTCGTCACCACTGACTTCGACCTTGGCTTTCTTGGCGAGTTCGTTGTCGTCAATGTATTTGTTGATGACGCGTGTCATCGCCGCGCGCAAGCCGGTGAGGTGGGTGCCGCCGTCACGCTGCGGGATATTGTTGGTAAAGCACAGCACCTGCTCGTTGTAGCCGCTGTTCCACTGCATCGCCACTTCAACCCCGATGTTGGTGTCCTGGTCGCTCTGGCGGTCGCCTACGGCATGAAAAATGTTGGGATTGAGAACCGTTTTGCCCTTGTTGATGAAATTGACAAAGCCGCGCACGCCACCAGCACCGGAAAAATCGTCTTCCTTGCCACTGCGCTCATCTTTCAGGCGAATGCGCACGCCGTTATTCAAAAAGCTCAACTCACGCAGGCGCCGGCTCAGAATGTCGTAGTGGAAATCATTGTTTTGCTGGAAGATGTCGGTGTCGGGCAAGAAATGCACTTCGGTGCCGCGCTTTTCCGTGGCTCCGATAATTTTCATCGGTGAGACTTCGATGCCATCGACGATCTGGATCGAGCGGTTTTGCACGAAACCCTTGGCGAACTCGAGCACATGCACTTTGCCGTCGCGGCGCACCGTCAGGCGCAGCATTTTCGACAGCGCATTGACGCAGCTCACACCGACACCGTGCAATCCGCCTGAAACCTTGTAGCTGTTCTGGTTGAACTTGCCGCCGGCATGCAACTCGGTCAGGGCAATTTCGGACGCACTGCGCTTGGGTTCGTGCTTGTCGTCCATCTTGACACCGGTGGGAATGCCGCGCCCGTTGTCAACGACGCTGACCGAGTTGTCGGGGTGGATGGTGACCAGAATGTCGTCACAATGCCCGGCCAGCGACTCATCGATGGAGTTGTCAACCACTTCAAAAACCAGATGGTGCAAACCGGTGCCATCGGAAGTATCGCCGATGTACATGCCGGGGCGTTTGCGCACCGCTTCGAGCCCCTCCAGTATTTGAATCGAACCCTCGCCATAGGCTTCGGAAGCACCCAGTTGGTGTGCGTCGATGGTGGGCTGGAAATTGGAACTGCTGGCGCTTGAGTCACCGGTGTGAACTCCTGCCTCGCGGTCGCTGTGTTCAGGCTCGCTCTGGGTTTCTTCAATCATGGCGCATTTTAGCTTGCCGGCCAGGCACCTCTGGGTGGTTGATGACAGAGCTGGCTCGCTGCACGTAGCTGCGGTCTGTCCCCCAAAACTAATCAGTT
>JAVHQY010000161.1:0-10489 GCA_036171375.1 Rhodoferax sp. | reverse complement strand
GAGTGGGGCCAAAAATGAAAACGAATACATTCTTTTCACCCACTGCAACGCAGTTCGATGCCACAGACACAGGCGTGTTATTTCACCAGCGCCCAGGCACCGTTTTTCACTTCAAGCATCCGGAACGCGGTCAAATCCAGCCCCATGTGGTCGGTGGCCGACATGTTCACCAAACCGGCGGTGCCGATGTAGCCCTTGGTGGCTTCGATCGCATCACGTACCTTGGCTTTATCGGTCGAGCCGGCACGGCGCATGGCTTCTACCGCCAGCATTAGTCCGTCGTAGGCATGGCCGCCAAAAGTGGAGACATCCTGCTTGTACTTGGACTCGAAAGTCTGTTTGTAGTTGACCACCACTTTTTTCTGTGCATCGCTGTTGGGCAACTGCTCGGCCACCAGCAAGGCAGCCGCCGGCAGGCGCACACCCTCGGAAGCCGGGCCTGAGAGTTTGATGTACTCTTTGGAGGCCACGCCGTGCGACTGGTAAAACGGCACGTTGATCGCCAATTGCTTGTAATTTTTCGTGACGATGGTCGGACCCTGGCCAAAACCGGCGTTGAGCACGGCCTGCACACCGGCGGCATTTTTGATTTTGGTCAGTTGCACTGTCATGTCGGTGTCGCCAGCGCCATAAACTTCATCCGCCACAATCTGGATTTTGTACTTGGGTGCCACTTTGACGCACTCGGCGTGCATTGATTTGTCAAAACCACCGGTGCCGGAAATCATTGCCAGCTTGCTGAGCTTGCGCGTGTTCATGTCGGAAAAAACCTTTTCACACGCCATGCGGTCGGTGTGCGGGGTTTTGAAAACCCATTTCTTTACCGGCTCGATGATGACCACGGCACCGGCAAGCGAAATGAAAGGAATCTGCGCCGCCTCGGCCAGTGGCACGGCGGCCATAGTGGCCCCGGTGGTCGATCCGCCCACCAGCACATCGACTTTGTCTTGCTCGATCAGCCGCTTGGCAAAAGTGCGCGCCTTTTCGGCATCGCCCGCATCGTCATAGGAAACCAGTTGCAGCTTGCGCCCGAGCACACCGCCGGCGGCGTTGATTTTTTCAACGTAGGTTTCCAGCGTCTTTTGCTCCGGGTCTCCCAGGAAAGCAGCCGGGCCGCTGGCCGAGAGGAAGGAGCCGATTTTGATGGTGCTTTGTGCCAGCGCCGGTGTTGTCGCCGTCAGGCCCAGGGCACTGACGATGAGAAGGGTTTTGAGAGAAGTTGGGAACGCTTTGCTTGTCATGAGTTTGTCTCCGGTAGATGTTAAAAAAGGTCGTTTGTCAATCAACGATTTGCCGCTCTGGCCTGTTGCGACAGGCTCTGCTTATGGAATCTTAATCCTCCTTCAATGTACGCTGGTCAGCTTGGTGTTGGCCTGACTGCTCGCCACACGTTGCTGCAATTGGGCCCAGCCCTCGTCGATTTCGGCTTGCAGCATGGCGATCTGCTCGCTGCCCAGGTTGCGGTAGCGGCGTTGCAGCGCCAGATAGTCGCCAACGCTGCGCGTTTTGTCGCCTACGTTGAGCGTGTAGCGCGTTCCGTCTTCAACTTCGTAGAGTGGAAAAGCGCCGCATTCGACGGCGTAACGCGCGGTTTGCAAACCGGCATCGTCGGCCACGCCCCAGCCGTCCAGGCAGGGAATGAACAGCGTGATGATGCGGGTGCCGTGCATGTTCTTGGCTTTTTCTACCTTGCGCAACAGGTCCGGCAAGTGTCCGGCGCTGGCGGTGGCGACATACGGCACGCGGTGCGCGGCCATGATTTCGGTCAGGTTTTTTTTGCGCACTGCCTTGCCCATCGGTGTCGAGCCGTTGCGCGCGAAGTGCGGTGTGGAAGAAGACATCTGGGCACCGGTATTCATGTACCCCTCGTTGTCGAGGCAGATGTAGAGAAAGTCTTCATTGCGCTCGGCCGCCGACGACAGGCACTGAAATCCGATGTCGTAAGTGCCGCCGTCGCCGGCCAGCACCAGCACCTGAGTGTCTTGTTTGCCCATGGCGTTGAGCGCGCGGCGCAAGCCGGTGGCGGCCGCAGCGCTGGATTCGAGCGTGGGTTGATAGACCGGGATGCGCAGCGAACTGTAAGGTTGCGCGCCAGCAATGATGGCCATGCACGACGGCGGAATCACGGCCATCGTGTTGAGCCCCATGACGGTCAGCACATGACGCACCGACAGCGCATCGATGCAGCCCGGACAGGCGGCGTGGCCCGAACACAGCATCGGGTCCTGGTTGGCGGATGCGATCGGGATCATGTTAGCGTACCCACTGTGATTCGCCCGGCGCTTCGCTGGCGCGGGCCTGGTTGACAAATTCGACTATTTTTGCTGGTGAGACGTTGACCCCGCCGACCCCGGCCAACAGGCCGTGCAGGCGTGGCGTGGCGGCGCTGCCGTACAGTGCTGCACGCAGTTCCTGGTGCAGCACACCGCCGTGGCCCGGCGAGTAGTTGCGATCGAGCACGATGGCCTCTTCAACGCCGCGCAAAGCCTCGATCAGAGCCTGCGTTGGCAAGGGTCTGAAAAGGCGGACCTTGAGCAGCCCCACGGCCTGTCCTGCTGCGCGCAGCAAATCAACCGCATCGCGCGCCGTGCCGCACATGCTGCCCATGGTGACAATCACCGTGGCAGCGCCATCACAGCGGTAGCGCTCGATGACGCCGTAGCTGCGGCCGGTCAGCTCGGCCCATTGCTGATCGGCTTGCGCCGCCAGTGCCGGCACCCGCGCCATCGCTGCACCGAGCGCCTGACGGTGCCGGTAGAACATGTCTTGCGTTACCACGTTGCCCCACGACTCCACTTTGTCAGTGTCGAGCTTGTGCGCTGGCGCAAACGCCGGCAAATAGTCGTCAACGATTTGTTGCGCCGGAATCAGCACCGGCTCCATCGCGTGCGAGACATAGAACGCGTCGAGGTTGACCATGGTCGGCACCATCACCTGCTCGGCGACGCGAAACGCCTGAATCACGCTGTCGAGCGCTTCTTGCGCGCTTTCGACGTAGTACTGGATCCAGCCGGTGTCGCGCTGCGACAGGCTGTCGGTCTGGTCGGGCCAGAACGCCCATGGCGAAGCGACCGTGCGGTTGACATTGGCCATGACGATTGGCACCCGCGCTCCGCTGGCGTAGTGCAGCAATTCGTGCATCAGCAAAATGCCCTGCGAGGCAGTGGCGGTGAAAACCCGGGCGCCCACCATCGAGGCCGGAATGCAGGCTGACATCACCGAGTGTTCGGACTCGGGCGTGATGATTTCGGCATCGAACTTGCCTTCGGCCTGAAACTGGGTGAGCTGCTCGAGGATCGGTGTCTGCGGCGTGATCGGATAGACCGGCACCACCTTGGGTCGTGCCAGTCGCGCGCCCCAGGCCACCGCCTGGTTGCCGGTGAGCAGTTGGGCGTTGGCGCTCATCGCAATTCCTCCTGCATCATCATGGAGCCGGTTGGACATTCTTTGACGCACAGGCCGCAGCCTTTGCAGTAGTCGGTCAGCACCAGGTAGCCCTCGCCAACGCGCTTGACCGCCATGTCGGGGCAATACACCACGCAGTTGTCGCAGTGGATGCAGGTGCCGCAGGAGAAACAGCGCTCGCTTTCGGCCAGCGCCTGCTCCAGCGCCAGACCGAGCTGCACTTCCGTGCCAAGTTGCAGGCGCTGTTGCACGTCGAGCAGTTCGCTCTGAGCGCGCGCGTGCTTGGGGTGATAAAAAGTGCTGATCGCCGCCAGCGCCACCGTGGGTTCATTTTCATAGAGCGGCGCTGGCACCGGGTTTGTACTGGCGTGGCGCTGGCTGAGTTCCTGCGCGATGGCGTGCGCAGCGCGCTGGCCCATGCCGATGGCTTCGGTCACGAACCGCGCCAGGCTGGTCATGTCGCCACCGGCATAAACGCCGGCGCTGCTGGTGGCAAGCCGGGAATCGGTTTGCAACAGGCCGCCGGCGCTGGCAAAACCTTTGCCCAGCAGTGCCAGTTCCGGGTCTTGACCGATTGAGCTGATGATGGCATCGGCCGGCAGCGTAAAGCCACTGTTGGCAATCGGTGTCACGCTGAACTGTCCGCGTACCGCGCCGGCGCTGAACTGGACCTGTGTGCAGTGCAGGACGATGCCGTCGGCCGCTGCAACGTCGGCGCTGTCCAGTCGTGCGCCATCGACCAGCGCAATGCCTTCTTCCAGCGCCTCTGTGATTTCCTGTGCCTGTGCTGGCATCTGGGCGCGTCGCTCAAGCGCCAGCAGCGTGACTGCGTGGCCGAGCCGGCGCGCGCTGCGAGCGGCATCCAGCGCCGCGCTGCCGCCGCCGATCACCACCAGCCGGTGTCCCAGCGCCAACGGCGCGCCGGCGTTGGCGCTGGCCAGATAGTCGGCACCGTCGCGCACCCAGGGCTGGCGGTAATCGAGTGTTGGCAAGCGCTTGTTGCGGCTGGCTCCCAGCGCCAGGTAGAGCGCGTCGTGCTGCTGGCGCAAACGCTCAAAATCCTGCGCATCGTTGATGTGCTGATTGCAATGCACCGTGATGCCCATTGCCACGATGCGGGCAATTTCGCCGTCGAGCACGTCGCGCGCGAGCCGGTAGGCCGGAATGCCATAACGCATCAAACCGCCCAACTGCGCTTGCGCTTCGTACAGCGTGACCGCGTAACCCATGCGCCGCAAATGGTAGGCGGCTGACAGCCCGGAAGGACCGCCGCCGACGATGGCCACATGGGCCGCCGACGCTTGTGCCGCTGGCGGCTCGAACTGCCAGCCCTGTTGCAACGCCTGGTCGCCGACAAAGCGCTCCAACTGGCAAATTGACAAAGCCGCATCAAAGCCGCCGCGGTTGCAGGCGGTCTCACAGGGATGATGGCAAATGCGCCCGGCGATCGACGGAAAAGGATTGTGGCGCGTCAACACCTGCCAAGCTGCGTGGAAGTCGCGTGTGCGCGCCAAGCCGATCCACTCGGCGATGTCGCCGTTGACCGGACAGGCCTGGTGGCAGGGCGCGGGTGCCTTGATATGCCGGGCCAGGGCAGCGCGCCAAGTACCGGTCTTGATGGCCGCCGTGCTGCCGGTGGTCCAGGTGGTGGGGGTGGAGACTGGGGTCATTGAATGCTGCCAGAAAATTCCTGCTCTGCCACGCGGTAGCCTTCGCTGCAGGCTGCCACGTTTTCTTCGCGCTGGCGCGGCACAGAGTGCATCAGTGTTTGCGACAAGGTCGCCAGCGTGGGGGCCTGGAGCACGCGCGCCAGCGCACCGAGCAAGGCCGAGTTGACGATGCGACCCAGCCCTTGCTGGCGTGAAATCGTCAGCGCATCGATCGGAATCACGCGCTTGCCCGGCAACAGTTTCGAGAATTCATCCCTGCTGCGCGTTGAGTTCACCACGATGGTGGTGCTGGCATCGGCAGCGGCCAGCAGACGGCCTTCGAGCAGGCTGGCATCGAAGCACAGGATGGCATCAGCACGCTCGATGTCACAGCGCACGCGCACCGGCTTTTCATCGGCCCGGATGTAGGAATTGACCGGCGTGCCGCGGCGCGCGCCGCCATAAGTGGCAAAACACTGCACATACAGCCCCTGCGCATGAAATGCGCTGGCCAGCAGATTGCCGGCGGTCTGGGCTCCCTGGCCACCGCGGCCCTGGATAATGATCTCAAGCACCTTGTTGTCTCTTTCTGGGGCCAGACCTGACATCAGGTAGCTAGCACACTTCGCTATTGTCGTGTTCCCGGTAGGGTTGTATTTTTGGCGAATTTAGACGCTTCGTTCGCATTTGTCTAATTGATTGTCGAAATTTGATACATTCACCAAATCGATATTACGAGTGGAAAACGTGAATTTCAGACAACTTGACCTCAATTTGCTGCGTGTGCTGTGCGCCATCTACCGCCTCGGATCGGTGACCGAAGCCGGCCACCAATTGGCCTTGTCGCAGAGCGCCACCAGCAATGCGCTGGCGCGGCTGCGGGATTTTTTTGGCGACGAGTTGTTTGTTCGTTCGGCGCGCGGTTTCAATCCCACACGCAAGGCGCAGCGCATTGTTCCGGCGGTCACTGCCATGTTGCGCAGTCTGGAAGCCAACGTCATGAGCAGCGACGGATTCGAAGCCGCCAGCAGCACCATCCACTGGCGCTTGTCGATGTCGGACCTGGGTGAAATGATGTTTCTGCCGCTGCTGGCGCAGGCTTTTCGCGAGCAGTCACCGCGCAGCCAACTCTCCAACGTTTCGGTGGCAGCGCTACAGGTCAGCGCCGCGCTGGATGCGCACGACATCGATCTGGCGATCGGCATTTTGAGTCCGGGCCACAATTCGATTGCCTGCGAACGCCTGTTCCAGGAGCGCTTTGTCGCCATCACCGCACGCGACTGGAGTTTGGTCAAAGGTGGCGCTGGTAAAAGTCTGAGCGCCCGTCAACTGGCGGGCTTGTCGCTGGCAGTGGCATCGCCGGCGGCAACCTTTCATGGCAGCGTTGACCTGATGCTCAACAAACTCAAGCTCAATGACCGTATCGTGCTGCGCGCCCGTCATTACGCGGCGTTGCCTGAGTTGGTGATGGGCAGCGATGTGGTGGCGATCGTTCCTTTGATGTACGCCAACTCATTGGTGCCGCGCTACGACGTGCGCGTTTGGCAATTGCCCGATCATGGGCCAAGTTACGATGTGAGCATGCTGTGGCACCGCAGCGCCAGCGATGATCTGGCGCACAGTTGGCTGCGATCGGTGGTGCGACGGCTGTTTCAACGTGAGGTGAGTATCAATGGCTGAAGAAAATTCGATCCACGGTCTTGCCAAGGGAGTGACCAACTATGGCGACCGCGCGTTTTCGCTCTATATGCGCCGCTCGTTTGCAAAGTCGATGGGCTATTCCTCGCAATTGCTGAGCAAACCGGTGGTCGGTATCGCCTCCAGCCCCTCCGGTTACAACAGTTGCCACCGTGCCATGCCCGAGCTGGTCGAAGCCGTCAAGCGTGGCGTGTTGGCGGCGGGTGCCTTGCCAATCGATTTTCCTACGATTTCGCTCGGCGAGGTTTATCTCAATCCGACCAGTCTCATGTTTCGCAACCTGATGAGCATGGATGTCGAAGAGATGGTGCGCGCCCAGCCGATGGATGCGGTGGTGCTGATCGGCGGCTGCGACAAAACCGTACCGGCGCAGCTGATGGGGGCGGCATCGGTCAATTTGCCGGCCGTGCAGTTGGTCACCGGGCCAATGATGACCGGGCGGCACAAAGGCGAGCGCCTGGGGGCTTGCACCGATTGCCGGCGCTTCTGGGCCAGCTTTCGCGCCGGCAGGATTGAGCGCGAAGAAATTGCTGCGGTGGAGGGCAGGTTGGCAACTACAGCCGGGACTTGCGCGGTCATGGGCACCGCCAGCACTATGGCTTGCATTGCCGAGGCGTTGGGTATGTCGTTGCCGGGCGGTGCAGCGATTCCAGCGGTCCATGCGGATCGACTGCGAGCGGCCGAAGCCAGTGGCACGCTGGCGGCCCGCATGGCGCTGGGACAGGTGCCGGCATTGCGACCGAGCGATGTGATCACGCCCAAGTCGATTGAAAATGCGCTGCGCGCTTTACTGGCGCTGGGCGGTTCAACCAACGCCATTATCCATTTGACGGCATTGGCGGGCCGTCTCAACATTCCAATTTCACTGCAACGTTTGAACGAGCTTAGCGATACGACACCGGTTTTGGTCAACCTCAAGCCGACTGGCGACGGCTACATGGAAGATTTCTACGCGGCGGGCGGCATGGGCGCGCTGTTGCGGGAATTGAAACCACTGTTGCACCTCGACACCGTGAGTGTGACGGGTGAAACTTTGGGCGAGCGGCTTGCGGCCGAAGCGGACCAATGGACTGACCACAAAATCGTGCGCTCAGCCAGCGATCCGATTGAACCCGTGGGCGGACTGGTAGCATTGTTTGGCTCGCTGGCACCACGCGGTGCCATCCTCAAACGATCTGCTGCCGATAAGAGCTTGTTCGAGAAGGAAGGCCGCGTCGTGCTTTTTACTTCACTGGAAGATCTGAGCAACCGTATTGATAGCCCTGACCTTGATGTCACAGCCGACGACATCATGGTGCTGCAAAACGCCGGGCCAATGAGCCGCAGCGGTATGCCCGAAGCGGGCTATTTGCCGATCCCCAAAAAGCTGGCGCAGGCCGGCATCAAAGACATGCTGCGGATTTCGGATGCGCGCATGAGCGGCACGGCATTTGGTACCATCGTGCTGCACGTCACGCCGGAAGCCGCTGCCGGCGGGCCGCTGGCGCTGGTTCGCAATGGTGACCGCATTCGTCTGAGCGTCAAAAATCACAGTCTTGATCTGTTGGTGGATGAAATGGAGCTGGTGCAGCGGCGCAAGACTATGAAATCTTCCCGGCCGCCAATCACGCGTGGTTATGCCAAGTTGTACCAGGACCATGTGCTACAGGCCGACGGCGGTTGTGACTTCGATTTTTTGCAGGCCAAACCCGATTGACCCAACCGGTTGTCGTTGGGGTTGAACTGGCCCCCAACCTGAGGAGGTGGTTTTTTTGGAATGTTTTGATGTTTTGAGCGATGCATTGAAGTGGCACCGCGCCGGTCATGCGGTGCGCTTGTTGACGGTGCTGCAAACCTGGGGCAGCGCGCCACGACCCGTGGGCGCGCTGCTGGCACTGCGCGATGATGGACAAATCAGTGGCTCGGTCTCAGGCGGGTGCGTCGAAGACGATTTGATTGCACGGCTCAAAGACGGTGGCGCTGGCAGTGCCGAGCTAACCAATATCATCACCTACGGTGTCAGCGCTGACGAGGCCGCGCGTTTTGGCCTGCCTTGTGGCGGCACGCTGCGCTTGCTGCAAGAGCGCTTGCTGGACGCTAGCTGGCTCGAGCAGTTGCTCGCGCGCATTGCCGCGCACGAACTGGTGGCGCGCACGCTCACGCTGGCCAGCGGCGCGGTGCAACTCGCCAGCGCTCTGCCAGGTGAGACGTTGCAGTTTGACGGTGTGACGCTGCGCTCGGTGTTCGGTCCGCAATGGCGCTTGCTGCTGATCGGTGCCGGTCAGTTGTCGCAACTGGTGGCGCAAATTGCGCTGTTGCTCGACTTTGACGTGCTGGTGTGCGATCCGCGCGAAGAATATGGTGCCGACCTGGCACTGGTTTTGCCGGCGGTGCAGCGGGTTGCCGGCATGCCGGACGATGTGGTGCGAGAACTCGGTTGCGACGCGCGCACCGCTGTGGTGGCACTGACGCACGACCCCAAGCTCGATGACCTGGCGTTGCTCGAAGCGCTGGGATCAAAAGCTTTTTATGTCGGCGCTTTGGGCTCCAAGCGCAACCAGCAAGCGCGCAAGCAGCGTCTGGCAGAACATTTTGGTGTCAGCGTTGCAGCGTTGGATCGATTGCACGGCCCGGTCGGATTGGCGCTCGGCGGCAAGACACCGGCCGAGATCGCGGTGGCCATCGTGGCCGAAATCGTGCAGGAAAAAAATCGGCTGGCACCGGTTGTAGCGGGCACAGCGGGCTGTGTTGCGTCGTGAGTGCACCGGTGGTCATCGTGCTGGCGGGTGGCCGCAGCGAGCGTTTCTTGGCCTCGGGCGGTTTGCACTCCAAACTGGGTGCCAGCCTGGCCGGTAAAACCGTACTGGAGCACACGCTGGCGGCGGTGACTTCCAGTGGCTTGCCCTGTTACCTTGAGCAAAGCGGCCAGCCGGGCATGGGCGATTCGATTGCCCATGCGGTGCGGGCGAGTTGGCAGCAGCATCCTGGTCTGTCCGGTTGGTTGCTGTTGCCGGCCGATCTGCCTTTGATACAGAGTGCGACTTTGTGCGCGCTGGCCCAGGCGCTGCGGTGGCACACGGCGGTGGCACCGGTGTACCACGGCCAGCGCGGTCACCCGGTCGGTTTTGCGGTTGGCTGCGCGGCGGCATTGCTGGCGTTGCAGGGCGAGCGGGGCGCGGCAGCGGTGCTGGCGCGAGAACATTATTTTTCGCTCGCTGTTGCCGATCCTGGTTGCGTCACCGACATTGACACCGTTGCCGATTTGCGTTCGGTCGAATGGCTGATGGCAGCAAGGCGCGCGGCGCTGGTGCACTGAACCCATTGTGATGAAAGTGAATTTGTCATGGCAAATGATTGCTCTTTGACGCCGTTGCAAATCATCAGCGACGCGCCGGTGCTGCCGGTGATCGTGTTGCATGAGCTGGCGCACGCAGTGCCGCGCCGCTGCGGCCAAAACCGCCGCCGCGGGCGCCCGCTTTGCCGTCAGCCCGGCTACACATCGGCGCTCGGACAGGCCTGCCGCGATTGCGGCTTGCCGCTGCTACCGGGTGTGGCGACCGCCAGCGAGATCATGCTGGCGCAGCAAGACGGTTTGAATGAGCTGAAGTTTTTTCCGGCGCTGGATAGTCAGAATATAAATCAAGCCGTTCAAAGTAAATTGAATCAGTAACCCCCAACCTCGTGTCAAACACGCCGTGAAAAACGTCGGCTCGATGTTGAAATTGTCGGGCTCAATCTGGTTGCGCTGTCAGTCTTAA
>JAVHQY010000160.1:3712-10551 GCA_036171375.1 Rhodoferax sp. | reverse complement strand
GGCAATTTGATGGGAATCAACAGCGCCATCTACTCACGCTCGGGCGGCAGCATGGGGATTGGTTTTGCCATTCCGGTGTCAACTGCCAAACTGGTGCTCGAAGGCATTGTGAAGGACGGCCAGGTGACGCGCGGCTGGATCGGAGTCGAGCCCAACGAGTTGTCGCCCGAATTGGCGCAAACCTTTGACATCCAGGCCCAGTCCGGTGTCATCATCACCGGCGTGCTGCAAAATGCCCCGGCTGCCAAGGCCGGGCTGAAACCCGGCGACGTGATTGTCAAGGTCGCGGGCAAACCCATCAGCAACGTGTCGGAATTGCTCTCCAGCGTGGCCGCGCTCAAACCCGGCAGTCGCACCAACTTTACCGTGCTCCGGCGCAATGCCACGGTTGATCTCGTCATCACTCCCGGCGTGCGACCCAAGCCGCAGCGTCAGGCTCAATAGGTTTTTGCTTCCTCAGCATCGGCAGTCGGCGCTTTGGTGTGCTTGATAAACAGTATCGCTGACCAGATGCCCAGTTCATAAAGCAAAACCATGGGCAACAGCAAAGCCACCATGGAGACCGGGTCCGGCGGTGTCACCAGTCCCGCCACGGCGGCGGCGGCAACAACAAAATAGGTTCTGAAAGACTTGAGCTGGGCCACCGTCACAACGCCAAAACGGGCCAGGATGATGACCGCGATGGGGACTTCAAACGCCACCCCGAAAGCGATGAACATGGTGATGACAAAATCAAGATAGGCTTCAATATCGGGGCTGACTGCCACCGAGACCGGGGCGAGTTTCTGAATCGCCGGAAAAGCCTGGCCAAAAACAAAAAAATAGCAAAACGCAGCACCCAGGTAAAACAGCAGCGTGCTCGCCACCACCAGTGGAAAAACGAGTTTCTTCTCGTGCTTGTACAGGCCGGGAGCGACAAAAGCCCACACCTGGTAAAGAATCCACGGCAGCGACAAGGCCACCGCTGCCATCACACTCACTTTGATCGGCACCAGAAACGGTGACACCACACCGACGGCAATCATGTGCGCGCCCTGCGGCAGCGCTTTGACCAGCGGCAGGGCCAGCAAATCGTAGAGTTTGGACGGACCCGGGTAAACCAGCAACACCACCAACATCAATCCGATGCCATACACCGATCGCAAGAGACGATCGCGCAGTTCAATTAGATGCTGGATAAAAGGCTGTTCGGTCCCGGCGAGCTCGTCTTCTTTGTCAATAGGATCAGTCATTAGCTCAGTCGTTCCGGTCGAAAACGCGCCACCCGCGCGGCACCCGATGAGACGTGGGTGCGAATGCCGCTACGCGATTTGTACCAGCCCGGCACGGCAGCGCGCTTGAGACGCCATTTTTTCCGCGGTGCCTGGTAGTGCGGAAAGTTTGGCACAGCTTCGGGTGGTTGCAGCTCTGATACTGCGGCAGTGGTCTGGGCCCAATCTTTTTCAAAATTCTGTGCGCTGGTCTGAATGGTTTGGTCAACTTCGCGTGCCGCGCCTTCGAGCGAGTCCTTCATTTTTTTGAGCTCGTCAAGATCCATGGAGCGGTTGACTTCATCCTTGACATCAGCCACGTAACGCCGGGCGCGCCCCAGCAACGTGCCGATGGTTTTGGCGACGCTGGGCAGCTTTTCCGGGCCAATCACCACCAGCGCGATACCGCCGACGATGGCCAGCTTGGTGATACCAATGTCAAACAATTCAGAGCGCCTTCAAACCTTGGTCTTGGCTTCGACATCGATCGGCTCTTTGGCAACGCTGGCGTTGGTACTGACCTGTGCCACCGGTGCTGACGGAGTATCGGCCGATTTTTCTGCGCCGTCCTTCATACCGTCCTTGAACCCCTTGACGGCCCCGCCCAGATCGGAGCCAATGTTGCGCAGTTTTTTGGTCCCAAAAATCACAATGATGATGACCAAAAAAATGATCAAATGCGTGGTTGAAAGTCCCATAAATTTCTCCTGACGAATGGCGTTGATTCTAGCGGTCTCAGGGATTTAGCCCTTGAGCCAGGGCCGCGGGCCGCCAATCACGTGAATGTGCAGGTGTTGCACATCCTGTCGGCCCTCGGCACCGGTATTGATCAAAATCCGAAAGCCCCCGGCCGGGTATGGGTTACAGCCCTGTCGCAACGCCAACTCGGGTGCCAACACCATCATCCGACCCAACAGGGATTGGTGTTCTGCACCCAATTGCGCCATTGAGGCCAGGTGCGTTTTTGGAATCATCAAAAAGTGCACTGGTGCCCATGGATGGATGTCGTTGAAAACAAGGATTTCATCGTCTTCGTGAACCACGGTTGATGGAATTTGTTTGGCAACAATTTTGCAAAACAAACACTCCGGATCGCTAATGAGCGCAGTTGCTTTCATTCTGTGAACTCCATTGCCAGGCCCTTGTTCATCCGCACCAGGCCAGTGACGATGCGGTAAAAAAACCAGATCGAAATGCACAGCCAGGCCAGCCAGCCCGGCACCAAAAACAGCAGCCACAGCGGTGCCGTCACGGCGTACAGCACCGCCGCGATGATGACGGTGCGAATGCGCCAGCGAAAATGCGAGGCGTGCCAGGTGCCCTCGGCATCGCCGCGCTTGACCAGGTCAAGGATCAAGGCAGCGACCAACAGGACTGGCCCGAATTGACCACCCGGAATCAGGGCGCCCACGGCCACAATCAAATGCAAAACATAGCTGATGGTGCCCACCGTGTTGAGCGATTGCAATCGCTGCAAAGCGGCCTGATCTGGTGCCGCCGAGGTGCCCTGGTCATAGAAATCGTTGCTCATTGACCGGCCTGCTCGCGCTCGCGCGCCAGCACTTTGCGCAGCGCCTTTTCTTCAATGCCACTGGTGCCGGCACGGCGCTCGAGCTCGGCGACGACATCGGTCGGCGACAAGCCGTAGTGCGCCAGAGCAATCATGCAGTGGAACCAGAGATCGGCCACTTCACACACAATTTTGTGTTTGTCTCCAGCGTGATCTGCATCCTTGGCCGCCATCACCACTTCGGTGGCTTCCTCACCAATCTTCTTCAGAAAAGCATCAGGCCCCTGCTGCAACAGGCGCGCCACGTAACTGGTCTGCGCATTGCCGCCCTGCGCCGGCAGCCGGCTTTCAATGACGGCCGCCAGGGCCAGCAGGGAATCCACGTTTGTCTTGGCCATAAGTCTCACTGGTAAATCAGTTTCGGGTCGCGCAACACCGGCTCGCTGGCCTGCCATACGCCGTCTTTGAGAACGCTGAAAAAACAACTGTGCCGCCCAGTGTGGCAGGCGATGCCGGGCTGGTGACCGGTTTGCGTCACTTTGAGCAGCAGCACGTCGTGGTCACAGTCCAGTCGGATTTCGTGCACCTGCTGCACGTGGCCGGATTCTTCGCCCTTGAACCACAATTTGTTGCGCGAGCGGCTGAAATAGACGGCGCGCCCAAGCTCGGCGGTTTTTTGCAGCGCCTCGCGGTTCATCCAGGCCAGCATCAGTACGTCACCGGTACTTTGCTCCTGCGCAATTGCCGGCACCAAGCCCTGCGCGTCCCACTTGATTTGATCGAGCCAGTTCATG
The DNA here is from genome assembly GCA_036171375.1 of Rhodoferax sp. Taxonomy (GTDB): domain Bacteria; phylum Pseudomonadota; class Gammaproteobacteria; order Burkholderiales; family Burkholderiaceae_C; genus Rhodoferax. Next base: position 6,997 of record JAVHQY010000160.1, on the reverse strand, counting down.
GCGTGATTCTGACAGGAATCCCGCGTGCCGCCAGGTGTGCCTTGGCCTGCGCCACGGTGAATTCACCGTAGTGAAAAATGCTCGCCGCCAGCACCGCGTCGGCACCGCCAAACTGGATGCCGTCGGCCAAATCGTCGAGGGTGCCGACACCGCCTGAAGCAATCACCGGAATATCGACTGCATCGCTCACGGCGCGCGTCAAGGTCAAATCGAAGCCGGCTTTGGTGCCGTCGCGGTCCATGCTGGTGAGCAGCAGCTCGCCCGCGCCCAACTCTGCCATCAGGCGTGCCCAGGTCACGGCATCGAGTCCGGTGTTTTTGCGCCCCCCATGGCTATAGACATCCCAGCCCGGACCGACAGGGTGCCCGTCGAGTCGTGCGCGTCTGGATTCAAACTCGGTGCGGCGTTTGGCATCGATCGCCACCACGATGCACTGCGAGCCGTATTTTTGCGCGGCCTCGTGAATCACCTGCGGATTGGCGATAGCAGCCGAGTTGAAGCTGGTCTTGTCGGCCCCGGCATTGAGCAAACGCCGCACATCTTCGATGCTGCGCACGCCACCACCCACCGTGAGCGGAATGAAGACTTGAGAAGCCACCGCTTCGATGATGGGCAAAATCAGATCGCGCTCATCGCTGGTGGCGGTGATGTCGAGAAAAGTGAGTTCGTCCGCGCCTTGCTGGTTGTAGCGCGCAGCGATTTCCACCGGGTCACCGGCATCGCGCAGTTCGACAAAGTTCACACCCTTGACGACGCGCCCACCGGTCACGTCCAGGCAGGGGATGATGCGTTTGGCGAGCATGTCACCCGTTTAACTCATCGGCGCGTGCCTGCGCGGCTTCAAAATCGAGTTCACCGCTGTAAATGGCGCGCCCGCAAATGACACCTTCAATGCCTTCGTCCTGCACCGCGCACAGCGCTTCAATGTCGTTCATGCTGGACAGGCCACCCGAGGCGATCACCGGGATGGTCAGAGCCTGCGCCAGTCGAACCGTGGCTTGCACGTTGATGCCGCTGAGCATGCCATCACGACCAATGTCGGTATAAATGATCGACTCGACACCGTAGTCTTGAAATTTTTTTGCCAGATCGACCACATCGTGGCGCGTCAGCTTGCTCCAGCCCTCGGTGGCAACTTTGCCATCGCGCGCGTCCAGACCGACAATGATGTGCCCGCCAAACGCGGTGCAGGCATCCTGCAAAAACCCCGGGTTCTTGACGGCTGCCGTGCCGATGATGACGTAGCGCAGACCGGCATCCAGGTAACGCTCGATGGTGTCGAGGTCGCGAATGCCACCGCCGAGTTGCACATCGATTTCACTGCCCACTTCCTTGAGAATTTTGCGAATCGCCATCTCATTTTTGGGGTGGCCCGCAAAAGCGCCGTTCAAATCGACCAGGTGCAAACGCCGGGCACCCCGGTCGGCCCAGTTGCGGGCCATCGTCATCGGTTCTTCGCTGAAAGTGGTGGACTGCGCCATATCGCCCTGTTTGAGGCGCACACAATGGCCGTCCTTGAGGTCAATCGCTGGGATTAAAAGCATGGTGCTGGAAAGAAATGGGAAAAGCGATCAGGGCTTCCAATGCAAAAAGTTGCGGTACAAGGACAGTCCGTGATCAGCGCTTTTTTCGGGGTGGAACTGGGTGGCAAAAATATTATCGCGCGCAATCGCCGCGCTAAAGCGGATACCGTACTCGGTCTCACCCACGCTGTGGCGCGCATCAGACGGTTTGGCGTAATAACTGTGGACGAAGTAAAAATAACTGCCATCGACAATGCCCGCCCACAACGGGTGGCACTTGCCTTGCGCCGCTTGCTGCCAGACCTGATTCCAGCCCATTTGCGGCACTTTGTAGCGACTGCCATCGCTTTGTAGGCGACCCGCCAAATCAAATTTGAGCACATCGCCGTGAATCAATGCCAGTCCTGGTGTGTCACCTTCGGCGCTGTGATCGAGCAACATTTGCATCCCCACGCAAACACCAAACAATGGTTTGCTGGCAGCCGCTTCCAGCACCGATGCCAGCAAACCCGAAGCGTGCAACTCGCGCATGCACGCGGGCATGGCACCCTGGCCCGGCAACACCACGCGCTCGGCGGCGCGCACCTGATCGGGCTCGGCAGTAATCAATACCCGGCAATGGCTGTCGGCAGCGACTGCCTGCAACGCCTGCGACACCGAGCGCAGATTGCCCATGCCGTAATCCACCACGGCGACCGTATTTGCAGCTTTGCTCATACCACGCAGTCCCTCATGCCTGGTGCCGTCGTCGTGTTTAGCCCATCGTGCACCGGATCAAAGCGTTCCCTTGGTCGAGGGAATCGCTCCTGCGGCACGCGCATCAGGCTCCAGGGCATCGCGCAAGGCACGCGCGAAAGCCTTGAACACGCTCTCGGCCTGGTGGTGCGCGTTTTCGCCTTTGAGGTTGTCGATGTGCAGGGTGACAAAAGCGTGGTTGACAAAGCCCTGAAAAAACTCATGTGTCAGTTGGCTGTCAAAAGTTCCGATCATGCCGCTCTTGAAGGGCACGTTCATCAACAGTCCGGGGCGGCCGGAAAAATCAATCACCACGCGCGACAAAGCTTCGTCCAGCGGCACAAATGCGTGACCATAGCGGCGGATGCCGCGCTTGTCGCCGACCGCTTTGGACACCGCCTGCCCCAAAGCGATGCCGACATCCTCCACCGTGTGATGGCCATCGATGTGCAAGTCACCGGCAGCCTCGATCTCGAGATCGAGCATGGCGTGGCGCGCAATCTGGTCGAGCATGTGGTCAAAAAAACCAATGCCGGTGTGCAGGCTGGACTTGCCACTGCCATCGAGATTGACTTTGACCGTGATGCTGGTCTCGGCCGTGCGGCGGGTGATTTCGGCGCTTCGGTTCATGCTGCTATTTTCCATCGTTTGACCAGCCGTGGCTGTTTCCAATTGTCTGGCATCAAAGTGAATCATCCAGGGCCGCCAGCAACTGGCGGTTTTCCTCTTGCGTGCCCACCGTCAGACGCAGGCAATTTTCCAGCAACGGGTGCATGGCAGCAACGTTCTTGACCAGCACCCGACGCGCTTTGAGCGCAGCGAAAGTTTTGCCGGCATCGGGCACGCGCAGCAAAATCATGTTGGCCTCGCTCGGGAAAACGCGCACACCAGGCAACTTGGCAAGCGCTTGCGCCAGAATTGCGCGCTGCTGTTTCAAGTCCTGCGCCTGCGCCACAAAAACAGCTTCATGTTCGAGCGCAAACAGCGCGCACTCGCAGTTCAGCACACTCACGTTGTAGGGCGGGCG
>JAVHQY010000160.1:0-3612 GCA_036171375.1 Rhodoferax sp. | reverse complement strand
AGCTCAAAATCCGCCGTCAGCGGCACACCGACAAAATCCAGGCCCTGTAGTTGCGCGCTCATGGCGTACATCACAAAACCCGGCAGCGGTGCCAGCACACAGGCTTTTTTCAAGCCATTGGCCGCACTCGGCGGCACGGCACAGGCCAGCGCCAGCAGGCTGATGAGTTCATCCGAGCCGTTGCCCAGCATCAGGTCAAAACCCGGCGGCATTTGCGCGTAGCCCGCCAGCGCCCGGCGCAAGTCGAGGTTGCGCTCGCCCGGGTAGCGATTGAGCGCCAACGCGCCCAGACGCTGGCCCAATTGTTGTTGCAATGCCAGCGGCAGCCGGTGCGGATTCTCCATCGCATCGAGCTTGACCATGCCAGCGGCATCCTGAATGGCGTAAGCGTGCATCGCCTGCACGTCCTGGCGGATGCGGGAAATAGCGGAATTATTCTTCACGGCGACAGTTTACCTGCTGCTCCCGTGGGTGCCTATACTTGCGTCAGTTCACCGCGCCACACCATGTCTCTTGACTACACGCCCCTCAGCAACGCCGTCGCCCAATTGGAACGAAGCCTGGCCTACGCCAACTCGGCAGCCGCCCTGGCCGACGCGGGCCTGCGGGAACAGTTGCGCAATTCGGTCATTCAATGTTTTGAGTTCACCTATGAACTCAGTTGGAAGATGCTCAAACGCTATCTGGAACAGACCGAGGCCAATCCCGCAGAGCTTGACCTGGGCACGTTTCAAAGTCTGATCCGCCTGGGCAACGAGCGCGGCCTGTTGCGCTCTGATTGGCGGCTTTGGAAAACCTTCCGCCAGGCCCGCACCGACAGCAGCCATACCTATGACGCCACCAAAGCCGAGCTCGTGTTTGCGATTGCTCCCGAGTTTTTATGCGAAGCACAAGCCTTGTTGCAAACGCTGTCAAGCCGCAGCGCCCTGGATTGAGTATGCCAGGCAACTGAACCGGATCGGTCATGCGTTCACACCTTGCAACCAACACGGTCGGCAGCACGCCGCCGATTGAAATCGAACCGCAAGACTGGGCCGTGGTGACGCGTATCCTGCAAGAGCAAGTGCCCACGCTGGAGGTATGGGCCTTTGGCTCGCGCGCCAGGCACGGTGCCAAGCCCTACTCCGACCTCGACCTGACCCTGATCACAGCAACGCCTTTGTCGCTGGAAAAATTGGCCAAGCTCAGCGAGGCCTTCGACAATTCCGATCTGCCCATTCGCGTCGATGTGGTGGATTGGGCCAGCACCAGCGAGACCTTCCGCAAGATCATTGCGCAGGACAAAGTGGTAGTGCAGCAGGCGACAACAACGGCCTTGACCGGTCGGCTATGAGGTGATGATTTCTCCCAGGGGAGCACCCGGTTTCGGACTCGGCCAGATGTTGCCATTGGGCAAACAAAATTCTCAATACCGGACAATCAATTGGGGCAGGCGCTGCTTTCCGAGCCCGCTACAGCTAAACCAAAAGTGCCTCGACTCCTTTGGCCTCAACCATTTGTAATAACTTTGCCGATGTCCCGCTGGGGCGCTTGTTGGCAGCGGGCGACTCCCATTTCTGCACGGTTGACACGCTCACATTGAGCATCTTTGCGAAAACCGCTTGGCTGGCTTTAACAATCGTTGTGCGGATGGCCATAACGCGCTCTGGTGTGTAAGCAGGTGGCACTTCGCAAAGCGCCCGGATGCGCGCCATGTCTGTTTTGGACATGACACCGTAAGTACTCATGTCTGCAGCCGTATCCAGCAGTTCCTGGAGCATGCGCGCTTCGTCACTGGTTTTTTTCGGCATGGCATATCTCCTTTAAGCTTCCGTCGATCGTCATCTCATCAATTTTTGACAGGGGTTGAACTTGCAAATTGGCACCGATAAGTTTGACCGCTTCCACAGCTGCATCAGAGAAGTCGGTGCCCGGTGAGCTCTTTTCTCTGCCGAGCAAAAAGAAAATCGCCGCCGCATGTTGTTTGGCGACCAATGTTCTTGTGCCCCCACTTTTTCCCATCCCTGGCATGGCGACCCGCTTCTTGCAAATGCCGCCACCCAAGTCTGCCTCAAACAAACCTCGTTCTATCTCTCGTGCAGCTCGGCACAATACGTCGTCACCCAGTAATTTCTTTGACCATCTGTCAAAGGTCTTTGTCTTGAAAACGCGTTTTCGATCCATCATAGGGTAAAACTATAGCACATATTACTATAGAAAAGGGCTGTTGATCAAAAGCTGCCTGCAAGAGCGACAGCAGCCCCAACGACAGCACCGGAGTCGAATTGGGCAACCCGTAAGCTGACTTTCGTGGCCGGCGGCAACGGGCACCCAACAGCCGATCGCAACAGTCGGCTTCAGGCATGTGATCTGCATGCTCTCTTGCAGCGGGGAATTCGCGGGAAGTATTCGATCGACAAATTTGCGAGGAGGATCGCTGTGTGTTGCGTACGGTCTTGCTCCAGCAATCAATCAACCTTGGCGTTCAAATTTGCCATTTCAAGATTGAATCTTGAAAATGGCAAATTTCTAGTTTTTCAGCCGCATCTCCGCCGCCCGCGCGTGGGCTTGCAAACCCTCGCCGCGCGCCAGCAAACGCGCATGAAGGGCCTTGCGCGCCGGTTTCAATGGGTGCAATAGCAATTGGTGCAATGGCATGCCTTGCATGGACAAAAAGCTTCTTCAGCTTTGTTATTTCAGGTAAAATTGTTCCACTTGTAGTAGCATAAAACGCTTTATAAGTAGATATATGGTTGATTTCGTGATTGCGACCCCTGACGAAGTTAGCGCCACCTTGGGCGAACGCGCGCGTGCACGCCGATTGATGCTGAATCTCAGCGTTGAGGAACTGGCCGCGCGCGTGGGCATATCGGGCAAAACACTGGGCAACTTCGAGCGCACTGGCCGATCTACGTTTGAAACCTTCGTGCGCATTCTGGAAGCCTTGAACGCACTGGCTGACTTGCAAAACGTATTAGTCACCCAGCCACTCAGCATTGATGACATGCGGCTGAAGGCAGCGGTGCGCACGCGTCGACGTGCCTACACCAAGTCAAGAAAGGCGGCCCAGTGAAGGAGTTAACGGTCACCTACCAGGGTTTGGGTGATCCTTTTGTTCTTGGCACGCTGGCCGATGATGGTCATGATGTGCTTTTTCAGTATGCGCCGCAAGCGCTGGAGCGCGACCTACAGTTGTCTCCCATTCGGCTGCCGCTGCGTGCCAGGGCCTACCCGGACCGCCAGGGTGAATACACCCAACTTCATGATGTGCCCGGGCTCATCTACGACTCGCTGCCTGACGGCTGGGGCTATCGCTTGATGCATCGCCGCATGAAGGCACGCGGCATGGACCCGGACAAGGCATCGACCCTTGACCGGCTGGCCTACCTTGGGGCCAACACCATGGGGGCGCTCACCTATGCACCCGCCCTGCCCGACGCGCTTGACCGTCGGGACCTGACCTTGTTGGATCTCGCCCGGGAAGTACAAGCCGTTCTGGCGGACGACAGCCATGAAGTTCTGGCGGAATTGGCGCGCGCGGGTGCCTCAAGCGCAGGGGCGCGGCCAAAAGCCCTGGTTTATTTCAACCCCGACACGGGGCAGATGAGCACGCAAGCCAGCGCGGTGCCCAAG
>JAVHQY010000159.1:0-2186 GCA_036171375.1 Rhodoferax sp. | reverse complement strand
CGGCAAAAACCCCCTGATCCTGGCGATCCCGCGCGGCGCGGTGCCGATGGCCAGGATCATTGCCGACAAACTGCAAGGCGACCTCGACGTGGTGCTGGTGCGCAAACTGCGCGCACCCCGGCAAGCCGAGCTGGCGATTGGCTCGGTCAATGAGGGCGGCTGGACGTTTATTGCCGACCACGCCGAGCTCTACGGTGCCGATGCAAGCTACATCGAAACCGAAAAACGCTTGCAGATGCAAACCATCCGCCAGCGCCGCACGCAGTACACCCCAATTCGCCCCCCGCTCGACCCGACCGGGCGCATCGTGATTGTGGTTGATGACGGCCTGGCCACGGGCGCCACCATGATGTCGGCGCTGCACGGCCTGCGCGAGAGCAAACCGGCTCGGCTGATTCTCGCCGTGCCAGTGGCACCGCCCGAGACGCTGGCCAAAGTGGCCCAACTGGCCGACGAGGTGGTGTGCCTCGAAGCGCCCGAATACTTCCGGGCAGTCGGCCAGTTTTACCAGTCGTTCCCGCAGGTTGACGATGAGGCGGTGATCGAGATTTTGAAAGCTGGCTGACTTGCACCCAACGCGCAAGCGCGTCAGGCAAACACCGCATTGGCTTCAACCGACGGCTGCCCGGCCAGCAGTCCCATGACCGAAATATCTTCGTCCACCATCGGCCAATGGATGCCTTGGAAGCGGCAAGCTATCGCGTTAACTTCAACGTCTGCCACAAAAAATCATACGAGATTGCAGTTCGACCCTGTTGCGCTGCCTGCGTTGCTTCGCTGACCTCATAACTGCGCAACAGCCCTTTGACCCGCTCCAGACCGGCTGATGTTTTGATGGCCTGGCGTGGCGTTTTGTGATCGAGCGCCGGAATCGGCTCATCGGCCCAGTGGGCATACGAGTCGTGAATGACTTTGGACATCAATTGCGCCATGGTGGCAGCATCGAGCTTGGGAGTCGATGCTGAAGATGGTTTGCCATTTTCGGACGATGCCTGGCTAGCGGGCTCCTGTGCCGCAGCGATCACATCCGCAGGCTCCTGAACTTTTCTCTTCACAAACGTGACACACGCGCCCATCAACGACTCAAACCATACCCGCCCCTCATCCGCATAGCGCTGTGTTCTATAAAAAAGTTCGATCTGATCCGGCTTTTCCCCCGGATTAAGGTTCACACTGGAGCGTACCTGTCCGTCCGTGCAGTCCATCAGGCGTGACCACCCCTCTTGCCGGTCGCCCTCGACATCGCTCTGGGTAGCAAGGGCCTGCGCCAGCGCCACTTCATCGTTGACATGGTAATGGTCAGTGATCATCTTCATGGGCTCGCCTGAATAGTGGTCGATAAGGGTTGGCGTGGGTGCGGGTACCAGCCATTGATTGAGCCATTCGAGCACGATCATCAGGCCCATTTTGCGGGGACCATCGAGCTGCTGGCCGAACGCTTGCGTATGTTCACGCAGCAGCGATAGCACCCGCGGCCCGGTTAGCAAGCTGAACAAATAGGCCGACCCAGACATTTCAAAATGATCACCCGCTCGCAGGATGCGGCAGCCCAGCAACTTACCGGGTTCCAGATTTTGCGTGCCTAATCGCTCGCGCACTACCACCGGCTCGGCATCTTTGTCGAGCGCATCACACAGCGTCATTTGGTGGCCTCGCACCACATCAGTCACGTCATACAGGCGCAGCGGGCGTTGGCCCATCTGTTGCAGCCAGTCGCGCTGGGCGGCATTCAGGCGCGGGCCGGCGGGGCTGAGCAGGTAATCATTGATGCGCCGGATGCCGCCACGGGCATGGATATCACCCTCGGCCAGCAGCCATTCGTTCAGATTGATTTCAATGCTTTGAATAGTGTCTTGATCCAACGCGGCAAGGTTTTCGATATCTGCTTCGGAAAGAAACTCGTGATACAAATTGATGGACGCGTTTTGCCAGCCCTTGCGGTGCAAAGAAGACAGCCAATTGACAGCGATTTCAATAGCCCCTTGGTGCGTGGCAGGTGTTTGGGAGTAGGTCATGATGGGGTCTGAACTGAATGAAACGGCGATTGTCTCAAAACGCACATGCTGCCAGATATGCCAGACACCGGATCAGAGTGTCAGGTGCTCGTCTAAGGGTGCCATAGGTTTGAGGAACTTGCCGGACCGCATGTTGAAAAATCTTGTTTCCAACGAAAAGCGATTTGAATC
>JAVHQY010000158.1:0-2193 GCA_036171375.1 Rhodoferax sp. | reverse complement strand
AGGGGGCGGGGGGGATTGAGTGGGGCCAAAAATGAAAACGGATACATTCTTTTCACCCACTGCAACGCAGTTCGATGCCGAAGGCGCGGGTGAACACCGGGTAATCGCGGTGCGGGGTCATTGGGGCACGGGTTATCGCGGCACGGGTTATCGGGGTCAGAGCCCAATTCGGTGACGCTTGATTGGCCAGCTCGAACGCATAGCCCCGAATCGGGATCCGACCCCAATAGCCCTTATTGGCCGGTTCGAATGCCCGGCTCCGAATTGGGATCCGACCCCAAAATCCTGCAACGCAGTTCGATGCCACAGCCGCGTGGCTCACCGAACGCATTCCCTCAAGCACTGGCCATCAGGCCGCGTGGAATGGCGGCCAGCAATTGTTGGGTGTAGGGGTGCTTGGGGTGCGCGTAAATTTCTTCCGAGCTGCCATGCTCGACGATTGAGCCTTCACTCATCACCAGAATCTCGTCGGCCATGTATTTCACCACCGCCAGGTCGTGGCTGATGAAGAGGTAGGTCAGGCCAAATTCTTCCTGCAAATCGAGCAGCAGGTTCAGCACCGTGGCTTGCACGCTCACGTCCAGCGCGCTGACGCTCTCATCGCAGACAATGATTTCAGGCTGCATCGTCAGGCAGCGTGCAATGGCAATGCGCTGGCGCTGGCCGCCGGAGAATTCGTGCGGATACTTGCCAAAGTCGTCGCGCGTCAACCCTACTTTTTCGGTCAGCGCCAACGCCAGCCGGGCGCGCTCGTTGTCATTTTTTCCGATGGAGTGAATACGCATCGGCTCGATCAGAATCTGGCCGACGGTAAAGCGCGGATTCAAGCTGGCATAGGGGTTTTGGAAAATGATCTGGATGCGGCTGCGGTAAGGCCGCATTTGCGCGGCGCTGAGCTGCGCCAGGTCAATTCCTTCGAACAGGATGCTGCCCGCGCTGGCCTGGGTCAGGCGCGTCAGCATCATCCCAAGCGTCGTTTTGCCCGAACCCGATTCGCCCACCACGCCCAGTGTGCGGCCCTTGTAGAGCGCGAAATCGGCATTCCTGACGGCGTTGAAAACCTTGTGCTGGAAAAGCCCGGTTTTAAGCGGATAGTCCTTGCTCAAGCCTTTGACTTCAACCAGTTTGGCACCACTGGGCGGTGTGCACAGACGCTGCTCGACTGTCACCGGGCGCTTTAGCATGAAGTCTTCAATCACCGGCAATCGCCGCGGTCGCACGTCCAGTCGCGGCCGGCACGCCAGCAGCGCCTGCGTGTAAGGATCTTTGGGTGCACCAAAAATCGCCGCTGAAGCGCCAGACTCGCGCACTTCACCGGCGCGCATGACGATCACCTGGCTGGCGATCTCGCCGACCAGGCCGAGGTCGTGGCTGATGAACAGTACACTCATTTTTTGCCGTTCCTGCAAACCGCGCAGCAAGTCCATGATCTGGCGCTGCACCGTCACGTCGAGCGCGGTGGTTGGCTCGTCGGCGATCAGCAACTTGGGTTCGCAGGCGATTGCCATGGCAATCATCACGCGCTGCTGCTGACCACCCGAGAGTTCAAACGGGTAGGATTTGAGCCGCTCTTTCGGGTTGGGGATGCCGACTTCGGCCATCAGCTCTTGCGCGCGCACCAGTGCCTGTTTCGGGCTCAGATGCAAATGGATCCGAATCACTTCGGCGATTTGCTCACCGACCGTGAACACCGGGTTGAGCGAACTCATCGGCTCCTGGAACACCACCGAGATGTCTTTACCGCGCAAGCGGCGCATGTCCTCGATCGGCGCGGCCAGCAGGTCGCGGCCGTTGTAGAGTACTTTGCTTTGCGCGCCGACGATGGCGTTGTCCGGCAGCAGCCGAACGATGCTCATGGCGCTGACGCTTTTGCCGCTGCCCGATTCGCCCACCAGCGCCACCGTCGCGTTGACGGGGATGTCAAAGCTGACCCCTTTGACGGCTTCTACCAATTGCTTGCCAAGTCGGAAAGAGACACGCAAATTCTGCACGCTGATCAGGTGAGTCATGATTGGGTTGTGGTTGGTGAAAAGTTAAATTTCAGGTCGGTGCAGCAGGCCGGGTCTCGCCCCAGCATGCAAGTTGTCTTGTTTGGTTGTGCGCCAGGCAGCGCTTGCCAGCGCGGGGCAAGCCGGGTCTCGCCCCGGCGGGCGAGTTCCCTTTCTTTGCTTGTCCAAAGAAAGGGAACCGAAA
>JAVHQY010000157.1:0-2194 GCA_036171375.1 Rhodoferax sp. | reverse complement strand
CTCTTGAGCTGCTCGTTGGCGCGGCGCAGCTCGGCGGTGGCGCGCTCGAGCGACTCTGATTTTTCTTCCAGCTCGCGCGAGTGCGCGCGCAACTGCGAGGCTTCATCGACGATGCGCAACACGTCTTCCGGCGTGAGCGTTTCTTCTTCCACCGCCGAAGCCACCAGCACCCGCGCCGAAGCACTGCCCACCGCACCGGCCAGCTGGGTCTCGACAAACTGCACCAGTTGCGCGTTGGGTGCAATGGCTTCAACTTGGCTAGCACCGGTGCTGCGGGCGTAATTCTGAAACAGCGCTCGGGCTTTGTGCAGACCGAGAAAACGCTCGCACAGGTGCAGCAGGTCGGCTACTTTGGCGCGGCCGCGCCAGAACACCGGCCCCTGCGTGGCGCTGCGCTCGAACACATCAACGAACAGCAACGCCTGGCTGGCTTCCTGTCCGCTGGGCGCACGCCACAGCGACAAGCTCACATAAGCACCGACATTGACCAACAGACTCCAAAACAGCGAATGCGTCAAACCATCCAGCCCATGCAAACCCAGCAACTGTTCCGGTCGCAGCAGGGACAAGCCCCACGGCCCTAGCGTGATGAAATCGGTCCCCAGCCACCAGCCCGATTTGGCAATCGACGGCAGCATCAAGGTGTAGGTCCACATCACAAAACCGGCCAGCAACCCGACCAGTGCACCCAGGCTGGAGCCACCCTTCCAGTACAGACCGCCAAACAGGGCCGGCGCAAATTGCGCCACGGCGGCAAAACTGATCAGGCCAATGCTCACCAGCGCGTAAGCCTCGCCGGCCAGGTGAAAATACAAATAGCCCAGCACCAGCACCCCCAGAATGGCGGCGCGGCGAATCCCCAGCAGCACCCGCGTCAGGTCGTGCCCGGCACCGGGGCGGAAGTAGCGCGAGCGCAGCAGCGCCGGCATCACCAATTCGTTGCTGACCATGGTCGAGACAGCGATCGTCTCAACGATCACCATGCCGGTGGCGGCCGACAGGCCACCGATGAACGCCAGCAGCGCCAGCGCATTCTGCCCGGCGGCCAGCGGCAGCGAAAGAACAAAGTTTTCGGCGTTCATGGCGACCGGGCCAAAATAGAGCAAGCCACCCAAGGCGATTGGCAGCACAAACAGATTGATCGCCAGCATGTACAGCGGAAAAACCCAGACCGCGCGGCGCAGATGGCTTTCACGCACATTTTCCACCACCATCACCTGAAACTGGCGCGGCAAAAAAACCACCGACAGCATCGACAGCAGCGTCAGCGCGAACCACTGCGCCCAGGCAAAACTGCCGCCTTGCTCCAGCCGCAACAGCAGCGCCAGTGCCGGCACGGCGCGGGCGCGCGCGAACAAATCGCCCAAGCCGTCGAACAGGCCATAAACGACAAAGATACCAACGGCTAAAAAGGCACCGAGCTTGACCAGCGATTCAAAAGCAATCGCCGCCACCAGCCCTTCGTGACGCTCGGTGGTGTCCAGGTGGCGGGCGCCGAACACCATGCTGAATCCGGCCATCACCAGCGCCACATAAAATGCGCCGTCCTCGCTCCAGTGCGGAGTCGGCGCAACGCCCGCCGTATCCGGTGCCGTCAGCAGGGCATAACCGGCCGAGACCGCTTTGAGCTGCAAGGCGATGTAGGGCACGATGCCGACCACCGCAATCAGCGTCACCAGCCCCGACAGCAGCGGGCTTTTGCCGTAACGGCTGGCGATGAAATCGGCAATCGAAGTGATGCGATAGACATGCGCGATGCGGATCATCTTGCGCAGCACCACCCAGCCCAGCACCATCGCCAGCGTCGGGCCGAGGTAGATCGGCAAAAACCAGATGCCGCCCGATGCGGCACGACCGATGCTGCCAAAATACGTCCAGGCGGTGCAATAGACCGCCATCGACAACGCGTAAGTCCAGGGATTGGCGATGATCGAGCGCCCCTGCGCTGCGCGGCGGTCGCCGAAGTAAGCCACCGCAAACAGCAGCAGCAGGTAGGCAAAAGAGGTCCCAATGACGACGGCGGGCGAGAGCATGCTGGTGGTCTAGTCGTCGGGTGACGCGCTGGCCCCCTCCATCAGCCAGGCCGAGATGGCAATCAATACCGCCCAGATCAGGAACAGTGCCGCCGGAAACAGCGGCAAGCCAAACACCACGGCATCACGGTCCCAAAGACCCAGCAGCGGAAAGCTCAGCA
>JAVHQY010000156.1:0-2196 GCA_036171375.1 Rhodoferax sp. | reverse complement strand
GCCTGCGCCTGCACCGTGCCTTTGTAAGTGACTTTGATGACGATCGACAGCAGAATGAAGAGGAAGGTCAGCGGCATCAGGGGTTCACCAAACCGGATCTTGACCCGGCGCGTGCGCGGCTCGTCGCTGGCCGGCTCAGCAGCATCCTGGGCCTCCTGCCTGGCCTCTTCAATGGCCGCAATCACTTCCCGGCGCGCTTCGTTGACGGCTTCACGCACCGCATCAGAGTCAGCGCCGGGTGGCAGCTTGATCGTCACTTCAGCCGCGCTGGCAGCCGCGTCCGGCGACGCTGACTCCGATGCTGGCAACGCGGGTGCCAGCGGAGCACTGCTTTTGTCGCGGGTGCTGATGCGAACGCCGCGCTCGTCAATGGAGATGTCAACGCCACCTTTGTCGGCTTTGTCGCTTTGCAGTCGCGACAGGTGCTTTGCCAGCGAGCGCCTGGCTAACTGCTTGGCGCTGCCGTCGTCAGAGACCACCTCGGAATAAGTCCAGGTAAAGGGCGGCAAGTCGTGAATGATGCCCATGGCAATGAGCAGCAGCACACTGAGCCAGAAAAACCGCCACCAACTGATGCTGACCAACCAGGCAGCGTAACCATGAAAAGCCCGGCGCCAGGCGCTGGCAAAACGCGACCAGCGACTGGTTTGGGTTGGCGTTAAAGTGGTGGGGTTCATCGGCGGTCCTGTGGCTCAAGCAATGCCGCAACTGTAGCCATCGGGCGCGGTGCAATGCCAGCATTTTGCGACAAACTGCAGCACCGGCTGACCGGCGGCAGCAACCGAGATGCCGTCAGATTTCGAATCGGATTCCTTGTGCCAGCGTCAGTGCGTTGCTGTAGTTGATGGTGTTGGTGGCGCGGCGCATATAGGCTTTCCACGCATCCGACCCCGATTCACGCCCGCCGCCGGTTTCTTTCTCGCCACCAAAAGCGCCGCCAATTTCGGCCCCGCTGGTGCCGATGTTGACGTTGGCGATGCCGCAATCGGAGCCGCGCGCCGAAGTAAAAATTTCGGCTTCGCGCAGATCCTGGGTAAAAACCGCAGAAGACAATCCATGCGCAACCGCGTTGTTGATGGCAATGGCTTCATCAAAACTATCAAAAGGGACAGCGTACAAAATCGGCGCGAAGGTTTCCTGCAACATCACACCGGTCTGCGCCGCCATTTCCACGAGCGCTGGGCGCACATAAAAAGCGCCCGCTGCACCCAGCGCCTCACGCGCGCCCCATGGCCTGCTGCGCCTGCGCCGGCGTGGTGACATCCAGGCGCGCCAACAAACTGCCATCAATCGGCGAGCAAACCGCCAGCCCTGCGGCGCTGTCGCTCGCAAGCGCCAACCCCAGTGACTGGAAAATTGATTCGACTTCAAGATTTGGGTTCATGCTGATTCAGATTGGTGGTTTCAGGGTGCAACCAAAAGCGCTTGGGCTGAAAACGCGACTGGTGGTCTGGTGCCGTCCGGTTTGTTCATGCGGCCCGGACGCAATAGCAATAGAGAAACTGCTGCGTCGTGCCAAACGGTGTCTGGTGCAGTTCGGTTGCGCTCTCGATCAGACGAAAAGCAGCACCAAACTCACTGTGCAGACCGTCGGCGTTGTAGCGCATCACATCCAGGCCGCTGCACTGGGTGGGCCCTTCGGGTCCAAAGGTTGCCACGATGACGTGGCCGCCAGGTTTGACGGCACGCAGCACCAGACGCACGTAAGCCTCGCGCTGCGCCGCGTCAGTCAGGAAGTGAAATACGGCGCGGTCATGCCACACGTCGTAGCGCGCGCCGGGTAACTCCGCTTGGGTGATGTCCGCCACCCACCAGTTCACCACAGCGCCCGCCGCACCCAACCGCTGCCGCGTTGCATCGACAGCCGCTTGCGAAATATCGAGCACGCTGATGTCGCGGTAACCAACCCGCAGCAGATCATCGACCAGCGTGGACTCACCGCCGCCCACGTCAATGACCGACATGGCCCGGTCTGGTGCCGCTTTTTGTATCAAGTCCAGCGAGTGCTCCAGATGCGGGCGAAACCAGCTCACCGCGTCCGCTGTTTTGGTCTGGTAAATGTGTTGCCAATGATGTTGAGGGTTCAATTTTTATCCTTTTGCAAAAAGACAAATTGCTCGTTGGGACGGATGTTACATGCGAGAGCCGAAGGCATAATCAACGTAGTCCGCCCAATCACTGCTGCGCGGGCTAAGG
>JAVHQY010000155.1:7848-10667 GCA_036171375.1 Rhodoferax sp. | reverse complement strand
CCCATCCCGATCCGCACTGCACCCACTCGCGTTGAGTTATGCAGGGCATCCCTAAATTGCGTTAAGCGTCACCGTGGTCGTCACCCCCCGCGAATCCTTCACGCTGATGGTCGCGCTGCCACTTGCCACCAGCGTTGCGGTAAACGTGCCGCCATCGGCTGTGACCAAAGACTGTGCCACGGTGGCAACGGTCGTATTACTGCTGGTGACGCTGTAGTTCGGCAAACCGCCAGTGATGGTGAACGTCAGCACGCTGTCCACGAGGTTGGTCGCTGCGGCTGGGGAGACAACCACCGTCGTGTGGGCGCATGCCGTTGAAGACTCGCCCAGTCCATCATCCTTGATTGACAATGTGCTGGTAGCCGAGGCCCCCAGACTGTCGATGACCGTGATGGTCACGTTCTGGACGGCATTGGCAACGTAAAGGTGCGGCAGGCTGGGCGAATCGTAAGGGGTGATGCAGCGATTGCCGTTGCTGCCCATGCCGATGGTCAAGGTTGGCAAGACTGCTGTGCCGGTAATACTCACACCCGTCAGCAATGAATCGTCGCTCAAGGCGGTGTAAGGCGCTCTGCCACCATAAATATTGAGAGCAATCGGGGGGCTGCTGCCTTCGCTGATCTGAATGGCGCTGGGCGACAGGCCCAGGGTGGATGAGCGCATATTGACCGTCAGGGACAGCGTTGTGGTTTGGCCGAGGCTATCGACGATGGCCACCGAGGTGCTGCCCACGTTGAGCAATTTCACATAAAAAATTGTGCTGCTGACCGGGCTCAAGCGATCACTGAAAGAGCCAGTGCTGCTGGAACTGACCGAGGCAATGCTGGCGTTTTGAACGGTCACGCTACTGTAGTTGCCCGAACCTGCGCTGATGCCAAAGCTCAACACATCGCCTACATTGGCAGTCGATGCGGTCGGCGACACCGCCAGCGGCGTTGGGGTGGTGGTGATCGATGTCACGCTGACTGCGATCTCCACTGTGGCACCGACCGCATCGGTGACGACAATGGTTGCGCTGCCTGTAGCAACGCTGGTCATTCTCAGGTTGGTCGCTGCGCTCAAGCTGGCCGTCACGACACTGGCATCGCTGCTGCTCACGCTATAGGGTGGGGTGCCGCCGCCCACGCTGTAGTCTGAGGCCGCTGCGCCGCTGGCCAGGGTAACGGCACCAGCTGCGGTGGTAAACAACGTCACGCTGCTGGGAGTGTTGCTGCCAGCGCCAACCGTGACATTGACGCTGGCGGATTGACCAGTTGAATCAAAAATCACCACTTGCGCCGTGCCCGCCTTGACTGCGGTGACGCTAAACGACGCGGCACTGCCAATGACCTTGGCCACGCTCACGTTGCTGCTGCTGACGGCATAAGGTGCCGTGCCACCACTGATGCCGTAACTCGATGCCGCAGCCACCTCCAGACTCACCGCGGCCGGTGCAGCGACATACAGTGGCGTGGCGGTTGGGGTGGTTGGGGTGGTTGGGGCAACAACACTCAGCGTGGTTGACACCGAAGCCCCGGTGGCATCAAAGACGACGATTTGCGCTGTGCCTACGACACCGGCTGCAATCACCAGGGTGGAGCTTGCGTTGACCGTTGCTGCTGCCACGGCGGCGTTGCTGCTGCTGACGGTATAGGGTGCGCTACCACCGCCGATAGTGAAACTCGAAGCGGCCGCTGGCAAGCTGGTGATGCTGCTGGGTGCCGTCATGTACAAAGGGGTCACAGCGCTGGAGCCCACACTGACACTCACCCGCAAGCTGGTGCCAACCGAATCGAACAGGCTCACCTGGGCTGAACCCGAAGCAACGCCGGTGATGCTCAGGGTACTGCCGCTAACTGTTGCTGTGGCAACTCCCGCATTGCTGCTGCTTTGAAAGTAAGGCGGTGTGCCGCCGCCGATGCTGTAGTTTGCCACTGCACCGGTCGCGAACGTGACGGCGCTGGGCACCGTGGCAAACAACGGTGTCACGGTAGCGACCGCGACCGCGCCGGCATCGACGGTGACCGTCGCGCTCACCGAGCTCCCAATGGCATCAAACACGATGATCTGGGCGCTACCTGCCGCTATGCCGGTAATCGTTAAAGTGCTGGCACTGATGGCTGCCGTGGCAACCCCTGGATTACTGCTGCTGGCGCTATAAAAGGGTGTACCACCGCCGACGCGGTAGGTCGGTGCCGCGCCGAGCGCAATGGTCACTGCGCTGGGCGCAGTGCTGTAGAGCGCGTTGGGCAAGGCATGGCCCGGAATCAACTCTGGCGATCCGCCGCCGCCACCGCCGCAGGCCACAAGAACTAAGGCGCACAAAAAGGTCGCCAGCAACTCGATCGCCTGCTCATGCAAATGGGTCGCCTTGATGAAATTCATTTTGTTACCTTGCAAGTGGAGTGGTCATCGCGATCGCCGGGGATATTGAAAGCGCTGGCTCATTCTATCGAGGGCACACCAATTTATTTAGCGCTCGACAGACTCCTGGGATTAGAAAATGCGACTGCATCAGTAGCTCACACCAGCATCACGCCATCGCCCTTGCCGCGGGGGGCGATCACGCCAATCTGATAGACCACTTCACCGGCCGCACGCAGCGTCGCGGCGCAGGCCGCAGCGTGGGCTGCGGCTATCACCACCACCATACCGATGCCGTTGTTGAAGGTGCGATTCATTTCCAGCTCGTCAATGCCGGCGGTGGCTTGCAACCAGGCAAACACCTCGCTTTGCGGCCAACTGCCTTGTTGCAAATGCGCTGCCAGACCATTGGGCAGCACGCGCGGGATGTTCTCCAGCAGTCCGCCGCCGGTGATGTGCGCCAGCGCCTTGATCGG
>JAVHQY010000155.1:4081-7748 GCA_036171375.1 Rhodoferax sp. | reverse complement strand
GCGGTTTGCACGTCGAGCTTGCCACAGCCGAAGTAATCCAGAAAGAACAGCGGCTCGGCGCCTTGCACCAGCACGTCGTTGACGCTCATGGCCACCAGGTCGATGCCAACCGTGTCGTGCATGTCCCATTCGAACGCCAGCTTGAGCTTGGTGCCGACGCCGTCGGTGCCGCTCACCAGTACCGGTTCGCGGTAGCGCTTGGGCACTTCAAACAGCGCGCCAAAGCCGCCAATGCCGGCCAGCACGCCTTCGCGCATGGTTTTTTTGGCCAGTGGCTTGATGCGTTCCACCAGCGCATCGCCGGCAACGATATCGACACCAGCGTCTTTGTAGGACAGGGGAGTGGGTGCGTGGTTAATGGTCATGAAAGTGCTCGACAAAATGCGTCGTGCGGTCGATTGGCCGCAGCCCGATAGAATTTGCCTGAATTTTACTCAGAGACCCAGCACAAAATGAAAGCGATGAATCCGCACGCCGCGCGTGATGCCCAATTCGCGATGACTCCCAAACAAGCCTGGATCTGGTCTGCGCTGGTGGCCGGCATCGGCTTTTTGCTGTGGCTGCTGGCACCGGTGCTGACGCCTTTTGTGGTGGCGGCGGTGTTGGCTTACGCCCTGTCGCCCCTGGTTGATCGGCTGGAATGCTTGGGTTCGGGGCGGTTTGTGCGCGTGCTGGCCGTGCTGCTGGTGGAATTGTTGTTTGTGCTGGTGCTGCTGGCGCTGCTGTTGCTGATGGTGCCGGTGCTGGCCAGCGAAGTGCCGCAATTGCGCCAGCAGGTGCCGCTGCTGCTCGATGCCTCGGCATCTGCACTCAAGGCGTTTATTGCGCCGTTTGGTTTTGATTTGACACTGGATCTGGCCAGCATCAAAGCCATGCTGCTCAATTATCTGGGTGCCAACGCCGAAAGCGTGATGGCATCTGCGCTGCGCTCGCTGCGGCTGGGCGGCAGTTGGGCCTTTGTGATTCTTGGCAACCTGGTGCTGATCCCGGTGGTGCTGTTTTATTTGCTAATGGATTGGCATCCTTTGGTGGCGCGCACAGTCGAATTCGTCCCACCGCGCTGGCGCGCCGCCTACGACAGTTTCACTGCGGAAGCCGATGCCGTGCTGGGCCAGTATTTGCGCGGTCAACTGCTGGTGATGTTAGTGTTGGCGATTTATTACAGCGCGGCGCTGAGCCTCTTCGGCCTTGATCTGGCACTGCCGATTGGTATTTTCACCGGGCTGGCGGTATTTGTTCCTTACCTCGGTTTTGGCCTGGGCTTGATGCTGGCCACGCTGGCCGGTTTGTTGCAATTTGCGCTGAGTGCCGGGCTCGCGAAAGTGGTCATCATGATTGCCGTCGTGTTTGGTTTTGGCCAGATTCTGGAAGGGTTTTTCCTGACACCGCGTCTGGTCGGGGAACGCATTGGCCTGCACCCGGTGGCGGTGATTTTTGGTTTGCTGGCGCTGGGGCAACTGCTGGGCTTTGTCGGGGTGTTGATCGCCTTGCCCGCCAGTGCCGTGCTGCTGGTTGCTTTGCGCCGTGGCCGGACGCAGTATCTGACGAGCAAACTTTTTTGCGACCGACAATGAAGCAAATTGCGCTCGACATCGGCCTGGAGCCGGCGGCAACGCTGCGAAATTTTGTCGCTGGTCCCAATCAGGCGGCAGTCGATCAGCTACAAAGCTGGCTTGGTGGTGAACCTTTGTCCAAAGCGCCAGTGCCGTGTTACCTGTGGGGCGAGCGCGGCACTGGCAAGACGCATTTGCTCAGCGCGCTGACGCATGCCGTGCGCAAGAGCAATGGCCGGGTCGGTCAGCTCGATGCCGCAACCTTGCAGCCAGTTTCTTTTGAGCCGTCCTGGTCGCTGGTGGTGATGGACGACGTACAGCACTACAGCGCAGCGCTACAGCACGCCGCTTTCAACTGGTTCATCAATGCGCAAACGCACCACTGTCGCATCCTGGCAGCGGGTGATCTGCCACCAGCGGATTTGCCCTTGCGTGAGGATTTGAGAAGCCGCCTGGGGTGGGGCGATGTCTTCCAGTTGCATCCGCTGGGCGAGGCGCAGCAGCGCGCAGTGCTGCGCCAGTCGGCGCACGATCGTGGACTTGCGCTGGGCGATGAAGTGATGGATTTTTTGCTCTCTCGTTTTAGTCGCGACCTGGGCAGTCTGATGGGCCTGCTTGACTTGCTTGATGCTTATGCGATGCAGACGCAACGTGCCATCAGCATCCCTTTGATCAAAAGCATGTTGGAGAATTCCTGAGAAATCTAGCATGAACCTGGTATTGTTTGATTTGGACTACACCCTGCTGCCAATCGATTCGGATTACGCCTGGGGTGTTTTCACCAGCCAGTTGGGGTGGACCGATGCGCTCGAATTTGATCGCCGCAACGATGCTTTTTTTCAGCAGTACAAAGACGGTACGCTTGACATTGCCGAGTACGTGCGCTTCGCTACTGCGGCGATGCGCCGTCAGGGGCGTGAGAGGGCCAGCGCGGCGCGCCTTGAATTCATGAAAACGGTGGTGGCACCGGCCATCAAGCCGCAGGCGCTGGCGCTGGTGCGCGCGCACCAGCAAGCTGGCGACACGCTGCTGCTGGTGACGGCCACCAACGAATTCGTGACGCGCCCGATTGCGCGCTGCCTTGGCATAGATGAATTGATCGCGATCGAGCTGGTGCAGGACGACACACCCGGTGGCAGTGGCTGGATCACCGGCGAGATTCGTGGCGTGCCGTCATTTCGCGCTGGCAAAATTGCCCGCGTGATGCAATGGTCGAGCGCACATGGCCTGGACTGGAAAACGCTGGAGAGCACTTTTTACACCGATTCTGTCAATGACCTGGGGCTGCTGGAGATGGTCACGCATCCCGTTGCGACCAACCCCGACGAGCGTTTGCGCGCGATCGCCATCCAGCGTGGATGGCGCATACTCGAGCTGTTTTGAGACCTCACCCGGGTGCAAATGGATGGCGGCATTGGCCGTGACCGAACTTTCACATACGACATGATCAAAAAATTCATCAGCAGACTACTCGGAAAAACTGCGGCAAATCCGGATAAAAAACAGTTTGGCAAGCGACAGGAAGTTCCGGCCAGCGTGCACGGCATTGATGTCGGACTGGTCGATGAATATGCCATCAACGTGGTGCGAACGCTCAAGAACGCGGGTTTTGAGGCCTACATCGTTGGTGGCGCGGTGCGTGACCTGATGGTCGGACTGGCACCCAAGGATTTTGACGTGGCCACCAACGCCACACCCGAACAGGTTAAGGGATTGTTCCGGCGCGCTTTCATCATTGGTCGGCGCTTTCGCATCGTTCACGTGGTGTTCGGTCGCGGGCGCGAGCACGAAGTGATCGAGGTCTCAACCTTTCGCGCCTATCTGGACAACGCCGCTGCCGAACAGGTGTCGGGCAACGAGAAAACCAGCAACAGCGAACTGGCCGGCATGAAGCACGCGGTCGATTCCAGCGGCCGGGTGCTGCGCGACAATGTGTGGGGCTCGCAACAAGAAGATGCCGTGCGGCGCGACTTCACCATCAACGCCATGTACTACGACCCGCAAACGCAGATCGTGGTCGATTACCACAACGGCATCAAAGACAGCGCCAAGCGCATCATCCGCATGATCGGCGATCCGGCGGCGCGCTACCGCGAAGATCCGGTGCGCATCAT
>JAVHQY010000155.1:0-3981 GCA_036171375.1 Rhodoferax sp. | reverse complement strand
CGCCAGCATTCCATTGCCGCTTTGCAAGAGGCCATTGAAGACGTGTTCAATACCCGCATCGGTGATGTGTCGGGCCGTGGCAAGCTGGCCAGTGACATGCGTGAAATCTGGTTGATGCAACCGCGCTTTGAGAAAAGGGCTGGCAGTTCGCCTTTCGGTCTGGTTGAGCAGCCGCGCTTTCGCGCCGCTTTTGATTTCATGCGCCTGCGCGCTGACGATGGCGAAATTGACGTACTGTTGTCCGATTGGTGGCAGGCGTTCAGCCTGGCCGACGACAACCTCCGCCAGGACATGGTCGATGAAGTGCGTCGGCAGCAGCCGCAACGCGCGCGCGCGCTGCGCGGGTCGGCCAACAATGCCAGCCCGCCAGTCAGTTCCGAGACAGCGCCACCAGAGGCAGCCATCGATGCTGCCGCTGGCAGCGGCGCGCCCCGTAAGCGCCATCGTCGCCGACGTGCTGGCGGCATTAGCGGGCGCGACGCTGGCGGCACCGAGCCGAGTTGATCGTGGCAGCACGCCCGGCCGTCACTGCCTATGTCGGTGTGGGTGCCAATCTGGGCCAGCCGCTGGTGGCGGTGCGCCAGGCCATGGATGACCTGGCCGTCAGCGAAGGGATTGCCGTCAAGCGTCGTTCATCGCTTTATCGCAGCGCGCCGCTGGCGGCCACCGGCCCCGACTTTGTCAACGCGGTGGTCGAAGTCAGCACCACGCTAAGCGCGCCAGCGCTGTTGCGACGCTTGCAGCAGCTCGAGCAGCGCGCCGGGCGGACGCGCCCTTTTGTGAACGCGCCACGCACGCTGGATCTGGATTTGCTGCTGTACGGTGACGCTGTCATGCAAAGCGCTGCGCTGGTGCTGCCGCACCCGCGCATGCAAGAGCGCGCTTTTGTGCTGGTGCCGTTGGCCGAAATCGCGCCGCACCGGGTGAGCGCTGCGCAACTGCATGCGGTTCAGTCACAGCGCATCGAGCGCCTGTGAGGGCGCTTGGCGGGCGAGCGCGGCTCAGTTCAGTTCGGCGATCAACTCGATCTCGACGCAGGCACCCAGGGGAATTTGCGCCACGCCAAAAGCGCTGCGGGTGTGTGTTCCGGCAGCGCCAAAGATTTCACCCAGTAGCTCACTGGCACCATTGGCCACCAGATGCTGCTCAGTGAAATCGTTGCTGGAGTTGACCAGCACCATCAGCTTGACGATGCGTTTGATGCAGTTGAGATCGCCCACTGCGGCGTGCAGCGTTCCAAGCAGGTCGATTGCCACCGCCCGCGCCGCCTGTTTGCCCTGCGCGGTGGTCATGGTTTTGCCCAATTGCCCAACCCAGACCGCACCGTTTTGCTTGGCGATGTGGCCGCTCAAAAAAACCAGCTGGTCGGTTTGCACAAAGGGCACGTAGGCGGCCGCCGGCGTGGCCAGGTCTGGCAGTGTGATCCCGAGGTCAGTGAGTTTGCCGTAAATTCCCATGGTGATTCCTTCGATTTGTTATTTTGGAGACTGCACTGTAACAATAAAGACGGAACCGATAAGGCTGGCAACACTGGATGCAACTGGAGTCGGGAATTCTGGCGCTATCGCCCGTGAGACAGCGATTGCCTGGCAAAGATTGAAAATTCCTGCAAAATGGCACCCTCGCGTTGCGGCGGCGAATTGACCTTGCGTTGGCGCGGCGGTCCGCGACACGACCAGAAAATAAACCCGGTCAGGAGACGAAATGACACACACGGTTCAACAGCTTTTTGATCTGAGCGGAAAGACGGCCCTGGTCAGTGGTGGCTCGCGCGGCCTGGGTTTGCAGTTGGCGCAGGCGCTGGGTGAAGCCGGTGCGCGCATCATGCTCAGTGCGCGCAAGGCCGACGAGCTCGAACAGGCTTGCGCCGAGCTGCAGTCAAGCGGCATCGATGCGCGCTGGGTGGCGGCCGATTGCGCGGCCGAGAGCGATCTGAAAAAACTGGTCAGCGAAACCCTGCAGCGCATGGGAGACATTGACATTCTGGTCAACAACGCCGGTGCGGCCTGGGGCGCGCCCGCCGAGATCCACCCGTTGGCGGCCTGGGACAAGGTGATGAACCTGAACGTGCGCGGCTACTTCATTTTGAGTCAACTGGTGGCACGCGAAAGCATGATTGCGCGTCGCTCCGGGCGCATCATCAACGTCGCGTCGATCGCCGGACTGGCGGGCAACCCGCCGGGTTTGCACACCATCGCCTACAACACCTCCAAAGGCGCAGTGATCAATTTCACCCGCGCGCTGGCGGCCGAGTGGGGTCGCTACAACATCACGGTCAACGCCATTTGCCCCGGTTTTTTTCCCAGCAAAATGACGCAGGCAACGCTCGATGCGCTCGGTGCCGAGAAGCTGGCGGCCGCCGCGCCGCTCAAACGCCTGGGCGACGATGAAGACCTCAAGGGTCTGTGCGTGTTGTACGCCAGCGCGGCTGGCAAACACATCACCGGACAATGGCTGGCAGTGGATGGCGGCGTGAGCGCGGTCATGGCAGCATGAATCAGACGAGGGGTCTGAGCTTTGGCGCTGAAATTCCGCTGGTGCAGCATCTGGGTTTTCAGTTGCTGCTGTACGAGGGGGGTCATTCTGAATTGAGCTACGCGCCCAAGCCCGAGCACCTGAATTCGTTTGGCGTCACGCACGGTGGCGCCTTGATGACACTGCTGGACGTGACAATGGCGGTGGCGGCGCGCAGCGTGCAAAAAGACATGGGTGTGGTGACGATAGAGATGAAGACCAGCTTCATGCAGCCGGCTTGTGGTGCGCTCAGCGCCAAAGGCCATCTGTTGCACCGCAGCGCCACCATGGCTTTTGTCGAAGGAACGGTTTTTGACCATGGCGGACGGGCCTGCGCGCATGCCACCGGCACATTCAAATACATCAAGCGTTTGCCCACCAGCGCCAAAAGCGTCAATGCCCTCAATATGCAACCGGCGGCTGAGCTTGGCCCGATTCCCACTGACTGACTTTTGCAGGAGATTTTTTTATGCCAAGCAACCAGCAAATTCTTTTGGACAGCCGACCGCAAGGTGAGGCGCTGGCCAGCAATTTCAAACTTGTCTCCAGCGAGACTGCGGCTTTGCAGGCCGGGCAGGTGCTGGTGCGTCACCACTATCTGAGCCTGGACCCCTACATGCGCGGGCGCATGAACGATGCCAAGAGCTACGCCGCACCGCAAGCCCTGGGTCAAACCATGGGCGGCGGTACCGTGGGCGAAGTGGTGGAGTCCAAAAATCCAAAATTTGCAGTCGGGGACAAGGTCGTAGGAATGGGCGGCTGGCAGCAGTACAGCGTGGTTGACGCCGACCAGCCGGGGGCGCTGCGTAAAGTCGATGCCACGCAGATCCCGCTCAGCGCCTACCTCGGGGCGGTCGGCATGCCTGGCGTGACCGCCTGGTACGGTCTGGTGAAAATCATCGAGCCCAAGCCGGGTGAGACGATGCTGGTGAGTGCTGCCACGGGTGCCGTCGGCAGCGCTTTTGCCGCACTGAGCAAGGCGCGTGGTTGCCGCACGGTGGGCATTGCCGGGGGCCCCGCCAAATGCAGCTACGCAGTCGATGAGCTTGGCTTTGATGCCTGCATCGACTACAAACTGCATCGCGATGCGGTCTCGCTATCCAAAGCACTCAAGGAGGCCTGCCCGAACGGCATCGACGGCAACTTTGAAAACGTCGGCGGCATGGTGCTCGATGCCGTGATGATGCGCATGAACGCTTTTGGCCGCATCGCCATGTGCGGCATGATTGCCGGCTACAACGGCGCGCCGCTGCCAATGACCTACCCGGCACTGATCCTGATGAATCGGCTCAAAGTGCAAGGCTTTATTGTGAGCGAGCACATGGAAATCTGGCCGGAGGCACTGAAGGAGCTCGGTACGCTGGTGGCGACCGGCAAGCTGCGCGCGCGCGAGTCGATCGCACAGGGCATCGAGTCCGCACCCGAAGCCTTTCTGGGTCTGCTCAAAGGCAAGAATTTTGGCAAGCA
>JAVHQY010000154.1:0-2209 GCA_036171375.1 Rhodoferax sp. | reverse complement strand
TCGCAGTGATCACGCTCAACAACCCGCCGGTCAACGGCTTAGGCTATGCCACCCGGCTGGCCATTACCGAGGGTCTGGCCAAGGCCGATGCCGATTCGGCGGTCAACGCCATCGTCATCACCGGTGCTGGCAAGGCCTTCTCGGGCGGTGCCGACATCAAGGAATTTGGCAGCCCCAAAGCCTTGCAGGAACCCAATTTGCTCAGCGTCATTTTGATGATCGAAGCCAGCACCAAACCGGTCATTGCAGCCGTGCACACGGTCTGCATGGGTGGCGGGCTTGAGCTAGCGCTGGCTTGCCACTACCGCATCGCCGCGCCGGGTTGCAGCGTCGCGTTGCCCGAAGTCAAGCTCGGACTTTTGCCCGGCGCGGGCGGCACGCAGCGCTTGCCGCGTGCGTTGGGTGTCGAGCCCGCACTCAATATGATTGTCAGTGGCGAGCCGGTAAAGAGTGAAATGCTTGCCATGCTGCCGGGTCAGCAATTGTTCAACAAGATGGCCACTTCGCTCGAGTCGTTGGGTGCCGATGCAGTTGCTTATGCCAAGTCGGTGGCCGCCGTGCGTCCCTTGCCGCTGGTGCGCAACTTACCCTGCAAACATCCGCAGGGTGCTGCTTATTTCCAATTCGCCCGCAATATGGTGGGCGGCATGTCGAAGAATTTTCCGGCACCGCTCAAATGTATCGCTGCCGTCGAAGCAGCGACGCAAAAGAAATTTGAAGATGGGTTGCGCACTGAGCGCGATATTTTCATCAACCTGATGTGGACCCCGGAAAGCCGTTCGTTGCGCCACATCTTCATGGCGCAGCGTGCCGCGTCCAAAATTCCCGATGTGCCGTCTGACACGCCGCAGCGCGCCATCAATTCGGTGGCGGTGATTGGTGCGGGAACCATGGGCGGCGGCATCTCGATGAATTTTCTCAACGCGGGCGTTCCGGTGAAAATTCTCGAAATGAAGCAAGAAGCGCTCGACCGCGGCCTGGCCACCATTCGCAAAAACTACGAAGCCCAGGTCAAGAAAGGCAAGCTCAAGCAGGACAAATACGAGCAGCGCCTGGCATTGCTGTCAACGACGCTGAACTATGATGATCTGAAAGATGCTGACATCGTGATCGAAGCGGTGTTTGAAGAGATCGGTGTGAAAGAAGCGGTGTTCAAGGAGCTTGACCGCGTCATGAAACCGGGTGCCATTCTGGCATCCAACACCTCGACCTTGAACGTTGACAAGATTGCTGCATTCACCCGGCGGCCGCAAGATGTGGTGGGTTTGCATTTCTTCAGCCCGGCCAATGTGATGAAGCTGCTCGAAGTGGTGCGCGGTGCCAAAACCGCCAAGGATGTGCTGGCCACGGTGATGGCGCTGGCCAAAAAGATCAAGAAGACCGCTGTGGTCTCAGGTGTGTGCGATGGCTTTATCGGCAACCGGATGATCGAGCAATATGGCCGCCAGGCCGGATTCCTGCTCGACGAGGGCTGCACTCCGACGCAGGTGGACAAGGCGATTGAGAAATTTGGTTTTGCGATGGGGCCGTTTCGCATGGGCGACCTGGCTGGCAACGACATCGGCTGGGCTATTCGCAAGCGCCGCTACGTCGAAAAACCTGACATGAAGTACAGCCAGACGGCTGACCTGCTATGTGAAAAGGGGCGCTTCGGCCAGAAGACCGGCGCTGGCTGGTACGACTACGTGGCTGGCAAACGAGACGCAATTGCCAACGCTGACGTGGTGAAAATGATCGAAGACCATCGCGCCAGCCTGGGTATCAAGCCGCGCAAGATCAGTGACCAGGAAATCGTGCAACGCCTGGTTTATGCGCTGGTCAATGAGGCGGCGCATATTCTGGAAGACGGCATAGCCTCAAA
Source organism: Rhodoferax sp. (assembly GCA_036171375.1). Classification (GTDB taxonomy): domain Bacteria; phylum Pseudomonadota; class Gammaproteobacteria; order Burkholderiales; family Burkholderiaceae_C; genus Rhodoferax. The sequence goes on along the minus strand of JAVHQY010000154.1, from coordinate 348 downwards.
GGCGAGCGACATCGATATGGTTTATTTAATGGGCTACGGTTTTCCGCTGTGGCGCGGTGGCCCGATGAATTACGCCAACGAAGTCGGCCTCTTCAACGTGGCGCAAGCGATGCACCGCTTTGCCAAAAATCCGCTCGACGATGGCAAGTTCTGGCAACCGGCAGCGCTGCTTGCAAAACTGGCGGCGGAAGGTAAGACATTCAATTAAGCGCCGACACGCGAGTGAATTGGGGGTCAGATTCCAATTCAGGACAATCCATCTCTTCATTGACAAATGGCGGTGAACGAAATTGGGCTCTGACCCCCAATTCACGGCCAGACCGTAGATAAATTCAGGAGTTAAACATG
>JAVHQY010000153.1:0-10689 GCA_036171375.1 Rhodoferax sp. | reverse complement strand
GCGCTGCCCGAGCATTCAAAGATTTGCCACTCGGTGTTGCGCAGTCCGTTTTGTTTGGCAAAAGCGTTGATGGCGGCCTTGATCGCCTTGCCATCGAGCTGGCGTGCGTTGAGCGTGAGGGCGGCACCGTGCTGCGCCACTTGCGCAAGTTTTTCGTCATCGACATCGATGGCGACGACCTGGGCACCAAAAGCATGGGCCACCTGCACGCAGTAGCCACCGACACCACCGGCACCGATCACAATCGCCAAGCTGCCCGGCGTGACAGCGGCGCGGCGCACCGCCTGGTACGGTGTGGTGAGCGCATCGGCCACGATGGAGACCTGCGCCAGGCTCAGGCCTGCGCTGGCCAGACGCTTTTCATCGACTTCACACAGGCCGCGACCAGGGACGATGATGTGGGAAGCAAAACCGCCCTGGATGTCGTTGCCGGGCATTTTTTGTGCGCGGCAGATCGGCTGCAGACCGCGCTGGCATAAATCGCACTCACCGCACGGCAGCACGGCCGGAATGATGACGGCTTTGCCGAGCCAACTTTGCGTGTTGGCACCGGCAGCGACAACGCGGCCGCTGATCTCGTGCCCCAGCGCCAGTGGCAACGCCGATTTGGTGCGTACGCCGTCGTAGTAAAAACCCAGGTCGGTGTGGCAAACGCCGCAGCCGGCGATGGCCACCACCACTTCATCGGCGGCGGGCTCGGCTTGAAAAGGGCGACGCTCAAACGGTGCACCCGCCTGTGTCATTTGCCAACGGTAGGCATTGAGGCTCATGAATTTGTCTCCTGTGGTGTTGTCAATTGCGTTGGGTTTTGGGGCGGCATCGCGCAGGCCCGCAACATTCACTGTATGCCATTATCGTATAATGGTACTGGAATACAACATTATTTGCCAATTGACTTGGGATTGATCTTGCAGATTACTGATCTGGATCAAACTCGCATCGCAACCGTGTTTCAAATTGGTGCTGGTTGTTGCTCACAGTTGGCTGCGGCCATCTCGGAGCTTTTCAAGATCAGGCCCTTGGTGCAGGAGCAAACCGGTCACGTTCAATGAGGCACGATGTTGACCATGGCATCGCTGCGACCAGCCAGGAATTGACGCAAGTTGTCGCGCACGATAGGGTAGGCCTGGTCGAGGTAGATGTTGCTCATGCCACCCACCAGCGGCGTGATGATGACACCGGGCTCACGCCATAGCGGCGAGTCGCTGGGCAGCGGCTGCTCCCGGAACACGTCGAGTGCCGCTCCGGCCAGGCGCTTGGCGCGCAGTGCCGCAACCAGCGCCTGCTCGTCGAGCACGCCACCACGCGCCACGTTGATAACAAAGGCTTGCGTTGGCATCGCAGCGAGTACGGCGGCATTGATCAAATTCTCGGTGTTGGCTGACAACGGCACCAGCAGTACCAGGTAATCAGCCTTGGCCGCGGCCTGAATTAAATCGGCGCGGTTGAATACCGCATCAAAACCTTCAGGCACTCGTGTTGAATTCGACACGCCATAGACGGTCATGCCAAAAGCCTTGCAACGCGGTGCCAATGCTTCAGAGATTGAGCCGACTCCAACGATCACGACCGTTTTGCCCCAAAGCAGCGGCTGCGGCCAGCGTTGCCAGCAGCCAACTGCCTGATTGCGCTGCATACGCGGGAAATCGCGCGTCAGCGCCAGCATGTGCAGGAAGACCAGCTCTGACATCTGTGGGCCATGCATGCCACGGGTTGAAGTGACGAGCACTGCGGGGCGCAACGCCTTGAGCTTGAGAATCGTATCAGTGCCGGTGGTGAGCGACTGAATCCAGCGTAAGCGCGGCGCACGGCCAAGCAGGTCTTCGTCAAACTGGAAATGGTGAGCGATCAACACTTCGGCGTTAGCAACATGTTCCAGCGCCTGCGTACGGTCATTGGTAGCGAACAGGTCGATGCCGGGCAGGTCGGCCTGGGCACGCGCAGCGAAAGCCGTTGCATCGGCCTCGGGTGCACCGATGTAGAGGATGCGTGCGCGGTTTGGTGTCATCTAGGCCAATCCAAAAATGCGCTCGGCATTGCTGGAATAAATCTTTTCCCGTTGCTCTTCAGTGATGTCCACGGTGTCAAGAAAGTGCACGCCTTCGGTGACGCTTTCATAGGGGTAGTCGGCAGCGAACATGATTCTGTCTGCACCCAGCACCGCAAGGCTGAGCTTGAGTGCCGGTGCCGACATGACACCGCTGGTGGTGATCACAAAGTTGTCGAGAAAATATTCGCTTGGTAAGCGTTGGAGTTTTTTGACGGCACCAATCTTGACCTGCAACAGGTAGCGGTTGTCGATGCGCTGTAGCCAGAACGGCAAGCCCTCGCCCATGTGGCCCAGGACGATCAACAACTTTGGAAACTGGTCAAACACGCCGCACATGATCAGCCGCATGGCATGCAAGCCGGCCTCGACCGCAAAACCCCAACCGGCGAAGTACAGACCGTAGTCGAGAAAAGGCGTGACCATGCTTGGTGCGGGTTCGCGCGGGTGCAGGTACAGCGGCATATCAAGCGCCTGCGCCGCCTCAAAAATTGGCCAGAATTTGCGGTCATCCAGGTACTCACCCATGGTGTGCGAGTTGATGATGAAGCCTTTCATGCCAAGGGTTTTGGCACTGCGCTCGAGCTCTGCGACCGCGCCTGCGGGATGGTGTGGTGCCAGCGCGGCCAGACCGGCCAGCCGCGTGGGGTTGGCGCGCACAGCCGCCGCCAGCACATCATTGGCCTCGTGCGCCAACCGTGTGGCAGTGACGGCATCAAACACTTGCACACCCGGTGAGGTGATGGACAACAGCGCGACATCAATGCCATCGGCGTCCATTTGGGCAATGCGTCCGGCACCGGTGTCCACCAGCCGTGAGTGAACCAGATGGGCACCAGGATCATCCCCCAGGATGGTCTGCCCCATCATGCGAAAGCCGGGTTCCACAAATTTGCTGACCAGGACTTTTTTCCATTCCTGCGCGATGTCTTCTGTCACAAAGGCTTCTTCGACGGCAATCCGTTTGCCGGTTAAACGCTTGGCAACTTGACTCATCACCGCTCCTTCAGACGCGTTCGATCGCCATGGCGATGCCCTGGCCGACACCAATGCACATCGTAATGAGTGCGCGTTTGCCGCCAGTGCGTTGCAATTGGCGCAGTGCCGTCAGCGTCAGGCGCACGCCCGACATTCCCAGCGGATGACCAAAAGCAATGGCACCGCCGTTGGGGTTGATGTGCTCGCCATCATCTGGCAGCCCCAAAGCGCGCAATACGGCCAGACTCTGCGCGGCAAACGCTTCGTTGAGTTCAATCACATCAAAATCGCCAATGCCAAGCTTGGTCTGAACCAACAGCTTTTGCACGGCCGGAATCGGCCCCAGTCCCATCACCCGTGGTGCCACGCCGGCCGCAGCAACCCCCACGACACGCGCCAGCGGCGTGAGGCCGTGGTGCGCCGCTGAAACTTCATTGGCCAGCAGCAGCGCAGCGGCACCATCGTTGATGCCCGACGAATTGCCAGCCGTGACACTGCCCTCGCCGCGTGACACCGGTTTGAGCAGCGCCAGTTTGGCCAGCGTGATGTCCGCGCGTGGGTGTTCGTCAACGCTGACTTGCAGGGATTGCCCTTTTTTAGGCCCGGCGGTAGTGACCGCAACGATTTCTTGGTCCAGCAAACCCGAGGCCATGGCACGCGCCGCACGCTGTTGGCTGCGCCAGGCAAACGCATCCTGGTCAGCGCGTGAAATATGGTGCTCGGCAGCGACGTTTTCGGCCGTCTCGACCATTGAATCAATTCCATACAGGCGCTTCATTTCCGGGTTGACAAAGCGCCAGCCGATAGTGGAGTCATAAATTTCAGCGCGACGTGAAAAAGCACTGCTGGCTTTGGGCAACACCAGCGGCGCGCGACTCATGTTTTCCACGCCGCCGGCAATGGCCAGATCGAGTTGACCCAGCGCGATGCCGCGGGCGGCACTGGCAATGGCCTCCACCCCGGAGCCACACAGGCGATTGACGGTAGCTGCTGCCACCGTCGCTGGCAGACCGGCCAACAATGTCGCCATACGGGCCACATTGCGGTTGTCTTCGCCAGCCTGGTTGACGCAACCGTAATAGACTTCTTCGAGTTGCGTCCAGTCCAGCGTTGGGTGACGCTCCATCAGGGCTTTGATCGGCACAGCAGCGAGGTCGTCGGTGCGCACGCCAGACAAGATTCCGCCGTAGCGCCCGACCGGTGTGCGGATACCGTCGCAAATAAAAGCATGTGTCATCATTGTTCCTTACAGGCCGAGCACGCGTTCAGCGTTGCCATGCATGATTTTTTCCATCACTTCGCTCTTGTAGCCCAACTCGCTCCATTCGCGCAGGATGCGCTCATAGGGCATGCTGGGGTAGTCACTGCCAAACATGATCTTGTCCTGCAGGCGGCCACGAATATCGACCTTGAGGTTGCCCGGAAAATACTTCGGTGCCCAGCCCGACATTTCCCAAAACACATTGCCCTTGTGCAAAGCCACCGCCGTTGTTTCATCGACCCACGGCCATCCCGGGTGGGCCATGATGATTTTCAGATTGGGGAAATCTGCCGCCAGATCATCAATCGCCGACGGGTGGGCATGGCACAGGCGGGCACCGTTGCCGCCGGGCATGCCGGCCCCCATGCCAGTGGTGCCAACATCAATCATCACCGCCACTTTAAGGCTGTTGATCAGCTCGAACAGTGGGTAATAGCGCCGATCATTGACGGCAAAGTGCTGCATGATGGGATGGAAATGAAAGCCCATGAAACCGAGCTCTTTGACGGCCTTTTGCGCTTGGCGCAGCGCGACTTCACCCTTGGCGGGCTCCACCGCACCCCAACATTGAATCACCCGCTCTGGATGGCGTTGCCACATCTGGTGCACATACTCATTGCTGCATGGCGGGGTCGCCACCGTGGTCTCTAGATCAAGGGCGACCAGGCAGGCCTGGATGCCTGCCGCGGTGAATTCCTGGATGACTTCGTCTTCGCTTTTGGCAACCCAGTCGCGCTTCCAGTAACTGGCAAGCGCTGCCGGGTATGGGCCTTGCGCGTCGATCCAGGTCTGGGTACCGGCGTAACAATGCAAGTCGATGATTCTCATGGATGCTCCAAAAAAATAAAGGTGATAAGGTCAAACAGCGGCTACAGCCGGTTCAATTTTGAGTTTGTTGGCGACCAGTTCACCCAGTGCCTTTTTGGAAACTTTGCCAAAGGTTGACACCGGGAAATCGCTTAGCAACTCCAGCCGCTCCGGCAGTTTGAACTTGGCAATTTCCTTGCTTAGCAGGAAATCAACCAGTTCTTTGAGGGTGAGAAATTTTCCTCTTTTGAGAATCACAAAAGCGCACATCTTCTCGCCCATGTTGGCATCGGGCATGGGCACACAGGCGACGTTTTGCACGGATGGATGCATCAGAATCAGATTTTCTATTTCTTCTGCGCTGATTTTTTCACCGCCGCGATTGATCAGATCCTTTTTGCGACCTTCGACCACGTAGTTTCCGGAAGGGTGCCTGCGCATCAGGTCACCGGAGCGATAAAAACCATCGCTGGTGAATTGGCGTGCGTTGTATTCGGGTACGCCGAAGTAACCGCGCAGGGTGTAGGGGCCGCGCACCGTCAATTCACCCACTTCACCCATGGCCACTTCGCGGTCATCCTCGTCGAGCAGCTTCACCTCGTCGTCAGCACAAACCGGGCGGCCACAGGTCTCCAGCTTGACTTCTTCCGGGTCATCAACGCGCACAAACATCAGCGTGCCCTCGGACATGCCGAAGTTTTCCTGCACGAATACGCCCGGGATCAATTGGCGCGTTTTGGCCCGCACCTCGGGCTGCATGCGCTGGCCGCCACTTTGAATCATCTTCAACGAGGACAGGTCATAGTCACCAATACTGGGATCATTGATCAAACGAATCAGCAGCGCGGGCACCACCTTGAGGTGTGTGACCCTGTGCTTCTGGATGAGCGCAAACATTTCAGCCGGACGCGTGTTTGAATGCAGCACCACTTTAGCACCATGAAACATGAAACCCTGGATACCAGGGCAGGCCAGTGGCAGGTTGTGCGCAACCGGCAGCACCAGCAGCAGCACCGACTCGGCAGTAATCTGCGTCACTGCCGCCGCGGCTTTGGAGTTGTAAGCGTAGTCGTTGTGCGTGCGCGGGATCAGTTTGGGAATACCGGTGGTGCCGCCCGACAACTGGAAAATGCACGGATCGGTCGGATCAATCTGGATCGCTCCCAGCGTGCTCGCCGGCAAGCTCGCTGGCCGCTCAATCAGATCGCGCAGTGAATGCTCTCCGGCCTGCGGCGTGCCCAACACGATGCGGATCCGCAGCGCAGGATTTTCAGCCTGGATGCGCTCGATGATGGGTGAAAAGCTGAAGCTGCCCGAGGCTTGCGGATAGACGCAAGTGGTGGCACCCGACAAATGCACAAACTGACTGATTTCGGCGTAGCGGTGTGTGATCAGCGCTGCAATCGGGATGGCACCGATTTTTTGCAACGCAAAATACAGCAACACAAATTCATGTACGTTGGGCAGCGTGGGGACCACCCGGTCCAGCGGTTTGAGGCCAATTTCGAGCAGGTTGAGCGCCAGGTTGGTGGTGACGCGGTCCAGCTCGGCATAAGTAAACTGCCACTCGCCATCGATCAGCACCGTGCGCTCGCCAAAGCGCTGAAAGACGGCATCAAATTCCTGCGCCAACGACTGGTCACGCCAGTAGCCCTTGGCGCGATAACGCGCCGCAAACTCAGGGGGAAATGGAACAAATCCTTGTAGCATGTTACACAGCTCCAGCTTCAGGTTGAACTGGTGAAACCGCCATCAATGACAATGATTTCACCGGTAACGAATCGATTGGACTGGATCAGACTGAGCATGGTCTCAGCCACGTCATCAGCCGTAACGCAACGCTTGAGCGGAGTGACTTTGGCACGCTTGCCCATCAGATCGTCGTATTTCTCACCCAACATGCGCTTCATCCAGTCGCCTTCCATCCATCCCGGAGCCACAGCGTTGACACGGATTTCCGGCCCCAGATTCCAGGCCAGGGTTTTGGTCAGATTGACCACCGCTGCCTTGCTGGCAGCATACGGCAGTGGCTGGGGACCGGGACGCAGACCGACGATGCTGGCACTGTTGACGATGCAAGGGTTATGGCCCTTCTTCAGCAGCGGCAATGCGGCACGCGTCACCTGGAACAAGCCACGCACATTGACGGCAAAAGTACGGTCCCAGTCGCTCAGGTCAAGGCTTTCAAGGTCCTTGATTTTCCACTTTGCGGTGGTACCGGCGTTGTTGATGAGAACGTCGAGGTGGCCAAATGCGTCGCCCACCGTCTTGAGCATGGCGCGCACACCGGTCTCGTCGCTCACGTCGCACTGGACCAGCAGCGCCGTGCCACCCAAGGTTTCAACTTCCTTGGCGGTGGCCTGCGCCGCCTTGGCACTGGAGGCGTAGTTGATGGCGACATCGTAACCCGCCTTGGCCAGTGCCAGCACGGCACTGCGGCCGATACCGGTCGCCGCCCCGGTGACAAGGGCTTTCTTTCTTTCTGACATGATGAACCTTTTCAAGGAAAAATAAAAATCCAGTTCAGGCAGTTTGGCGGCAAAAAAATCAACCGCACTCTCGCAGCGAAGCAACTCTCGATTCTCTCAACTGCCGTCTATCTGGGTCCGTACAGCAGTGTCGGCAAATAGAGTGCAAGCTGCGGGAAGAAGAGTAATAAAACCAGCAAGGCTATCGGCGCAATCAGGAACGGCAGCGTGCCCTTGTAAATTGACAGGATGGAGATTTCCGGCACTTGTGCCTGGATGACGAAGAGGTTCATGCCAACCGGGGGGTGTATCAACCCAAGTTCAACGACGATCACGACGATCACGCCGAACCAGACCGGATTGAACCCGGCCTGGAGTACGACCGGCAAGAACACCGGCACCGTGATTAAAACCAGGCCAATTCCTTCCAGAAAACATCCCAGAACAATGTAGGTCAGAATCAAAATAAGAATCAGCGTTGTCGGAGAAAGTTGCAACCTCTGCATCCAGGCAATCAGCACACCCGGCAACTGCCCTTGCACGACAAAGTAAGAAAACAGCATGGCCCCGATGATGATCATGAAGATCATGCAGGTGGTACGCATCGTCTCCACACAGCAGTGCCAGACTTGTTGGGTATTGAGTTTTTTTTGCAGCATGCCAAAGAGCAACGCCAGAAAAGCTCCAACAGCGGCGGCCTCGGTTGGACTGAACCAGCCGATATAGATGCCACCCACCGCGAGGCCAAAAATAATGACAAATTCCCAGGCTCCGAGCAAGTCCAGGGCGCGCTTTGACCATGACTTGGTAGCGCCCATGGGTGCCCATGCCGGCTTCAGAGCCAAGAGGACTCGCACAACAATCAGGTAACCAAAGGTCAGGACAAGACCAGGCACCATACCGGCAGCAAAGAGTTCTGGTACTGACTGCTGCGTGATGGCCGCATAGATCACAAATATCAACGACGGTGGTATCAGGATACCAATGGTTCCACCGGCAGCGACCACACCGGTAGAAAGACGGTCGTCATAGCCTTCTTTTTGCATCTCAGGCACGCAGATTCTGGTCATGGTTGCCGCAGTGGCAACCGATGAGCCGCAAACGGTGCCAAACGCTGCGCTGGCACCAATCGTGGCGTAAGCGAGCGCTCCGCGGTTGCCGCCGAACAACGAGGTTGCGGCGTGAAAAAGGCGGCCAGACATGCCCGAGGCCGAAGCCAATTCACCCATCAGAATGAACAATGGAACCATTGACAATGAATAGGCTGAAGCGATTTCAAAGGGGGTTGCGCCCATAACGCTGCTGGCCTTGTCCCAGCCGTCAATGGCGGCATAGCCGAAGAAACCCACCAGCCCGGTGGCAATGGCGACCGGGATCCGTGCAAATATCAGTACCAGCAACACCAGCATTCCCAGAACCCCGATTACCTGGGGCGAGAGCGTCATTTTGATGCTCCATCAGACTGCGCGCGACCGTGCAACAGTGTGGCAACGACGCTCCAGACGGCGACGGCAATTCCAATCAGGATTGGGATCCAGATCACAAACAAGGGCAAACCGAGTTCAGGTTTTTTCTCGCCGTATCTGTAGGCATCCAGCGCGGGGCCGAGCATGTTGTAGAGCAGGATGAGAAGAAACAGTAAAGACAGAATGCGGGAGGCCAGTTGGAACTTGGCAACGGTTTTGCCCGAAGCGAAATGGTCCACCACGTCAACGACGATGTTGGCTTCGCGGCGGAAAGTGATGGGTACGCCCAGAAAAACGGCAAACACCAGCAGGGTGGCGACCAGGTCAAAAGTGCCCACAATGGGCCGATGCAAAAAGTTGGCCATTGAGACATCGGCCACCGTCACCAACATCATCACGATCAGCGCCAGTGTTGAAAATACGGCCATGATTTTCAACAGGCGCTCAAGCAAACAACCCGGGCTTGATCGCATTACTGGCTCCGGTTCCGATCGGCTGGGCCGTGCACTTAATTGGCCTTCTGAAAAGCCTTGTAAAACTCCGTTCCGGGAAGATTTTGCTTGTCCACCTTGCCCAGTGCCTGGCTAATCAGCGGCGCTACCGCGACCTTCATGTCGGCGATGGTCTTGTCGGAAAAAGTGACGATTTTTGTGCCCTTGGACAACATGTAGGCGCGGCCTTCAGTCTCGACCACGTTGTCAAGGATTTCACCCACACGGCGTGCCGCCGCCGGGCCAGTCGTGTCGTCGATCAGTTTGCGCAAATTGGGCGGCAATTTGTCGTAGCTTTTCGGATTCATCACCAGAAAGAAGGTCGCCGCGCTGAGGCCTGGCTCATACGAAAATTTGGTTTCGGTGCCCAATTGGAAGCTTTGTGCGCCTTCAAATGGAAACATGGCACCATCGACCACGCCCTTGCTCATCGCATCGGCGGTTTCGGCGGGTGACACTGCCACCGGAACACCACCAAAGGCTTTGATGCTGTTGGCGAATGCTTCACCGACGTAGCGAATCCGCAGCCCCTTGAAGTCCGCCATGGAATCTATCTTGGCTTTGCTCATGTGAAACTTCAGCGGAGAAGTTGTCAACAGGTAGAGAATCCGCACACCCGCATGTTCAGCGGCAAGGTACTTCGGCGCTAACTCGGTCAAGAGCGGTGACGATTTGCTGCTGCTGGTTACCAGGTAGGGCAGTTGCACCAGCTCCGTGATGGGAAAACGCCCCGGGGTGGCACCATGCAGACCCAGCGCAAGGTCAGCCACGCCCGTGCGTGCCAGATCGAATTGGCGCGGCAGCGGTCCCATTTGCGAGGCCGGGAAGACCTTTAGAACCAATTGTCCATTTGATTTCTTGAGTAGTTCTTCCGACCAGCGGAGCAATTCTTTGTGAAAGGTGTGGTTGGGCGGCAGAAAGTGCGAGACCTTGAGCTCGATCACTTGTGCGTATGAACTTTGAACCATGCCAATCATGCCGGCCATGCCGATCGCACCAACTGCTGCGTACCGTGCCAACTGCGATAACAGTTTTTTTGTATCAATCATGTTGTCTCCTGGGTTTAATAAACTGCTGACTCGGCGCTAACTTTAGAGGCTAAAGCCGATGTTGTAAAAGATGGCAAAACTAGTGCAACGATGCAATTTGCATATCTCTGGTAAACCCTAGG
>JAVHQY010000152.1:0-10690 GCA_036171375.1 Rhodoferax sp. | reverse complement strand
ATTGCTTGGGGGCCGTTACGGCGATCATGTCATTCTCCAAGCGGACCGATGCGGCCTTTGCCTGAGTTAGCAGTCGATCCCAATCGCCGGGCGGGTGGTCACCGTCGAGCATCTTGCGGAAAACCCGGAACGCGTCGTCGCCGCTCCCGTAGGCGCGCTTGGTGTCCTCGTCATTCACCCAGGCAAGGACGATCACTTTGCTCTGGGCGTGGTAGCGAAAAAAAAGCCGGTACTGCTGAAAAAACTTGGCGCGAAACCAATGTTTGTGCTCTTCGCCGAGCGTGCTGCCCTGGCGGTACTCGGTCCGCGACGGATCCTGCGGAATGACCTCGAATGCCAGTTTAGCGATGGCGGTCAGGCGTTTTGTAGCATTCTTCTTGACAAATCCAGCAGGGTCCTTTCGCTTGAGAGTTTGTACTTGCCGGGTCAATTCCTCAAGCTGATCGAGAAACAATGGGTGGGCGAAAATCGTCCAGCCATTGACGACAAGTGGATCCGGTTGGGACTTGTTCATTCATCTTCTGCCGCTAGTCGGGCATTGAGATCGATTTCTGAATTGCCCACAAGGGACTGGATGCGATGCACCAAACTGGCATCGATAGCTGTCAGTCGCTCCGGATGAAGGGCAATATCTTGGGCCAGGAAGTTCAGAAAGTGTCCCATGACGGGGTCCTCACTCTCGGTTTGACCAGCACGCGTCAGCACGACATCCCCATCTGGACGAATCGTAAAGCGGATTCTGTCGCGCTTACCTAGCCTGAGAGCGCGGCGAACGCTCTCGGGCACCGTAGTTTGGTAGCGTTCGGTGAGTTTGGATTCGGCTTCAAGAATGGCGACCATAGCGTTCCTTTTGTTGGGTAACTACCCGAATGGTAATGCGATTGCATTACCAGGTCAATCAAGGAGCCTTACTTGCTCGATCGGCAGTCTTGGCATAGGGTGTAAGGATTGCCGCGGCCGCGGCATTTACCGCCAGGTGCTGAAGAATCTCGCAACGGTGCGGGAAAACTTGGCCAACGCCGTGGCCATTGTGACTGTCGGCGTGGTTGCGTGATTTTGTTTGGCTACGCTCAGACAAACCCGGGCAGGCGTTGTTTTAGGAATAATGAAGGTCAATTCTGATCTTGAATTTGCCCTTGGAGATGTCAACATCAGCATCGATGCAATTGTCTTTAGAACTTTCAGGAAGTTGGGTGCCGATGATGCGGATGCAACAGCGTTCGCTGAAGAACTTAATTCGGCTATTGACAAGCGATACGAACTGCATGCCGGGCAACTCGCTACCAAAGGCGATCTTGATGTCGCAAAATTGGAGATCATTCGCGACCTCTCCAGGCAAATGCTTGATATGCAGCGGTGGTCACTTGGCGTTACGTTCGCGGGCATCGCCGCAGTGGCGGCCATTGTCAAGTTGCTGGGGTAAAACCAAACGTCTTGGAAGTGGCGTGGCGCTCAAGCCAAAAAGCGACTCCAGACCACGCTGATCAAACCGAGTCCAAAAGCGGTGGCCAGTTCGGCCAGCGGCAGCGGCGCGAACTGAAATACAGCCGCCAGGAATGGCCATTACAGCGCCATCGCATCGCGCTGCGCGCGCTTCATCGCGCTGGTGGCGGGAGAGGTCAGCAGCGGATGATCATGCTGTCTCAAGCCACAGCCGATTGCGGCACACGAACATCTTTGCATCAACTACAACGCCCACGAGGGCAGGGCGGTGTGGCACGATGCGGCATGGTTTGAGCGGACGCAGGTGGTGCCGATTACTGTCAAATAGATATCAACCGTTAACACCCACCAAGGTCACGGTGACATCTTGAGTGGCTGTTCCATCAAAACTGGTCACAGTGACACTGTCAGTCAAAGTTTGGCTTGTAGTCAAGCCCTGAATTACAGCTTGGTTATTGGTTACGGCGTAACTCCACGCACCCGCAGCGTCGATACTAAAGTTGCCATAGCCGTGGTTGCCAGCAGTGGCCGTCTGCACCACAAAAACAGCCTCGCCAGTATCCGCATCACTGACTGTCAGGCTGCCGCTGGCACTCAGCGCGGTGCCTACCTGCACCGTACCGCTACTGGTACCACTGATCGTTGCTACGTCATTGACTGCCATCACAACGACTTGACTCAGCACGGTATTGCTCAAATTGAACTGACCAGCGCCGTCATCAACCGAGAAGTTGATCATGCGATCTGCTGTGCTGGGGCTGTCGCTGCTGTTGCTGTAGGTTACTGACCGCAAGGCCGCCTGGTACTGCGCTTGCGAGGCGAAGCCGCTCAGACTGAGCACACCAGTGGCTGCGTCATAGCTGCCGGTGATGCCGTTTTGGTCAACAAAACCCAGAACATCCTGGCTCGCTGCAAAACCTGTAGCCACTGAGACGGTGGCATGCGAGAGGGTCGGACTATCAATGTCCGCCAAAGTCAGGCCAGAGCTGATGACGATGGCTGCCTGGTTCTCGGTATAGCTCAAGATCAGCGGCTCAGGATTCAAATGCGTGCGCGTGTTCCAGATCTCCTGATGATTTGGATCGGTGATGTTCATCGCAAACGCTGCGGGGCCGCCCCAGTTCAGTGCATGCATGGTGACGGTATGGATGCCCGCTGTCAACGCCACGGTCTGCACAGTCGAGTGCGACCAGTCGTTGTTGTACAAACCGGGTATAGCAACGCCATCCACCAAAACCGAACCTTCATTGTCCACGGCGAACTGGAACACATAATTGCCATCTTGCGCCGCAGTGAATTGGCGCACAAACGTGTGCGGTGCCGTATCGCCCGAGCTGGCTCCGTTGGGCGTTACCCAGACCCCGTTGTTCACCAGGAAAGGGGTCCAGCCAGACAGGCTTGACGTGTAAAGCTGCTCGGTCAGCGTGCCCCGTAGTACCGGTGCATCATTCACCGCCGCCAGGTTGTAGCTTTGGGTTGCAGCCACGCTGCCGCCCTGACCGTCAAGCACGTTGTAATTCAGCGTCACTGCACCGTTGAAGTTGGCAGTTGGGGTGACGGTGTAACTGCCATTGCCATTGTTAACCAATGTGCCATTGGATGCCGCAACACCGGTCACGTGCAGAACGTCGCCGTTATCGACATCGCTAAAGCCCGTTAGCAAGTCAGCGACGCTAACGGTGTAAGCGGTGTCTTCAGCGCCCGCCGCAAGAGCAGCCGTAGCAGAACCGGTGGGGCCATCATTGCTACCCGCAACGCTGATGGTCACGTCCTGGCTGGCGGTGCCATCCTGTGATGAAACGGTGAAAGAGTCCGTGACTGTTTGACCCGCTGCCAGTGCTTGCACATTGGTTGCCGTGTTGTTCAGGGCATAGGTCCAGTGGCCATTGGCATCGACACTGAAGCTGCCGTAGTTGCCAAGTAGCGCATCAACTGCCTGAGCTTGGGCTTCGCCTTGGTCCTGATCAGCCACGGTGAGCGTGCCACTTGCGGCCAGGGTAGTATCTTCATGAACCGTACCTGTCGATACACCGCTGATGCTGGCAACATCATTGGTGCCGGTTAGGGTCACATCCACCTGTTTGGTGACCACGCCACCGTGCTGGTCATTGAGGGTGATGGTGAAGCTTTCGACCTTGGTTTGGCCTTCGGCCAGATAGACCAAGGCGGAGTTGGGTGCGGTATAAGTCCATTGGATTTCACCGCCAACGCCAGAGCCCGTGGTGTCGCTGGTCTTGACGGCACTGAGCGTACCCAGCGCGTCACCCATGGGGGTGCCGGTAGCTGACACCAAATGCACGTCAGTCAAATCCACATCGCTGAAGCTGATCAGACCGGTATCGGTGACTTGGCTGGCAGCACCTGAGAAGCCCCCCCCGGTGGAGCCCACAAGGCCATAACTTCCGGTGGAGGTGCGCGCCGAAAATTCGAGTGAGGCTTCACCACCGTTTTCATAGAAGAACAGCTCAATGGTGTGGTTACCGGGGGTGAGCGCGATGCTGCCGGTGAACGGATATTCAGGGTGATAACCGGTGTCACTGATGACCAGCGTGTTGTCAATCAGCAAAAACACACCATCGTCATTGAAGGTTCTGAAGGTATAGGTATCGGCCGTACTGACCGAAAAATCCGCCGTGATGCGGGCAAAAAAATTGTTGTTAACGTAATCATAGGTTTGGCTGGCACCCGTCGCCTGAGCCGCTGGCCAGCGGCTGCTGCCGGGCAATTCACCCGCAAAGCCCGCTGGGTCGTCGGTGTAGTCGATCACATTCGTTTGTACCGTGTAGTCGGCGGTGTGCGATGAGGAATAACCGCGCAGATCTGCCAGGCTGTTGCTTTGATGACCCAGATATTGCTGAACTGTGAATTGAATCGGTGTGGTCACTGGAATGCTGCCCGCTTGAGCTACTGCCTGCACTGAACCAATAACGTCTTGTTCCGACACGACCGGGCCATCGTTGCTGCCGATGACCGAAACACTGACTTGCTGGTCAGCCGTGGCACCCTGATCATCGGCTACGCGCAGGGTAAAGGATTCGGTGTGGGTCTCGCCAGCAGCCAAAGCCTGCACGTTGGCTGCACCATTGTCCAGGTTGTAGGTCCACTGCCCTGAAGTGGCATCAATTCCGATAGCGCCATACGCACCATTGGCGCTTCCTTGCGCGCTCCAGATTTGCGTGGCACCATGGTCCACGTCGCTGGCGGCAAGTTGGCCACTGGCCGCAAGCGCACCGTCTTCTGCTACCGCTCCTGCCGCTGCGGCAGAGTTGTTAGTGACGACTGGGCCGTCATTGGTTCCGGTAATGGTGGCCGTCACCAACTGGCTGGCAGTGCCGTCAAAGCTTGCCACAGTAAAGCTGTCGGTCACTTGCTCACCCGCTGCCAGTGCTTGCACATTGGTTGCCGTGTTGTTCAGGGCATAGGTCCAGTGGCCGTCGGTGCTAATAGCAAAGCTGCCATAGGTTGCAGCCACAGCCGATTGCGCCTGGAATACCGCTTCACCATGATCGACATCGGCCACTGCCAGCGCTGCACCGGTTGTCAGCGTCGCATCTTCAGACACCGCACCGGTGCTGGTTCCACTGATGGTGGCTAGGTCATTGGTGCCGGTAAGGGTCAGGGTAATTTGCTGTTCGGTGCCGTCGTAGCTCTTGACAACAAAGGTGTCGGTTGCCGTTTCACCTGTAGCGAGCGCCTGCACGTTGTCTGCGCCATTGTTCAGTACATAGCTCCAGGTGCCATCGATGCCAATACTCAGGTTGCCGTAGCTACCCACAGTGCTGCTTTGCGCCTGAAAACTTGCTTCGCCCGCGTCAATGTCTGACACACTGAGTTGACCCGTTACACCCAGACTCAGGTCTTCGGCCACAGCACCGGTGCTGCTACCGGAAATGACAGCAGCATCGTTGGTGCCAACAATGGTCACCGTCACAACTTTGGATGCACCCTTGTAGCTGGGGGCGTGGTGATCGGATTCTGATGTTTCATCATGCCCATCCTCGTCATTGCCATCCTCGTTGTCACTGTCATGGTCGTCATTTGCAGTAAGCAACAAGCTGTCGCTGCTGTACACCACGAAAGTTTCGGTCAACGTGACCCCGGCAGGCAAAGACTGCACCGCCAGCAGGCTGTTGTCCAGGGTGTAAGTCCAGTTGCCATCGGCCACGATGCTGAAGTTGCCATAGGCACCAGCTTGGGTGGTGATGGGTACAACGGTGTTTTCGCCATGGTCAACATCGTTCACGATCAGTTGGCCGGTGGCTGTATTGGATGCTGCATCTTCGCTGACCGAGCCTGTATCCTGGCCGGTGATGGTGGCTTCGTCATTGACACCTTTGAGTGTCATCGTAACAGTTTGGCTGGCGCTGCCGTCCTGGCTCCAGACGACAAAACTGTCGGTGCCTTTTTCGCCTTGTGCCAGCGCTTGGGTGGCGGCCAGACTGTTGTCCATGACATAGGTCCAATGCCCTTTGGCATCGATGCTGAAAGAACCATAGGTTCCGGCTTGGCTGGCTACGGCCTGCACCGAGCTCTGACCATGATCCTGGTCTTTCACTTCCAGCTCACCACGTGCTGTCGTATGGGGCGAGTCTTCAGTCAGGGTGGCGCGGGTGTCGCCTTTGATGCTGGCCACATCGTTGGTGCCGGTGATCGTCACCTCAACGGTTTTCAAAGCCGAACCGTCTTTGCTGGTCACGACAAATTTTTCTGTCACCGTTTCACCCTCAGCCAGCGCTTGCACGTCGGTCGAGTGGTTGTCCAGCACATACTTCCAGTTGCCGTCGGTACTGATGCTGAACTTGCCGTATTCGCCTGATTTTTCTTTGATGGCCTTGACTTGGTTTTCACCGTTGTCCAAATCATTGACGACGAGTAAGCCGCTCGCGACGCTTAGACTGTCTTCAAGCACCGAGCCTGCGGCATTGCCAGTGATGGTGGCAGCGTGGTTGGCTTGCGATTTTTCTTTTGAGGTGGACATGAGAACTCCTTAAATTGAATACACTGACGGCTGGAATGCCAAAAAAATCAAGGCGCTATTGCGACTTGTCTCGAATGTAGGAAAAACTTGCACTGCTGTCTGTCCCCAAAACTAGTGACACAAAGTACCGCTTTTTCAACTTGTGGCAACATTGCCGCCCATGCAAACCAGCACAACACAGCCACACATTCGCCTCGCTCTGGTAGAAGACGATGTTGTTTTCCAACAGGCCTTTCAGGACACTGTAAAAAACGCGCCCGACATGACGCTTCAGTCCGTGGCAAGCACACGCTCACAAGGCTTGCGCTTGCTCAAAGATGAGCCGGTTGATGTTTTGCTGGTGGATTTGGGTTTGCCCGATGGCTCAGGCATAGATGTCATTCGCGCCGCACATGCCTGCTGGCCAAGCTGCGGCATCATGGTCAGTACGACCTTTGGCGACGAGTTGCATGTGATGCAATCGCTTGAGGCAGGCGCGGCGGGTTATCTGCTCAAAGACAGTACGTCCAAGCGCATGCTGGGCGAGATTCGCAACCTGTACGCAGGCGGCAGCCCGATCAGCCCGCTGATTGCACGCCAGATAC
This sequence comes from Rhodoferax sp., assembly GCA_036171375.1. GTDB lineage: Bacteria > Pseudomonadota > Gammaproteobacteria > Burkholderiales > Burkholderiaceae_C > Rhodoferax. The sequence continues at coordinate 3,685 of JAVHQY010000152.1, read as the reverse complement.
TGACGCGCTTTGTATTATTCGGCCGACCTGCATCAACCGGCAGTCGTCCGGCCCCGCTCGATTTGGCGAAACCGCGCGCATTATTATCAGCGCGGGAGCAGCAGGTGCTGGAGTTCATCACCAAAGGTTTTACCTCCGATGAAATCGCCCAACTGATGGGGGTTTCGCGCCATACGGTATTGACGTTTGTGCGGCGCGTTTACAGCAAACTGGAGGTGAACTCCAAAACCGAGGCTATTTACGAAGCGCGCAGTCTAGGTCTGCTGAATGATTAAACACCAGCTGTTGTGGCTGCTGGCATTGGCTGGTGTGCTCGGGTCTGCGTTGGCGCAAGCCGGGCCGCCTTTACATCTGGAAACCGCCCAAACGTTGAGTATTGAGAGCCAAGGCTACAGTGCACCACCGTATGAAGCCCATCCGGAAACCTTGCCTCTGAATTGGCAAACGGTGTCGTTGCCACACGCCTTGCCGCACCCCCTCATTCCCGCTCAAGAGTCTCCAACTGCATTGGAGCGACCCACCCTCGTCACCTGGTATCGCTTGCCACTGCCGGTGCTGGATATCTTGCCGACCTCTCGCTACATCTACATCCCGCGCTGGAAAACTGACGGGCAAATCGCCGTTTATGGCGGCAAGCGATTGCTTTTTCAGTCGCACGCCAATACCTTTTGGAACGGCTGGAACATTCCACTGTGGATTGCGCTGGATGAAACTGCCGAGTCGAACACCCCCACCGAAATTTTGATCCGAATCCAGCACCCACGCGTCACCGGGGGTGGCATTTCAACGGTTTGGCTCGGCGAAAACGACAACCTGGGTTGGCGCTATCAACTTCGCTATTCGCTGCAAGCAGAGTTTCCCTACATGAGCAGTGCAGCATTTTTGACGGCCGGCTTGTTTTCGCTGCTGCTGTGGCTGCGTCAACGCAAAGAAAAACTTTTTTTATGGTTTTTCCTGGTTTCACTGGCTTCTTTTTTGCGTACGCTGCACTACCACGTAGGCGCAAACCGGCTGCTCATCTCTGACGAGTGGTTCAGCTGGATCACCGTCAATTCCTTGTTCTGGCTGATTGCCGGGGTCCATTTTTTCCTCAATCACTTGCATCGACGTTCACTGATTTGGCTTGATCGCAGCGTTGTGCTGCTAACAATCGGCGTGGGGCTGATCACCTTGCCGGTTCACACCCTGTGGCCAAATGTGTATGTGCTGTCGCCACTGGCCTACATTGTTTTGTTGATCATGGGTGTGACAGTTGGCGTGGCAGGTTTTTTTCAGTCAAAACGTGCCCAGACTCTGGACGGCAAGTTGCTCGGTGCCGGTTGTCTGATGGGTATGGTTTTTTGGCTGCACGACTGGTTGCTACAAAACAACCACATTGGTATGGAAGGTATCTACATTGGCCCCTACACCAATGCCGTTGCGTTTTTGCTTTTTTTATACATCATGTTCAGACGCTATGTTGGGGCCCTCAATGAGGTCATACAAGTTAACGCCAGCCTGGAACAGCGTTTGCAAGCGCGCGAAAACCAGCTGGAACACATCTACCGTGAGCAGCGTGATATCGCGCACCGGCAAACCCTGGCAGACGAGCGTCAGCGCATCATGCAAGACATGCACGATGGCTTGGGTTCAACCCTGAGAAGCACACTGTTGGCGGTCGAGAAAGGTCAGATTGACAACAATACCACCGCCGACTTGCTCAAAGATTGCATTGATGACTTAAAACTCACCATCGATGCGATGGAACCCGTGCAGGCCGATCTGCTGTTGGTACTGGCTACCTTGCGCTATCGTCTTGAGCCCAGACTGGAAAGTGCGGGCATTGCACTGCGCTGGGAAATTCAAAATTTGCCAGCACTTAACTGGCTCGATCCACGCAATGCCTTGCACATCCTGCGCATACTTCAAGAAGCCTTTACCAACATTATCAAGCACACTCAAGCCAGCGAAATTCGGGTGGTCACCAGCCATGAAAAGGATTGGATTGTTGTCAGCCTGATTGACAACGGCCAGGGCTTCGATGTAGCGCAGTGCCTCAGCAAAGGCGGAAAAGGGTTAAAAAACCAGCTCAGCAGGGCGGCATCGATTGGTGCCAAGATCAGCTGGGATTCCAGCAGCGCGGGCACTTGTGTGAGATTAGGGCTACCTATCCAGCGTTAACGGCTGTTCATGGATCAACTGTGCAACGGCAATCACCCCAAGTTCATCAGTAAGTGCCGGGCAACAGGATGCCACGGTCAACGGTGTTGATGTCGGTGCGGCCACAAAATGCCATCGTCAGGTCGAGCTCACGCTGAATGATCTGTAGCGCTTTGGTCACGCCAGCCTCACCATTGGCTCCCAGCCCGTAAATGTAAGCGCGGCCGATGTAGGTGCCGTGCGCACCGAGGGCGCGCGCCTTGAGCACGTCCTGGCCGCTGCGGATGCCGCCGTCCATGTGCACTTCAATTTGTTTGCCGACCGCATCCACAATCGCTGGCAGGGCTGAAATCGATGACGGCGCACCATCGAGCTGACGCCCGCCATGGTTGGAGACGATCAACGCATCGGCACCCGAGTTGACGGCCAACTGCGCATCTTCAACGTCCTGAATGCCTTTCAAAATCAGCTTGCCACCCCAGCGCTTTTTGATCCACTCGACATCGTTCCAGTTCAGCGTCGGGTCAAACTGCTTGTTGGTCCACTCGGACAAAGAACCCATGTTCTCAACGCCTTTGACGTGGCCCACAATGTTGCCAAAATCCCGGTGCTGGGTGCCGAGCATACCCAGCCCCCAGCGCGGCTTGGTTGCCATGTTGAGCAGGTTGGCCAGCGTCAGTTTGGGCGGCGCGCTCAGGCCGTTTTTGATGTCCTTGTGGCGTTGGCCAATGATTTGCAGGTCCAGCGTCAATACCAGCGCCGAGCAGTTCGCGGCGCGGGCGCGCTCGATCAGGCGCTCGATGAAGTCGCGATCACGAATCACATAGAGCTGAAACCAGAATGGGTGGCGGTCGGTGCCGGCAGCCACATCTTCCAGCGAGCAAATGCTCATGGTGGAAAGCGTAAACGGCACGCCAAACGCTTTGGCCGCGCGCGCTGCCAGAATTTCGCCATCAGCGTGCTGCATCCCGGTCAGGCCCACCGGTGCCAGCGCCACCGGCATGGCCACCGGTTGTCCGATCATGGTGCTGGCGGTGCTGCGCTGGTCGATGTTGACGGCAACGCGCTGGCGCAATTTGATTTTTTCAAAATCGCTGACGTTGGAGCGGTAGGTGCTCTCGGTCCAGGAGCCGCAATCAACGTAGTCGTAGAACATGCGTGGCACGCGCTGCTTCGCCAGCACGCGCAAGTCTTCAATGTTGGTGACAAGAGGCATATTGTTGTTGGATGTGGCGTGCATAGTGCTTCCTCAAGTGTGGTGAAATCGGGGCTGCCCAGCGCTGGGTGCTGCGCTGTTTCACGCCCTGAATCAAAAAAGTTGCGATCCCGTCATTATGCTCAGTCCGGCCGCGGCATTTACCGCCAGGTGCTGAAGAATCTCGCAACGGTGCGAGGGAAAGTGGCCGGCTCCAATCTGTTCGCTGCTTCGTTTCATGGGTCAGGAAATCGACCGGCACGACCCGAAAGGGTGGTTTGAACGCTGCGCGTTGCCGCTGCGCAAGCTGCTCACGAATTGCGAAGTTTATGAGTACGTGGAAGTGATGCC
>JAVHQY010000151.1:0-10706 GCA_036171375.1 Rhodoferax sp. | reverse complement strand
TCAACGCCCTGATCGGCCACCCCTTGGCGGGCCCCTCGTGGGAGGGTTTCATGGTGGAGCAAATTTGCAACCTGTTGCCCAAAGGCGCTGACGTGGGTTTTTACCGCACCGCAGCCGGTGCCGAGCTGGATCTGGTGGTGGAGCTGGGCAGCAAGAAGCTGGGTTTTGAGATCAAATTCTCCAGCGCGCCCAAGCTGAGTCGTGGCTTTTGGCAGGCTTGCCAGGATGTTGGCGTTGACCATGCTTACGTGCTGGCACCGGTGCCTCAGGGCTGGCCCCTCAAGTCAGACCAGACGTTTAGCGTGGAGGTGATCAACCCCGCTCAGTTGCCATGGGCATTGGCACTCTGAGGTTCGGCTGTGTCCGTCGGATCAGGCGCATCCTGTTATTGGTCTTCGCCGATGCCCAGCTTTTTCATTTTTTCCCACAGCGTTTTGCGGCTGATGCCCAGCTGGGCGGCTGACTCGGCAATGCGGCCTTCTTTGGCCTTGAGTGTTTTTTCGATGTAGTGGCGCTCATAGCTGCCAAGATAGTCGCTGAGTGAAGCAGCATTGGCCTCGGCCTGGGTCTCGCTTTGAGGTGAATTGCCAAACAGCGCTTCGGGCGTGAGCACGGCCTGGCTGGAGAGGATGCAGGCGCGCTCCAGGCAGCTTTTGAGTTCGCGGATGTTGCCGCTCCAGGGGTGCTCGAGCAGGGCCAGTTCGGCCGCCGCGCTGAGTTCGCGCCGTGCCGTGCCGTGTTGTCTGGCCTCTTGCTCGAGCATTGATCCCGCCAACCACAGTATGTCTTCCTTGCGTTCACGCAGCGGCGGCACTTGCAGCTCGAGCACGTGGATGCGGTAGTAGAGGTCTTCGCGAAACTCGCCCGCCTGGACCATTGTCTTGAGGTCTTTGTTGGTGGCGCAAACCAGATTGATGTTGACGGGGATCAGCGCTTCGGCACCGACCCGCACCACTTTTCGCTCCTGGATCACGCGCAGCAATTTGACCTGCATCGACAGCGGCATTTCGCCGATTTCGTCGAGAAACAGCGTGCCGCCATCGGCTTGTTCAAAATAGCCCTTCTTGTCGCGCAGCGCACCGGTGTAGGCACCTTTGACGTAGCCGAACATTTCGGCCTCAAGCAAGGTTTCGGTGATGGCGCCGCAATTGACGGTGATGAAGGGGCGCTGCCAGTCGGGGTCGCGCTGCTGGTGCAAGGCGCGCGCCACCACTTCCTTGCCGACACCCGACTCACCGGTGATCAGCACAGTGATGTTGTCCGCCGCGAGCTTGGGCAGCACCGCTTCAATACGACGCATGGCGCTGGAAATGCCCAGCGCGTTGGCAGCGTTGGCATGGCTACCGGTGCCAGCACTGCGCTCGCAGATGGCGCGCACCTTCTCCACCAGGGCGCGGATGTCAACCGGCTTGGTCATGTAGTCTTCAGCGCCGAGTTTGAGCAGGCGCACGGCGCGGTCAATGGCACCGTAGCCGGTCATGAACAGGTAGGGCGGCAGCTCGGTGCCGGCGGCTCTCAATTCCTCGAACAGTTGCTCGCCGTCAATGTCGGGCAGCTTGATGTCGCTGATGACGATCTGGTAAGCGTCTTTCTGGAGCGATTGGCGGGCCGCCTCGCCGGTCTTGAACCAGTTGACGAAAAAACCTTCCAGATCAAACCGGTCGGACACCGCTTCGCCCATGATCTCGTCGTCTTCAATCAAACAGATGCGTTTGGAACTCATGATGCGGTGCTGGAATCAAATGGCAGGGTGACGCTGAAAACAATATTTTCGCCATGCTGCTCGACGGTGATTTCTCCGCCCAGTTGCTGCACGATCTGGTAGGTCACCCACAGACCCAGACCATGACCGCTTTTGCTCAGCGGCGAAAACGGTTCGAACAGGTGCGATATCTGCTCGCTGCTTAGTTGCGCCCCATCATTTTCGACGCTCATGTGCAAGACACGGTCTTGCTCTTTTACGGTGCAGATCACTTGGCCTCTTGGGTTGGCAGCGTGAATGGCGTTGAGCAGAAGATTGATCAATATCTGGCGCACCTGGTTGGCTTGCAACGGGATCGCTCGCGCCAGGCTGGAGCGCCAGTCGAGTGCCAGGGTCTTGTTTTGTGCCTGCGGCAGCACCAGGCTGCGCACGTCTTCGAAATCCTGTGGCTCAAGCGCGCGATTGCGAACGCGCGCTTCGACCAGCAAAGCGCCCACTGTCTCCTTGATCTGGGTCAGGCCACGCTCCATCAGCGAAATGGTCTTGGCGGTACGGGCATCAAATTCGCGCTTGTGCATTTGACCGTAGCTCTTCAAGGTGTCGATGGCGGTGAGCATGCCTCCCAGCGGGTTGTTGATTTCGTGTGCCACGCCAGCGGCCAGGTGACCGACGGCTGCCAGCCGCTCGGAGTGGACGATCTGTTTTTCCAGCGCCTGCTTGGCGCTGCGCTCGGTGAGCATGCGCGAATAGGCCTGGTGCAGATGACCCACTTCGTCCTGGTAGGGATAAACCACTTCGTCGGGATTCTGCGGATCGTCGCTGTCGAGGCGCTTGATGCGCTCAGTGAGCGAAACCAGCGGGCGCGACAGGCGACGCCCCCAATACCAGTTGGCTGGCAACAAGATTGCCAGCACCAGCAGGCCGGTCAAAGCGCCGTGCGAGGCAATGCGAACAAAGCGCGGCCACAGAACATCTTTGGAATGAACCACAATCACCGAGCCGAGTTTGTAGCCCTCACTGGCGATCGGTGCCGTCACGTAGTAATTTTTCTGATCCTGCAGGTTGTAGGTGGGTTGGTCGTCGATTTTCAACTTCTGAATGGAAGCCACCAACAGTGCGTATTGCGGCGTGAGCTGGTCGATGCGGGTGCCCATGGGAATGAGCATGGGGTTGCTGGCAACCACCACCTTGAGCTCGTTGTCCAGAATGACGATGGAGCTGGGCAGCAGAATGTCTTTGTTGTTGGCGCGGCTCAGTGGCGCATTGATGATTTCAAACAGGTGCCAGACATCCTGATCGATCATCGGCTGGAACATTGAATCTGACAATCTGTGCGCCAGGCCGGATGAGCGTACGAACAGATCCTCACGCATGTCGTCGTAGGCCTTGAACAGCAAAGAGCCCGACACCACCAGCGTCGTCAGGATGATGATTAGACTCCCCCAGAGCGGAATCTTGTAGCGGTAGCTCAGGTCGAGTAAGCCTTTCATCGGGGCTGCAAAAGCTGGCTCAGCTCGACCGTCTGTTGATAGATTTTTTTATCGCCGATGATGAAGCCGTCCAGCCCCATCCGCCGCAGCAGCGTCATGCCGGCGGGATCGTTTGCCATGTCGAGCAACACCCGCTGCAACGCAGTAAAGTCGTGACGGTTGACGAAGTCGCTGGCAACAATGGGCGCAGCACCGTAAGGGTTTGACCGGGCGATGATGCGGGTTTGCATTGCCAGGTCCGGGCGCACTTTGGCCAGTTCGTCCCAGATATTGCTGTCAACCTCGCCGCCATGCGCCAGACCCAGGGCGACGGCCCGGATCACGTCGCGGTTGGAGCCGGTAAAAACAATTTTCTTGAAAAATCGTGCCGGATTCTGTCCGGCTTCCAGCAACTGGTTGTGTACTTCCAAGTAGCTGCCGTTGTGGCTGGCATCGGACAAGGCAAAAATGCTGCCCTTGAGTTGCAGCAGGGATTTTGTCTGGTCGTCATGCGCAGGAACGATCAGGTAGGACGTGAAATACGGCTGTCCTTTGACCAGCGGCACCGCCAACAAGCGCGCGTCACGGCGCAGGCGTGTGTCGGAGTAGTCGGTAACCCATGCAAAGTGGAGTCGCTCCAGATAGATCCGGTCAATGGTGTTGCCGGTTTTGTTGTTGAATACGATTTCCACCGGGCGGCTGAGCCGGCTCTCAAGATACGAACGCCAATCGGCAATGAGCATGAACTGGCGATGGAACAGGCTGCTTGGAAAACCGATGCGCAGCGTCATATCGTGTTGCCCGGCCCACGCCGGGGCCAACAGCAACAGAGCCGCCAGCAGCCACGCCAGCCGTCTTGTTGCACGAAAAAATGCCGCCCTCATTGCGCCTCCAGCGTCAATGCCGACCGGCCTCACTTTTGCAGTTTGGCATCTTCAATCATCACCTTGTAGGCGTAACCGGCACCGAAATCCTTGTCCTTGCGAACTGTGCCTTTGAGTAGCACGGTGTCGCCCAATTTGGCTTCATCGGTGCTGGTCGCCAGCAGTTCCTGGTCGGCCTTGGCAGCACTGCCTGAGCCGTCGCGCAGGTGCAGCCAGTTTTTGCCCATGATAGAGGCGCTGTACTTCACGACGCGGGCGCGCAGCAGCACCGGTTTGTCTTTGAGGGCGGCGCTTTGGCCGATGATTTCAGACACGGTATGGGCTTGCGCGCCAGTGGCCTTGGCAACTTTCACGTCGCCTTTGAAATCATTTTGTTTGGCACCGGCGTGCGCGGCTGACACCTGGGCTGTAGCAGCACCGGGCGCAGCAGCCAGGCTGCCAAAAAATATTTTCGGGAAAGTTTTCTTCAGCGACTTGCTCTCAAAATTGTCCATTTGTTCGGCGTTTTCAACGCTCACCTTGTCGCCTTTTTTGACTTTCGCCGTGGCCACGGCCGTCCAGACTTCACCGCTGGCCGTCTTGAGGCGCAGGTAGGTGTAGTTAGGAACGTCTTTGGCTTCGAGCACCTCGCCCTTGATCACGCTGGTCGCGGTTGCCGGGCCGCTCCAGAAAACGGCGCTGCCAAGCAAAAGAACGAGAGTCAAAATGTATTTCATGATGGAGCAATCCTTGGTAGAGAGAAAAAGTTCAGGGTTTGGTTTTGCCCGCCGGGCCGGTTGTGAGTTTGGCGCGGGCATCGGCGATTTCATCTTTGACCTGACTGGCATCGCTGGAGCCAGGGTCGAGAACGGCGAGCGCTTTTTCCCAGTGCGTGATGGCCTGGGCGTAGTCGGCGCGCCGGTAGGCGGCCGCTGCGGCCATCATCAGCGCCATCGGGTGCTTGGGGTTGAGCGCCAGTGCCTGGTTGACCAACGCCAGCGGTTTGCCTTCAAGCTGGCCGTTGACGCGCATCGCCAGCAGGTCGGCGTATTGGGTCAGCACGTCCGGATCGGTTTTTAGCAGCTTGCCGGTCCTGGCGTAGGCCTGTTCGGCTTGTTCCAGATGACCTTGCACCTTGTAGGCGCGTGCCAACCTGGCCCAGCCGGCGTAGTCGGTTGGGTTGGACTTCAGGCGCTCGGCCAGCCGGTCTATCATTTGCTGGATGTCTTGCGGTGTGGTGGTGGCTGCCGGTTTGGCCGCAGCAGTAGCACCAGCGGCAAGTTGCGTCTCGGCCTTTTCATGCGCAGTCATGGGCAGCGGTGGCAAACCGGCCTTGGCGCGCGCATCGGCAATGTCGCGCTCGACCTGTTCGGCATCGGGCGAATCGGGTTCGAGCACCCCGTGCAGACGTTCCCAGTAGGCCATCGCGCCTTTGAAGTCGCTGCGCCGATAAGCTGCCACACCGGCCATCATCAGACCCATGGGATGATTGGGCTCCAGCGCCAGCGCTTTGTTCACCAGCTCCAGCGGTTTGCCCTCAATGTTGTTGTTGGCGCGCACCGCCAGCAGGTCGGCGTAGTCCACCATCAACGTAGGGTCGGTGTTGAGCAGTGCGCCCACTTTGGCAAACGCCTGCTCGGCTTCGTCGAAGCGTCCCATCACTTTGTACGAGCGCGCCAGCATGGCCCAACCTTTGGGGTTGTCGGGGTTGTCTTTGAGGCGTTGCACCAGGCTGTTGACCATTTTTTGCACCTGATCGTCGGTGATTGGTTGCGCTGCCATTTTTTGGTCGATCGCACCTGGCGCACCCAGCGTCCAGTAAAGAGCGGCCGCCGCCAGCGGCAACAGCAGCGCCAGCAGCACGGCGCTGCGCCGCCCGGTCAAAAAGTAGGACCGCGCAGTAGCCGGGGGCGTGTCAGCCGCAGCGGTGTCGTCAAGCAGACGCAACTGGACTTCGTCGCGGGTGGCCTCGAAATCGGCCTGGCTGATGGCGCCGTTGGCCAAATCGCGCTCCAGCGCCAGCAACTGGTCGCGGTAAATGGCCGTGTTGAGTCCCTTGGTTGAGACACCCTCGTGCGCTTGCTGGCGCCACAGCGGGCGCACCATCCAGCCGACGACGAGCAGCGTCAACAACGCTGTGATAGAGATAAAAACTGTCATCCTAGATTCCTCAGTTGGACGCGCCCGAGTGGGCTGCTGGCGGCGTGGCTGGGAAGACGCGACGACGACGCAGGCTAGTGCCTGCTAGAAGGAGCAACGCCCCCAGGCGCGTTGCCAGTGGCTCAATCGGGCGCGTAGCGCTGTCACCCGGAAGGTGAACAGTATCGAAGTCGAAAAAATGAGTGTTCATACGCACTTACTGATTAAATCAAGCGGTCAACTGAGGACTCTAGGATTACGAGTGAAGTCCAGGATCTTGTAGCAGGGATTGAGCTTTTTTGCGCTGCTCTTCATCGAGCGGTGCCGGCGCTGCGCGCTTTTGGTTGCGCCGCACCAGGCGCAACAAAACCACCAGCCCTGCCAGCAGCAGGATGAACGGGCCAAACCAGAGCAGGTAGTTCATCGGTTTGAGGGCCGGGCGGTAAAGCACAAAATCGCCGTAACGGGAAACCAGGTAGTCCCTGATTTCGGAGTCGCTTTTGTTGGCCTTGATCAGCGAGCGCACTTCGCGGCGCAGGTCCTGCGCCAGGTCGGCGCGCGATGCCGCCAGCGATTCGTTCTGACACACCAGGCAGCGCAACTCTTCGGTGATGCTGATCATGCGTTGCTCGACCACCGGGTCTTCCGCCAACGGCACGGCTTCAGCGGCGTAGCCGGTGACGGCGAATGGCAACGCGAGCCAAAACAACAAAAAGATTCTCATGATTTTTGCAGCTCCTTGGCCAGCGGAATGATTTTGTCGCGCAGCGCTTCCGGCGTGATGGGGCCGATCTGCTTGTAGCGGATCACCCCGGCTTTGTCGATCAAAAAACTCTCGGGGACGCCATACACGCCAAAGTCGATGCCGATGCGGCCATCGCGGTCGGCGATCGACAGGTCATAAGGGTTGCCCAGCCGCGCCAGCCAGCGCAGCCCCTCGGCATCCTTGTCCTTGTAGTCCAGCCCGATCACCGGCAGCATTTTGGTTTTGGCGAACTCAACCAGGATCGGGTGCTCCTGGCGGCAGGCGACACACCACGAAGCCCAGGTGTTGAGCAGCCAGACTTTGCCCAGCATGTCCTTGGAAGAAAACTGCTGCTGCGGCGTTTGCAATATCGGCGCGGCAAACAATGGCGCGGTCTTGCCGATCAGCGGTGAAGGAATCTCACGCGGATCACGCGTCAGGCCGATCGCCAGAAAGATCACCAAAACGGTAAAAAGCGCCAGCGGGATCAAGGCTTTTTTCATGCTGCCAGTCCTTTCGGAATGGTTTGGCTGGCCAGGGCTTTGCGCCGGTAGCGCCGGTCCAAAGCGGCCAGGGCACCGCCCAGTGCCATGAACACGCAGCCGGCCCAGATCCAGCTCACGAAAGGCTTGTAATAGACGCGTACCGCCCACGCTGTGCCGTCGCCGTCTTCCAGCCGCTCGCCCAGTGAGACATACACGTCACGCAGCACCGAGGTGTCGATGGCGGCCTGCGTCATTGGCATCGAGGAGGAAAAATAAGCGCGTTTTTCCGGGTGCAGCACGCGCAGCAGCTTGCCGTCGCGGCTGAGCGCCACGTCGCCCACGTCGGCGCGGTAATTGGGGCCGGGCTCGCTGCGAATGGCGGTCATGCGAAATTCGTAACCCCCCACCGAGACAGTGTCGCCGATGGCCATGCGAACGTCTTTTTCGGTTTCATAACCCTTGACCATGGTGACACCGACGACAAACACCGCAATGCCGACGTGCGCCAGGTGCATGCCCCAGAACGACAGCGGTGTGGCGCGCCAGTTGGGCGTGTTTTTGAGCTGGCGGTAAATCAGCGCGGCCGAGCCCAGCACGATCCAGAACGCCAGCGTCAGTCCGAGTGCGACCAGTGCCGACCAGGGGCCGGCCAGCAACGGTGCCAGGCAACCCAGCAGCAGCGAGATGATCGCCAGCGGGCTCAGGCTGCGGGCGATTTGCGCGGCGCTGTCGGTTTTCCAGCGCGCCCACATACCGATCACGATGGCCAGCAGTGCCGGCACCATGATGGGGGCAAAAACGGCGTTGAAGTAGGGCGGCCCGACCGAGAGTTTTCCAAGGTTCAGCGCGTCGATGATCAGCGGGTACAGCGTTCCGAGCAGCACGGCGGCAGTGGCCGTGCACAGCAACACGTTGTTGACCAGCAGGAATGTCTCACGCGAAACCAGCGTAAAAGCGCCGACCGAACGAACCCGGCTGGAACGCATGGCAAACAGCGTCAGCGAGCTGCCAACCACCACGGCCAGAAACAGCAGAATGAAAATGCCGCGTTTGGGGTCAGAGGCAAAAGCGTGAACCGAGGTCAGGACACCTGAGCGCACCAGGAAAGTCCCCAGCAGGCTGAGCGAAAAACCGATGATCGCCAGCATGATGGTCCAGTTGCGAAACAGGCCGCGCTTTTCCGTCACCGCCAGCGAGTGGATCAGCGCGGTGCCGATCAGCCAGGGCAGGAAGGAAGCGTTTTCCACTGGGTCCCAAAACCACCAGCCACCCCAGCCCAGCACGTAGTAAGCCCACTCGGAGCCCATGGCGATACCCAGCGTGAGGAAAATCCAGGCCGCTGTGGCCCACGGGCGCGACCAGCGCGCCCAGGCGGCATCGAGCCGGCCATTGAGCAGCGCGGCGATCGAGAAAGCAAATGGCACCGCCATGCCAACGTAGCCCATGTAGAGCAGCGGTGGATGAAACACCAGCCCCGGGTCTTGCAACATCGGGTTCAAGTCCTTGCCGTTTTCAGGAATCTCCTGCAAGCGCATGAACGGGTTCGAAGTGATCAGCATGAACAGCAAAAAGCCCACCGCCACCAGCGCCAGCACACCGAGCACGCGTGACACCATCACGTCTGGCAATTGACGCGAAAAAATGGAGACGGCCATCATCCACGAGCACAGCATCAACAACCACAGTAGCAGCGAACCCTCGTGCCCGCCCCAGACGGCGGCGAAACGGTAGATGGCGGGCAACTGCGAGTTGGAGTGCTCGGCCACGTACAGCACGGAGAAATCGTTGCTGATGAAAGCGTAAGTCAGGCAGATGAAGGACAGCAGCGTGAGCAGCCACAGCGCTTGTGCGCCGGGGCGCGCCAACGCCATCCAGTCACGCCGACCCTGCTGCGCGCCGACCACGCTGAAAACACCCAGCGCCAGCGCGACGAACAGCGCGAGCATCAAAGAGAATTGGCCAATTTCAGGAATCATTTGGTGCGTCCGGCTACTTCATGGTTTGAGAGATTTTTTTCATTTCGGCCTGGTCCAGTGCCTGCTTGGCTTCGGGCGGCATGTAGTTCTCGTCGTGTTTGGCCAGAACCTCAGAGGCGCTGAACTTGCCATCGTCACCGATTTTTCCTTGGGCCACGACACCTTTGCCTTCGCGAAACAGGTCGGGCAGGATGCCGGTGTAAGCCACATTCATGTCGCGGGCGTTGTCGGTGACGACAAAATGAACCGTCAGGTTGTCGCGTTTGACCGAGCCTGGTTTGACCAGCCCGCCAATGCGGAAAGTGCGGTTTTTCGGCGCTTCACCGGAGGCCACCTGGGTCGGGGTGAAGAAGAAAACCAAGTTGCTCTGGAACGCGTTGAGCACCAGATAGGCCGCCACGGCCAGCGTGGCCAGCGCACCGACAATCAGCGCAGCGCGTTTGTGACGAGGTTTCATGAGGGAGCTCCTTCCGACCGAAGATCGGCACGCAAATGCGCCAGCAATTGGCGGCGCTGGCTGCGCAAAGTCAGCACTTCACCCAGCGCCACCAGGGCGGTCAGGCCGAAGCTGCCCCAGACATAGAAGGCGTAACCGCCCATGGCGAAAAATTCGGAGACACTATTCCAATGCATTTTTGACCCACTCCGTATGACGTTCACGATCCAGGATGATGTTGCGCACGCGCAGCAGCGCAATGGTGATGGCGTACATCCAGAAGGCCAGCACCATGATCAGCATGCCCCACAACATGGCGCTGGCCATGGTCGGGGATTTGGTGAGCGACACCGAGGCACCCTGGTGCAGGGTGTTCCACCACTTGACCGAAAAATAAATGATGGGCACATTGACCACACCCACCAGCGCCAGCACGGCGCAGGCCTTGTCGGCGCGGCGCGGGTCGTCGATGGAGGATTGCAGCGCCAGAAAACCGAGATATAAAAAGAGCAGGATCAGCTCGGAAGTCAGGCGCGCGTCCCACACCCACCAGGCCCCCCACATGGGTTTGCCCCAGAGCGAACCGGTGACCAGTGACAGGAAAGCGAACAGCGCGCCGGTGGGCGCCAGTGCAGAGGCCATCATGCCCGACAGGCGGGTGTTGAAAGCCAGGCCAAAACCAGCCCAACCGGCCATCACCAGGTAAATGAACATCGACATCTGGGACGCTGGCACATGCACGAAGATGATGCGGTAGCCCTCGCCCTGCTGCGCGTCGGTGGGCGCGACGAAGAAAGAAATCCACAGGCCAGCCAGCGCCAGCACCGTGCCCAGGGCGGCGAACCATGGCCACATGCGCCCGGCCAGAAAATAAAAATTTTGCGGCGCAGC
>JAVHQY010000150.1:5544-10727 GCA_036171375.1 Rhodoferax sp. | reverse complement strand
ACTCGAACGACGCCGCAATTGCCAAAATGGTGATCGCGCTGGCGGGCAGCATGGGCCTGGCGGTGATCGCCGAAGGGGTCGAGGTCGAGACGCAAAGAGAGTTTCTGGCGCGCCTGGGCTGCAACGCTTACCAAGGCTATCTGTTCAGCCGCCCGCTGCCGGTGGCGGAGTTTCAGGCCTATGCTGATCCAGCGGGTGGCAGCATGGAATCTACACCACGCTGAGCTTTGGCGGCACCTGGGGGCGACTCATGGACAATCTCGGTTTTAGTTAAGCGCCGGTTTTTCGCTCTCTGAGCAAATCACGCAAACGCTTGCGGGCCGGGATCAGCGGCGTGCGGCTGCGTGTCCAGGCACCCTGCTCGGTCGGTGACAAGGCGCGGCCCCGGCTCATGAACCAGGAAGCCAGTTTGTACAAACCCAGTTTGCTGTAAACCTGCGCCCAGACGCTCCACACCGCCGTGCCACTGGCGGTGCGCGCGGCACCACTGCCGCGCAGCGTGGCTTCGTCACTGCCAGCGCGTGCCATCGCCTCGTTGCGCAGTCGCACCAGGATATCGACAATCGGAATCTTCACCGGGCAAACCTCGGCACAGGCACCGCACAGGGTCGAAGCAAAAGCCAGCGGGTAGGTGGCATCCAGCCCCAGCATATGCGGTGAAATGATGGCACCAATCGGGCCTGGATAGGTGGTGCCGTAAGCGTGCCCGCCAATGCGCGCATAGACCGGACAATGGTTCATGCAAGCGCCACAGCGGATGCATTTGAGCGTCTCGCGCAATTGCACATCGGCGTAGGCCTGAGTGCGGCCGTTGTCAAGCAGAATCAAATGCACCTCGGCCGGCCCGTCTTTTTCTCCGGGCTGGCGTGGGTGGCTGATCAGGTTGAAATAAGTCGTCACTGCCTGACCCGTGGCAGAGCGCGCCAGCAAGCTGTAAAGCGGCGGCACATGCTCCAATTTTTCAACCACTTTTTCAATGCCGGTGATGGCGATGTGCACGCGCGGCACGGTGGTGCTCATGCGGCCATTGCCTTCGTTCTCGACCAGGCACAGCGTGCCGGTTTCAGCAACCAGAAAATTCACCCCTGAAAGACCAATATCGGCTTGGGCAAACTTGCGCCGCAGCACGCGCCGACCGATCTGGATCAGCGCGTCCACGTCCTCGGTGTAGCTCACACCCGGCAGCTCCTGGGCAAACAGGCTGGCAATTTCCTGCTTGGTTTTGTGGATCGCGGGCATGATGATGTGCGACGGGGCCTCGTGCGCGAGCTGCACGATGTATTCACCCATGTCAGACTCCAGCGCATCGATGCCGGCTTCTTGCATGGCGTGGTTGAAACCCACCTCTTCGCTCACCATCGACTTGCCTTTGATGATGGACTTGGCATCGACGCGGCGGGCGATTTCCAGGGCAATCGCGTTGGCTTGCGCCGGCGTTTGCGCCCAATGCACCTGAATCCCGTTGCCGGTGAGCTTGGCCTCGAGTTGTTCGAGCAGACGCGGCAGGTGCGCCAGGCTGTAGCGCCGGATGGCCGAGCCGAGCTCACGCAAGCCTTGCAATTCATCCTGATCGGGAAACTGGGCCCGGCGCTTGGCCTGCAAGAAATCCATCGCACTGCGGAAATTTTTACGCTGTAGCGGGTTCTGCAACACCTTGCGGCTGCGCGCCTTGAAGTCTTGCAGCACCTGGAGTTTGATCGCGGTGTTCATGCGCCCTCCCCTGCCGGGTGGCGCAGCAGCACCACCAGTTCGCGCGGACCGTGCGCGCCGTAGGCCAGCACCTGCTGGATATCGGCTGTTTTCGACGGGCCGCAAATCAGCAAGGCATTGGTCGGCAAGCCATCCTGCCAGCCCTCACCGGCGATGGCCGAATGGAAATCGCTGTGAATGGTGGCCACATCGAGCAAAACAAAATGCACGCCTGGCACCAGCGACATCAGGCGCGGCTCGGACGCTGTCGGCCACAGAATCAGACTGCCCAACTCGGCAATGGCGCTGCGCGCCAGCGTCAGCGACGCATCCACCGTGTCAAACAGTTCGTCGCGCCAGCGCTCGATGGGCTCGCCGTAGCAGCGCAGCTCAAGGCCCGCCGGTTGCAACTGTTGCAACTTCCCACCGTGCGGCGTGTCCTGGCCAATGAGAAATTTCTTCACCTTTTTTTGCGCTGCCAGGCGCAGCAGCAAAGTCGGCCAATCGGCCTCGGTGGTGTCATAAACCTCGGTCCTGACCGCTTCCAGCGCGGCGCGCAAACGCGTGACGCGTTGTGCCGTGTCTTCGCCACGTTGCTGCGCCGCGTACCAGGCTTTGACACCCGGCAGCGGCGGCAATTCGCTCGTCTGGGCCGCGCGCAAGTGCGCCAGAATACCGGCGCGGGCGCTGTCGGTGCCAGTGGCTTTCATGCTGCTTCTGCGCTGGTGCGCCGCCACAGGAAACTGGCCAGATGCTCGCCTGGCAGCGAAGCTGTGCTGCGCCCGGCAATCTCGTCTTGTTTGGCCGCGCGGCCGGTGATGTTGAGCAGGCAGCCGCAATCGGCGCTGACGACGCGCTCGGCACCGCTGTCACGGATGGCAGCCACCTTGTCGGTCACGATGGCCTCTGAAATATCCGGGTAGCGCATGGCAAAGGTGCCACCAAAACCGCAGCATTCCTCGATGCGCGCCTGCGTCACCACCTTGACCTGTTTCAGGCCACCCAACAGGGCCACACTGGTGTCGTGCGAGCCCATTTCGCGCCGGGCGTGGCAGGAGGTGTGCAGCGCAACGGTGCAGGGCGGGCCCAGATCGGACTGGTTGAAATGCACCACCTGAACCAGAAATTCGGTCAGCTCATAAATGCGCTCGGACAATGCCAGGGCTTTGGCGTGCAGCAGCGGGTCGTCGGCAAACAAGCTCGGGTAGTGCCAGCGCATCATTCCGCCGCACGAGCCCGAGGGGATCACCACCGGCCAGGGTTCAACAAACAAATTGAGTTGCTGCAAGGCCACGGCGCGTGCCTCGTCCGGGAAACCGCTGCTGTGCGCGGGCTGGCCGCAGCAGGTTTGCTGCTCCAGGTAATGCACCCGGATGCCTTCGCGCTCGAGCAGCCGCACCGTATCCAGGCCGGCTTCGGGCGTGAACTGGTCGATCAGGCAAGTGGCAAAAAGATAAACATCCCGGGGCTTGGGAGGATATCGCCGCGAAACTTGCGGGTTTGATTCCATGCCGACGCTCTCCTCTCGTTGTTTTCGATAAAGCAGTGTAGCCCGGCACGGCAGCTGCGCCAAATCCCGACAGCGCTGGAAGGTGTTTGCGGCTGGAAGGATCGGGTCGCTGGGGCGCTCAGCGCAGCGGCATCAAGGATAACCCCTGCCGCAATAACCGCTTGCCCTTGTTTGCCTGCGGCTGTGGCATCGAACTGCATTGCAGTGGGTGAAAGGCTTTTATTCGTTTTCATTTTTGGCCCCACTCTATCCCCCCGCCCTTTCCCGCCCCGCCGGGCAGGAAAGGGAGCCAATACCATATTTGGCCGCGTCTATAAACAAGGGAAGTACACGCGCCGAGGCACGTTGAATTTCGATAATTGTGGTCCAGCAAAATTGGGGTCAGATCCAAATTCGGGGCTGGGCTGGCGAGCTGGCCAACGAGGATTATTGGGGTCGGACCCCAATTCGGGGCTGAGCGTTCGAGCTGGCCAATCCAACGTCACCGAATCGCGCTCTGACCCCGATAATCCGTGCCCCGATTTCGCGGGGAGGAACTTCGAGCCTTCGGCGGTTTCCCGGCCCCGCTGTACGCCCTGCAATACCCGCTCACGGCATGCTGTCGATGCAGTCGTTTGTCTGGGGCCTGGCCTCGCAGGGCGCCACTGTTGTTGCACCAATGGGTCACTGGCGCTGACGCTTTTCCACCGCGCAGCGCAGCAGCGCTGCGCTGCGAAACAGGCCATGAACGAACTTGCCGTAGGGCAGCGTTACAAACAAAGCCAGCACCGCGCCCAGGTGCAGTGACAGCAGCAGCGGCAACGCCGCACTGCTGCGCGCCAGCCACAACGCCAGCCCGCTCAAGCTGGTCAAAAACAGCAGGGCAATGAAGCCCAGGTCCATCGGCTTTTGCGCCAGTTCGCCGTGCTCGGGCGCGCGTTGCAGGTTTAATTTGAACAGCCAAGCCGTGCCCCACAGCAGGCTGACACCACCCACCACGCCGAGCAGTTTGGGCCCGCTGAACAACGCGTAAGGCGCGCTCCAGCCAAAACCATAGTGGTACAGCGCAGCCAGACCGGTGGCGGCAAAACACAGCATGAAACCGTAAAACGTCAAGTGATGCGCGTTGCGCCGGGCGAGCGAAAAAGCATCGTCTTCGTTGTTGCAACCCAGGCCATGACCCCCGCCCAGGTAAGTCATAGAAAGCACGTTTCGACCGGCTTCGGCGCTAGCATCCCAACCCGGTGACGCTTCACCGGTCACGCTTGAGATGTCTTGCCAGTAACGCCGCACGCCAACAGACAGCGCCAGCAGCACAAACATGAACACGGGCAGGAACACAGCGACCAACAGCCGGTGCGGCAGCAGATCGTAAAACTGCTGCGCGCTGCCGCCCCAAAGTTGGCCATTGAGAGCCAAGGTCAGCAGCAGAAAAATGGTCAGCGCCAGTGTCAGCGCCAGCGCCAGCGTAAGACCATTGCGCTGGTACAAGCGACCCCAGGCGCGCGGCCAGGCGTAACGCTGGTAGGTTTGCCCACGCACCCTGGCCATGGCCTGTGGCACGTTGACGGCAAACTCATGCGGCGGTGCGTACTGACAGGCGTGCAGGCAGGCACCACAGTTGTGGCACAGATTGGCCAGATACTGCACATCCGCCCAACCGAATTCGAGCCGGTGCGTCATCGCCGGAAACACTGCGCAAAAGCCCTCGCAGTAGCGGCACGCGTTGCAAATCTGCATTTGCCGCGCCACCTCCTGCTCGTGCTCGGACGGTGCTGTGGTGCTGTTTGCCAGCGTGGGGGTTGGGGCTGTCATGGCCTTAACGCTGGGCATGAAGTTCTCCTGTGCCCAGCGCCGCCTGCGCTGCCTGCGCGCCGGCAATGCGGCCAAACGCCGTTCCTATGGACATGCCCACACCGGCGGTGTAACCCTTGCCCAGCACGTTACCTGCCATCATTTCACCCGCCACGAAAAGGTTGGTGCTGGCCTGACCGCCAAAGTGCAC
>JAVHQY010000150.1:0-5444 GCA_036171375.1 Rhodoferax sp. | reverse complement strand
ACCCCAGGAAACACCGGCGGCATGAAGCGGCCCAGCGCTTTGGCATCGATGATGGAAAACGCCAGTTGCGCCGGTTGCTGCGCCACCAGGCGGCCCCAGATGGCGTAGCGCTTGGGCCAGAAATCCTCGCCCTCGTCGTAAAAACGCCGACCCTCGCGATTCACCACCACGCCCAGCGAAACACAGTCAATGCGCGTGCAAATACCGCCGTCGTATAGCGGCGCGCGTGCGTCGATGGCGACCATATGCGCTTGTGTGGCATCGCCGATGGCATCGGCGTGATGGTCGCTGAGCAAGTGGCGCAACAACACGCCCTGATTGAAGCGGGTGCCGCGCACCAGAAATTGATCGGCTGGCCACTCGCCGCGCTCATTCTGGCCCCAGGCCTGATGCAACCATTCGCGGTTCGATTCAAAGCCGCCGGCAGCCAGCACGCAGGCTTTGGCGCTGATGCGCTGCAACTGGTGGCTGCCGTCGGGCAGAATCTGGTCGACATGGGCCGCAACAAATTGACCACCTTCCATCTCCAGACGGTTGACACTGCTGTCATAACGGATTTCCACGCCCAGCGCCGCCGCGCTGCGGTAGTAGGCGTTGACCAGGGCCTTGCCGCCGCCCATGAAAAAAGCGTTGGTGCGGGCCAGTTGCAGGGTGCCCGAGAGCGAGGGCTGGAAATTGACCCCATGGCGGTGCATCCAGGGTCGGCAATTCGCGCTGGCACGAATCACCAGCCGCGCCAGCGCTTCATTGGTCAAGCCACCCGTCACCTTGAGCAGATCCTGCCAGAACTCTTCTTCGCCGTAGCAACTCTCGAGCACGTCTTGCGGCGCGTCGTGCATGCAGCGCAGGTTGCGGGTGTGCACCGAGTTGCCACCGCGCCAGGCACGCGGTGCGGCCTCCAGCAGCAGCACACTGGCACCGGCTTCGCGCGCCATCAAGGCGGCGCACAGCGCGGCGTTGCCACCACCGATCACCAGCACATCAAATTCAGGACTATTTTGCATGTTCAAACTCGTTCGTTGGGCCGCGCTGCGGGGCAACCCAGACTGCCCCGAACCAGCGCGCTTGCTGCACCAGCGTGCTGGCGCAATCGAGCAACACCACCCGCGCCGCCAATGCAGCCGGCGAGAGTTCATCTTCGGGCAGGCTGCACAACAAGTTTTGCCGTTTCACCGGTGGGTCCACCACGCGCGCCAGATGAAAACGCTCGTGGGCATCGGCATAGCGTGCCACCGCGGCACCGGGTTGCAAAGTGGCTCCCAGCCCGGCATCCACCGCTTCCATCAGCATCGCCAGCGAATCGATTTCCAACACCACGCGGGGAATGAATCGTGCCTGTTCAAAAGCAGCTTCCAGCGTGCTGCGCAGGCCATGCCGGCCGGTCGGCAAAATCAGCGCCTCATCGCGCAGTTGCGCCAAGGCCAGGCTGCCGGGCATGTCCGAGCGCGTTTGACCGCGCGCCGACACAAAAAATAAATCTTCTTCCAGCATCGGCAACACCGACCAGCGCTGCCTGCCGCGAAGCTGATCACCGGACTGGTGGCGTGAATCGAACAACACCGTCAGATCAAGTTGTCGTGCGTTGAGCATGGCCGCCAGGTGCCCCGACAAACTCTCAACCATGTGCAGGCGAACATCGGGATAGCGCTCGCGCATGGCACGCATCAGCGGCAAACCCAGCACCGCCGCCGTGGTCGGTGCCAGCCCGACACTGACACTGCCACTCAAGCGCGCCTGTTGTGCCACACGCTGGGCCTGATCAGCATGACGCAGCGTCAATTGCGCTTCACTGTAAAACGCCAGTCCGGCCTGCGTCGGCACCACCCCCTGCGGGCTGCGCTGCAACAAACGCGTGCACAGTTCACTTTCCAGACGACTGAGCT
The DNA here is from genome assembly GCA_036171375.1 of Rhodoferax sp. Taxonomy (GTDB): domain Bacteria; phylum Pseudomonadota; class Gammaproteobacteria; order Burkholderiales; family Burkholderiaceae_C; genus Rhodoferax. The sequence continues at coordinate 3,561 of JAVHQY010000150.1, read as the reverse complement.
GCTGACTCAAGCCCGACGGCACCAAGCCCAGGTCAAGCGCTGCACGGCTGATGCTTCCAGCCTCTACCACCTTGGTAAAAAAACGCAGCTGCTTGAGTTCCATGCGGGCGCTCAAAGTTACTTGGCGTTGACTTCCTTGCGAATGGCTTCGATCAAATCGCGCCCGATGCGCGGGGCCATTTCGTCCTGCACCGGCAGCATGGCCTTGACCCACAGTGCTTTTTCTGCCGGGGTCGGGGTGTAAATGGTGGTCTTGCCCGAAGCCTTGATGGCGGCGATGGATTTGACGTTGTCCTCTTCGGCAACTTTGTCGTTGTAGTCGGTGGCTTCCTGCATGGCGGTGCTCAAGGCGGCGCGAATGTCCGCCGGCAGCTTGCTCCAGAAAGCGTTGTTGACGACCACCACGTAACCGCTGAACGTGTGATTGGTCATGGTTACGTGCTTTTGCACTTCATACTGCTTTTGCGTGTAGAGGTTGGGCATGTTCCCGTCGGCACCGTCCACCACACCCGTTTGCAAAGCCTGATACACCTCTGAAAACGCCAGCGTCTGCGGGATGGCACCGATCGATTTGTAGATGGCCTGATTGACTTTGGACGAGCTGACACGCACTTTCAGGCCCTTGGCATCGCTCGGGACGTGCACCGGCCGGTTGGCGCTCAAAATGCGAAAACCCGCGTCCCAGTACGCCAAGCCCAACAAGCCATGCGACTGAAGTTTCTTCAACAACGCCGCACCGATCGGTCCGCGTGTGACGCGATGCAAACCAGCCTCGTCCGGAAACATGTAAGGCAGGTCAAAGGCTTCAAATTCCTTGATTCCGACCGGACCGAATTTCCCCGGCACCGGTGCCAGCATTTGCACCGAACCGATTTGCAAGGCTTCGAGCTCTTCCTTGTCCTTGAACAACATGCTGTTGGGATACACCTCAACCCGCACCCGTCCTTTGGTCAATTCGGCCGCGCGCTTCTTGAACATCTCGGCGGCCTGACCCTTGGGTGTGTCCTTCGCCGCCACGTGGGAGAACTTGATGACGATGGGCTCCTGGGTCTGCGCCTGGGCCAAGGGAGCGAACCACAAGGTGGCAAACAGGCAACCGGAAAAAAACAGCTTCATGGGAAAAATCTCCTGAGTCATTGTGAACATCAAAATTGGTAGCGGCGCAAACCGCCATCGACTGGAATCACCGCGCCGGTGATGTAGCTGGCGCGCGGACTGGACAGAAAAGTGACCAGGTTGGCAATATCCTCGGGCTCACCGTAGCGACCCATCGGAATCTCGTTTTCACACTGCCACTGACGGTACTCGGGCGTGTAATTGCGAAGAATCTGCTCGGAGTGAATGCGCCCTGGCGGCACGCAATTGACCGTGATGCCGTGCTGCCCCACCATGCGCGACAAGCCCTTGGCCCAGCTGTGAATGCCGGCCTTGGCGCAAAACGCGCCGTTGGTGTGATCGGGTTCGCTCTTGCCGGTGATGTTGATGATGCGACCCCATTTGTGCTCAATCATCTGGTCGATCAGCGCGTCGGCCAGCTGGCGCGGGCGATGAAAGTTGAGCGTGATGGCTTCCTGCCAGCGCTCATCGTCCACGTGCAGCTCTTTGAAACTGCGCGAGCCACCGGCGTTGTTGACCAGGATATCGACCCGCCCCAAACCGGCGATGGCCGCATCTGCCAACCGCTTGGCCGCGTCGTCGGCGTACAGGTCAGACTCGATGACCACGGGGGGCTTGCCGCCGCCGGTCACGATTTCCTGCGCCAGCGCCTGCAACAGGTTCACGCGGCGCGCCGAAATCGCCAGCCGCACGCCCTCGCCCGCCAGCGCCAGCGCAATGCCGCGACCGATGCCGGTACTGGCACCCGTGACCAGGGCGGATTTATCGGAAAGTTGCAGATCCATAAAGTTCTCCTCATCGGGCATTAAAAATGCACTGTAAGCCATGCGTTGCCGCCTTTCATGGCGGATACCCGATGAGGCTATCACAGTTCATGACAGCCAAAGTCAGCATCCGAGCAAGTCACAAGCCCAGTGTGGAAGCAGCAAAGCCGACGCTGCTGCGGCGCAGGACTTCGTCAAGTTGCTGGCGCAGTTCGATCAAACGCTCCGGGGCATTGCCGCAAACGCCCACCTGGCGCTGCGGGTCAAGGCGCTGCAAATACCAGTTGGGGCTCCAGATCATGCTGGGAAAATCTGCGGCATCGATGTCGTGGCACAAGCGGCACTCGATGATGTGATCCCAGTTGCGCCGCCACGTCACAAAACGGGCATGATGGCGTATCACTTCATCAAACCGCGTTGCCAGCAGCGTCAAGTGCCGCCCGGTCTTTGACCAGCTCTGTAGGGAGTCAATCACCGAGCGTTCACGCAGGGGCCAGTCAAGAAAGCTGGCATCACTCCATATAATCTCGCTCCAGCCTTGAGCAGCCGCACAGCCTAACGCCGTGCGAACGATCTGTTCAAAAGCAGCGCGACCGGAAAATTGACCGTCCGGCAGCCCTGCTTCGGACGGCAATGCAACAGGTTTTTCAGACTCCATCACGACACCCCACTATTGATCCCACCGGAACCCTATTCTCGTATGAAAATCACACCACGATGCGTCGTCGCACTGACCTGGACGCTGACCGATACGCTGGGCGAAAAACTCGACGTGTTGAGTGAGCCGGTTGAATTTCTGGTCGGTGGCGACGATCTATTTCAATCCATTGAAGAAGCGCTCATGGGTCACGAGGTCGGTGCCAACATCGACCTGCAGCTCGAGCCCGAGCAGGGCTTTGGCGACTACGACGAGCAACTGGTATTCCTGGAGTCGCGTGAACCTTTTCCAAAAGAACTCGAAGAGGGCATGACCATTGAAGGTGCCGCGTTGCCGCCGGGTTGCAACTCGGACCTTCCCCAAAACGCGTTCTATACCGTCACTGAGATCTACCCGGACCATGTGGTGCTCGATGGCAACCACCCTTTGGCGGGGATTGCCTTGCGCCTGAGCATTCAAGTTGAAGCCGTGCGCCAAGCCACCGAAGCCGAGATTGGGCAAGGTTCGGCGGGCACCGCTTTTTTCAAGATTCAAACAGCACACAACAACCTGCCAGGCAACGGCACATTGCACTGAGCCAGCTCTTCTTTTAAGCGCGCAACACCAAGCTATTGCAAGCGCGCCGCCGTTCGTGTCCCCCGGCCTGTGGCTGTAGCATTGAACTGCGTTGCAGTGGGTGATAGGCTTCTATTCGTTTTCATTTTTGGCCCCACTCACTCTCCCCGCTCTCTCCCGCCCCGCCGGGCGGAAGAGAGGGCCAATACCATATTTGGCCGCGTACATAAACAAGGGCAGTACAAACGCCACGGCACGTTGTCGGGCGTAGCGAAATTGGGGTAAGGCTTGCGAGCTTGCCAATTCAGCATCACCGAATTGGGCTCTGACCCCGATTTCGCGGGGCAAGACTTCGGGCAACGCTTTGAAGCCTATTGGGCTCTGACCCAAATAATCCAAAAACCCAAAACCCAGGACCGGGCTGTCCGGGCGTTTTGCGCAGGTCAAGGAGGAGCGCGCAGCGCGGGG
>JAVHQY010000149.1:0-36407 GCA_036171375.1 Rhodoferax sp. | reverse complement strand
CCTGCGGCCTCGCAATGACGCGTCCTTTCGCTAAGAAATAAAGATACACCATGTTTTACAGAGAAAACGGTCAGTTCAAGACCAATTACCGCGACGACCAGCAAATCTTTCCAATCGCGCAGGATCGCTGGGTCATTTTGCTCATCATCGCCGCTGCTTTCATCGTCGTGCCCATGATCAGCAGCGGCTACATGTTCCGCGCCATCCTGATTCCGTTTGTGATCATGTCGCTGGCCGCGCTGGGGGTCAATATCCTGGTCGGCTATTGCGGCCAGATATCGCTGGGCTCGGGCGCTTTCATGGCCGTCGGTGCCTACGCAGCATTCAACTTTTTTGTCCGTGTACCCGGCATTCCGGTGCTGGTTGCCCTGATTCTGGGTGGCATTTGCGCCAGTGCTTTTGGCATCCTGTTTGGTTTGCCAAGTCTGCGCGTCAAGGGGCTTTACCTGGCGGTGGCAACCCTGGCAGCACAGTTTTTCAGTGACTGGATGTTTCTGCGCATCAAGTGGTTTACCAACGACGCGCCGTCAGGCTCGGTGTCGGTGTCAAACATCCAGGTGTTTGGTCTACCGATTGAAACCCCCGTCTCCAAATACCTTTTCTGCCTGACCCTGCTGGTGCTGTTGGCGCTGCTGGCAAAAAACCTGGTGCGTGGTGCTGTGGGGCGTGAATGGATGGCGATCCGTGACATGGATGTGGCCGCAGCGGTGATTGGCATCCGTCCCATGTATGCCAAGCTGAGCGCTTTTGCCGTGAGCTCCTTCATAGTCGGTGTCGCTGGCGCTTTGTGGGGCTTTATTTATCTGGAAGCGTGGGAGCCGGCGGCGTTCTCGGTGGACCTGTCGTTCAAACTGTTGTTCATGGTCATCATCGGCGGCATGGGTTCCATCATGGGTGCCTTCTTTGGTGCTGGCTTCATCGTGATTCTGCCCATCGGTCTGAACCAGTTCCTGCCGGTGCTCGGCGGCTTGTTCGGCATTGAGGTTTCGACGGCAGGCATTTCACACGCCGAGCTGATTATTTTTGGCGCACTGATCGTCTGGTTCCTGATTGTGGAGCCACACGGCCTGGCCAAGTTGTGGTCCATTGGCAAACAGAAGATGCGGCTGTGGCCTTTTCCGCATTGAGCTTTTTCGTTCGTTAACCACCGGCATGCAAGTGCCAAACTAAGAGGAGACTTTGATGAAGATTCGTAATGTTGTTTTGGCTGGCTTGCTGGCGGCTGTGGGGGTCGGCGCCTATGCCCAGGCCAAGGAGCAATTCTTTCCAGGACTGCCCTACCGCACCGGCGCCTATGCCCCGAACGGCGTGCCGTGGGCCAATGGTTATGCCGATTACCTCAAGCTGGTCAACGCCAAAGGCGGCATCAACGGCGTGAAGATCATTTACGAAGAGTGCGAAACCGGCTACGACACGGCACGCGGCGTCGAGTGCTACGAGCGTCTCAAAGGCAAGCATGGCGGTGCTACGGTGTTTCAGCCACTGTCCACCGGCATCACCTTTGCGCTGACCGAGAAAGCCCCGGGCGACAAGATTCCGCTAATCACCGCCGGTTATGGCCGCAGTGAAAGTGCCGACGGCACCGTTTTCAAATGGAATTTCCCGCTGGTGGGGACTTACTGGGTTGCCGCCGACGTGATTGTGCAGGCGATCGCCAAGAAAGAAGGCGGCCTCAACAAACTCAAAGGCAAGAAGCTGACCCTGGTGTATCACGATTCGCCCTACGGCAAAGAGCCCATTGCGCTGTTGCAAGAACGCGCTGCGATGCACGGCTTTAACCTGCAATTGCTACCGGTCGCCCATCCCGGTGTCGATCAGAAAGCCGCTTGGCTGCAAATCCGTCAGGCCAAACCCGACTACGTGCTGCTGTGGGGCTGGGGCGTGATGAATTCCACTTCGCTCAAGGAAGCGCAAGCCACCGGTTACCCGCGTGAAAAAATGTACGGTGTCTGGTGGTCGGGCGCCGAGCCTGACGTGAAAGACGTGGGCGAAGGTGCCAAGGGCTACAACGCCATCGCCATGCAGCATGGTGCCGAGCCGCAGTCCAAGGTGGTCAAGGACATTCTGGCCATGGTTCATGCCAAGGGTCAAGGTTCCGGCCCCAAGGAAGAAGTGGGCCAGGTGCTGTACATGCGCGGCGCGCTCAGTGCCATGCTGGCAGTGGAAGGCGTACGCCGCGCGCAGGAGCGATTCGGCAAGGGCAAATGGGTCAGTGGCGAACAAGCTCGCTGGGGCTATGAAAACCTGGCACTCGACCAGAAGAAACTTGACGCACTGGGTTTTGCCGGTGTGATGCGCCCGGTGAGCACCTCGTGCGCCGACCACGTCGGTGCCAACTGGGCCCGCATCCACACCTGGGACGGCAAGAAATGGAACTTCTCTTCCGACTGGATGCAAGCTGACGAGCAGGTCCTGAAACCGCTGGTCAAGAAGACCGCCAGCAAGTACGCAGCCGACCACAAACTGGCACCGCGCACCCCGGCGGACTGCCAGTCCTGATGTAGGCATCAGCATTGATGCCCGGGCAGCGCACGGGCATCAATGACTGACGCGTCAATCGACAGGCCTGCGTGCAGGCTTGTCGATTGGTGAAAGCAAAGAATTTATGGACTCCAAAAACATCGTTCTCAACGTCAATGGCATTGAAGTGATTTACAACCACGTCATTCTGGTGCTCAAGGGCGTTTCGCTCAACGTGCCAGAAGGGCAGATCGTTGCCATTCTGGGTGGCAACGGTGCCGGCAAGACCACCACCTTGCGCGCCATCTCCAACTTGCTGCGCGGCGAGCGCGGCGAAGTTACCAAGGGCTCCATCGAATTGCGCGGCGAGCGTATCGAAAATCTTTCGCCGTCTGACTTGGTACAGCGCGGCGTGGTGCAGGTGATGGAAGGGCGTCACTGCTTTGCCCACCTGACGATTGAAGAAAACCTGCTCACGGGCGCTTACACCCGCAAGAACAAAGCCGAGGTGGCAGCCAATCTGGACAAGGTCTATACGTACTTTTCACGGCTCAAGGATAGGCGCGGCAGCCAGGCCGCCTACACCTCGGGCGGCGAGCAGCAGATGTGCGCGATTGGGCGCGCGCTGATGGCCAACCCGAGCATGGTGTTGCTCGATGAGCCCTCGATGGGGCTGGCACCGCAGATTGTGGAAGAAGTCTTTGGCATCGTAAAAGACCTGAACCAAAAAGAGAAAGTCACTTTCCTGCTGGCCGAACAGAACACCAACATGGCGCTCAAGTTTGCCGACTATGGCTACATCATGGAGTCAGGTCGCGTTGTGATGGACGGGGTCGCCAGCGACCTGGCCAACAACGAAGATGTCAAGGAGTTTTACCTTGGGGTTGGCGGCGGTGAACGCAAAAGTTTTAAAGATGTGAAGAGCTACAAGCGACGCAAGCGTTGGCTGACTTAGGAAGAAAGAATGACCGAATTTTTTGACGCGCTTGAAGCGCGCGATCCGGCTGCGCGCGAAGCAGCACTGATGAGTGCCTTGCCCGGGCAAGTGGCCCATGCCCAGCGCGCGTCTGTGGCGCTGGCAAAGATTTTGCAAGGAGTCGATTCGCAGCGCGTGATTGACCGCGGGACGCTGGCCAAGTTGCCCGTGACGCGCAAACACGAGTTACTCGAGCACCAGTGTGCTGGCCGTGCCAACAACGGCGATCCTTTCGGCGGCTTTTGCGCGGTCGGTTTTGGCGCTCGCATGCCGCGCGTTTTTTCCAGCCCCGGACCAATCTACGAACCCGAGGGCAAGCGGCTTGACTATTGGCGCATGGCACGCGCCATTTTTGCTGCCGGTTTTCGACCCAATGAGTTAATCCATAACAGCTTCAGTTACCACTTTGTTCCGGCCGGCTCAATGATGGAATCCGGTGCACACGCGCTCGGTTGCAGCGTGTTTCCGGGTGGCACCGGTCAGACCGAGCAGCAGGTGCAGGCGATGCGCGAACTGCGCCCGGCGGGTTATATCGGCACGCCAAGTTTCCTGAAGATTATTGTTGAAAAAGCCGCTGAACTAAACCTGTCACTGCCCAGCCTCAGCAAGGCGATGTTTGGCGGCGAAGCCTTTACCCCCTCGCTGCGCGACTGGTTCATCGCGCATGGAATCCAGGGCTACCAGTGCTACGCAACGGCCGATGTCGGACTGATCGCCTATGAAACCGCGGCTCGTGAAGGTCTGGTGCTCGACGAGAACGTGATCGTCGAGATTGTTCGTCCCGGCACCGGCGACCCGGTGGCTGAAGGCGAAGTCGGCGAAGTGGTGGTGACCACGCTCAACCCCGATTACCCGCTGATTCGCTTTGGCACCGGTGACTTGTCGGCGATACTGGCCGGCACCTGTCCCACCGGGCGCACTAACCATCGCATCAAGGGCTGGCTCGGTCGTGCCGACCAGACCACCAAGATCCGCGGCATGTTTGTGCATCCGGGACAAGTCGCCGACATCATCAAACGTTTTCCTGAAGTGGCGCGCGCGCGCCTGGTGGTGAGCGGCGAAATGGCCAAGGATGCGATGACGCTCAAAGTGGAAACCAGTTGCAGCGGACCCGACGCGCTGGCGGGCAAAATCTGCGAAGCGATCCGGGATGTGACCAAGTTGCGCGGCGAAGTCGAGCTGGTCTTGCCCGGCAGTCTGCCCAATGATGGTAAAGTGATCGAAGACGCGCGCAGCTACAAATGAGCCGCGTGCAATCACCAACATCTGATAAGAGGAGACTTTCATGCTTGCCCGCTTTCGCTCGTTTCGTCCCTGGTTGATCGCCGCACTCACCGCCACGTCCTGCGTTGGCATCGTCACACCCAGCCTGGCCCAAAGCGCCTGGCCCAGCAAGCCAGTGAAGATCGTGGTTCCGTTTGCACCTGGCGGCACCACTGACATCCTGGCCCGCGCCGTGGCACCTGAATTGTCGAGAGCCTTTGGCCAGACCTTTATTGTTGACAACCGCGCTGGTGCTGGCGGCAACGTTGGTGCCGACATCGTCGCCAAGTCAGCCCCGGATGGTTACACGCTGCTGATGGGAACGGTGGGCACGCACGGCATCAACAAATCGCTCTACCGCAAACTGCCCTACGACCCGCAAAAGGACTTTGCGCCGATCACGCTGGTGGCCGGTGTTCCCAATGTCATGGTAATGAACATGAATACCGCCAAGACGCTGGGCATCAACACGGTGCCGGAGTTCATCAAATACGCCAAAGCGCATCCCGGCAAATTGAACATGGCTTCCAGCGGCAACGGCACATCGATTCATCTGGCGGGCGAACTGTTCAAGTCGATGACCGGCATTTTCATGACGCACATTCCTTATACCGGCTCCGGCCCGGCCATGTTGGGAATGGTCTCGGGTACGGTCGATGTGATGTTTGACAACCTGCCCTCCTCCATGCCGCAAATCAAGGGCGGCAAACTCAGGGCCTTTGCGGTGACCAGCGCCCAGCGCTCGGCCGCCATGCCCGATCTGCCAACCATTGAAGAAGCGGCCAAGCTCAAGGGCTTTGATGCCAGCAGCTGGTTTGGCTTGCTGGCACCGGCCGGAACACCAGCCGATGTGGTATTGAAGCTGCAACAGGAAACCGCCAAGGCGCTCAATTCACCCGCCATCAAGGAAAAACTGCTGGCCCAGGGTGCCATCCCCAGCGGCAACAGCCCGCAGGAGTTTGCCAAGTTCATCGACAGCGAAATCAAGAAATGGGCACCGGTGGTGAAGGCTTCGGGCGCGCACGTCGATTAGTGCGCTGGATCAGCGGCTCTCACCGGTACATGTAGTCACGCTGGAACGGATAGTTTGAGCGCAGCGCTGGCGGCGTTGCCGATGCATCCACGCTCGCCGGCCGGGTGGCCAGTATCTGGTGCAAAGCGATCCAGCCCTGCGCGAAACTCATCGCGCTGCCGGCCAGATACAAGCGGTAGGCGCGCAGTATTTTTTGCCCGCGCGCGCGACCCGCGCCAGCCACCAGCACCTGTTCGGCCTTGTCCAGTTGGGTTTCCAGCGCGTCCGACCAGGCCCACAGCGTGCGCTCGTAATGCGGGCGCAGGTTTTCGGTGTCCACCATTTCCAGGCCGGCATCGGCCAGGTGGTTCAAAACCTGGCTCACGTGCAGCAACTCGCCGCCTGGAAAAATGTACTTTTCCACGAAGTCGCCGATGCCGGCACCGAGCTGATCGTGCTGCGTGCCACCGGCAGTGATGCCGTGGTTCAGCACCCAGCCGCCGGGTTTGAGCAGGCGGAAAATTTTTCCAAAATAGGCCGGCATATTGGCGCGCCCGACGTGCTCAAACATCCCCACCGAAGCGATTTTGTCAAAACAGTGCGCCTCATCGAGGTCGCGGTAATCGCACAGCAACATCTGCACTCGATCGCCGAGGCCTTTGGACTGGATCAGCCGCTGCACGTAAGCGTGCTGGTTTTTAGACAGGGTGATGCCGGTGGCATGCACCCCATAGTGTTCGGCAGCCCACAACAGCAAAGCGCCCCAGCCGGCACCGATGTCCAGAAATTGCTGGCCCGGCTGCAACGCCAGTTTGCGGCAGATCTGCTCAAGCTTGGCTTGTTGCGCCTGCGCCAGCGTCAGCGACGGGTCGCGATAGTAAGCGCAGGAATAAACCCGCAGCGGGTCAAGCCACAGTGCATAAAAATCGTCCGACACGTCGTAATGAAACTCGATCTGCCGGGCATCGCGCCGCACCGAATGTGCGCGCAGCGCCCGCCAGCGCCGCAGCCATCTGCGCCAGCGACTGTGGTCCTTTTCAGTCGGTCTGGCACTGAGCAGGCCGGCGGCAACCACCATCAGTTCGCGCATACGCCCTTCGAGCTGCAAGCGACACTCGACAAAGTCCTCCGCCATGCCACCGATGCGCCCGGCCGCCATGGTGGCAAAACTCGACCAGTCAGAAAAAGACAGCCGCACCGCCGCCGAGGGTGGGCCCAGCTCACGCCCGGCGGGCAGCCGAAGTGCCACTGAAACCGGCAATTGGTGCAACTGCGACTCGATTTTCCCCAGCAGGTATTCCATGACAAGTTTTTAGTCCGATCCGGTTGCCGCGTCAAGGTGAAAACTCATTGCTCACCACTATTGAGTCGTCGGTCGGACCAACGACAGCCGTTAAACTGGGCTAACGCGACCACGGTTTTTTTCCGTGCGCGTGGGGTCTGCCAAAGCGATGTATCTATCCTCCAAGTCTCAAGCTCAACCATCGGCATGCCCCGCAGGGGCGGGCAAACGGCTGCTGCGGGTCGCCATGGCTTTGGCCGCAAGCTTGTGGCTGGCTGCTTGCGCCGACAGTTCGTACTACTGGCAAGCAGTGGCTGGACACCTGCAGGTGATGCACGCGGCGCGGCCAATCGAACGGTTGCTGACCGACCACAACACTGATCCGGCGCTCAAACAGCGGTTGCTGTTGGCGCAGCGCATCCGACGCTTTGCCGTGACGCAACTCATGCTGCCCGACAACGCCAGCTACCACAGTTACGCCGACCTCAAGCGCAGTTCGGTGGTCTGGAACGTGGTGGCAGCCGCCGAGTTCGATCTGACGCTCAAAACCTGGTGCGTGCCGGTGGCAGGTTGCGTTTCGTACCGTGGCTATTTTGACCTCGCTCAGGCGCGTGCGGCGGCGCAGGCGCTAGCCGCGCAGGGGCTGGAGGTGAGCGTCTATGGTGTTAGCGCCTACTCCACGCTGGGCTGGCTGAACTGGGCCGGCGGCGACCCGCTGCTCAACACTTTCATCTACCGCAGCGAGGGCGAACTGGCGCGCATGATTTTGCATGAGCTCGCGCATCAGGTGCTATACGTCAAGGACGACACCCGGTTCAATGAGTCATTTGCCAGCGCGGTTGAGCGCTTGGGCGGCGAGCAATGGCTGCACAGCCAGGCATCCACAGCCGCCAGCAATGAGTACGCCCGGCTCAATGCCCAACGCCAGCAATTGCGCGCGCTGACATCCGCGCTGCGCTTGCGCTTGCAACGCATTTACCAGCAAAGCGCAGCGCCCGACTTTGACAAGGCGCTGTTGCGTTCGCAAAAAAACCAGGCGCTGCAAACGTTCCGCGACGACTATGCGCGGCTCAAATCAGACCTTGGTTGGGACAACAGTTCGGATGTCTGGGTGGCCAAAGTGAACAATGCTGCTTTGGGCGCGCAGGCGGCGTACGACGACTGGGTCGGCGCTTTTGAATCGGTGTTCGAGCAGTCTGACCGCGACTGGTTGCGCTTTTTTGCTGCTGCCAGACACTTGTCAGAGCAACCCAAAGCGCAGCGCGACCAAACACTGCAGCAACTAACGCACCAATCCCAAGGCAGCCGGCGCTGAACACTCTCGCACCTGGCGAGGATCAGGCCACTGGGACGCTCAGCGCAGCGGCATCAAGGAGGAGGCCGCAGGCCGGGGGACAGCCGCGGAGCTGAGTGCCCCGGTGACCTGATCCTTCGAGCAAAATTGGTGCGCGAGCTGCGCCAACCACCGATGCCACCTGCGACCCACTCATGCCCCGGAACATACCGTTGTTATTTCCCAAATCGCGACAGGCTCAATCTTCCAATTCTGTTTTCGCCAGTTCAACGTCAAGTCTTTCACGCGCGTCGATGGGCTTGACCGCTGCCGCTTGCTGGTACAGGCGCGTTGCGTCTTCAATCATTTTTTCGCCTTCGAGCATCATCATCGCGTTGGCGTATTCGATCATGCCCACCACCGATTCATAGTTCAGCTTGAGCGCCTGCTGCAGCAGACTCAGTCCGGTGTCTTTCCTGGCACCGTAGGTCATGCTGCCAATGAGCAAACCCACTTTGTCGATCACATCGGCGTGAAAAGCACCCAACGCAACGTGGGCATCCGCATGTTTTGGCTCGAGCTTGATCACATTTTCAAGCTCTTCCTTGACCCGGTTACCCAATCCCTGCGCCAACGCCTTGGCAACGCTGATGCCCTGGCTGTAACGGCTCAGCGCATAAGCCTGCCAGTAATGGGCACTGACATTGTTGGGGTTGGATGCCACCTGCGCTGCAGCGCGCTGCGCCACCGCCAGGTACAGATCGAGCCGTTCCTTGTCTTTTTGTTCCAGGTAATCGGCGTAAACACAGGCCGCTTCGTTGGCCACCGTGATGCCGGCACCGCCAATTTTGAGTCCGAACTCCATCGCCTTTTGGAATTCGCCATTGTGAAACAGCGCCCAGGCGCGCAACACGTCGACATCCTGCGGCAGCGGCTCAGCGTCGCCAGCGTGCAATCGGGACCAGTTCTTCTTCACACTGGCAGCGTCAAAAGTGTAATCGCCGGCGTACGGAAAGGCTTTCCACTTTGCCATTTACAGCTCCTTGGACCAGCGTCGCTGGCGCATAATTTCTTTCGGCTATTGTAGGCATCACCAGTAGTGCCTGAGTACTAGCGGCGCATGGATAATCAGCGTCAACAGACCAACCCCTCATACGTCACAAAAATAAACGTTTATGACCACCCCACGCAAAGGCATCATTCTGGCCGGCGGCTCCGGCACCCGACTGCACCCGGCCACACTGGCAATGAGCAAACAACTGCTGCCGGTGTACGACAAACCGATGATTTATTACCCCTTGAGCACGCTGATGCTGGCCGGCGTGCGCGACATCTTGGTCATCAGCACGCCACAGGACACACCGCGCTTTGAGCAACTGCTGGGCGACGGATCACAATGGGGTTTGCATTTGCAATACGCGGTGCAAGCCAGCCCAGATGGACTGGCGCAGGCATTTTTGATCGGCGAAAAGTTTCTCGCCGGCGCGCCCAGCGCGCTGGTACTGGGTGACAACATTTTTTACGGGCACGATTTCGGCCCGATGTTGGCCAGTGCCAACCACAACGTCATCGGTGCCACGGTTTTTGCTTACCACGTGCAAGACCCGCAACGCTACGGCGTGGTGGCCTTTGACGAAGAGGGCGAAGCCATCAGCATCGAAGAAAAACCACTCAAACCCAAAAGCAACTACGCCGTCACCGGTCTGTATTTTTACGACAACCAGGTGGTGGACATTGCCAAGGCCGTCAAGCCCAGCGCGCGCGGTGAGCTTGAAATCACCGCCGTCAACCAGGCCTATCTGGAGCAGCGTCAACTCAAGGTGCAGATCATGCAGCGCGGCTATGCCTGGCTCGATACCGGCACCCATGACAGCCTGCTCGAAGCCAGTCAGTTCATCGCCACGCTGGAGCGCCGCCAGGGCCTGAAAGTGGCCTGCGTGGAAGAAATCGCCTGGCGCAACGGTTTTATTGACGATGCCCAGTTGCAGCGGCTGGCGCAAGGTCTGTCAAAAAATGGCTATGGCAGGTACCTGCAGCGTTTGCTTGAAGATTGAGCGCAAACTGCCTGGCTGGGTCGCCAAGGGTTGATCCCAGAATATGTTACCGTTGCGCCTTCTGAGCGGAGGTTTGTATGCGACGCTGGCTTTTTATTCTTGTCTCGACACTCGCCTTGGCGGGTTGTGGCTACAACGATTTTCAACGTTTTGACGAGCAGACCAAATCGGCCTGGAGCGAGGTGCTCAACCAGTACCAGCGCCGCGCGGACCTGGTGCCCAATATCGTGGCGACGGTCAAGGGTGAAGCCGCGTTCGAGCAGGAAACGCTGACCCGGGTGATTGAAGCGCGCGCCAAGGCCAGCTCGATTCAGGTGACACCTGAGACCTTGAATAACCCGCAGGCGTTCCAGAAGTTTCAGGCTGCCCAGGGTGAGCTCGGCTCGGCCTTGAGCCGGCTAATGGTGGTGGCGGAAAAATATCCCACGCTGCAAGCCAATCAGGGTTTTTCGGATTTGCGCGTGCAGCTTGAAGGCACCGAAAACCGCGTGACGGTGGCGCGCAACCGCTACATCCAGGCGGTGCAAGCCTACAACGTGCTGGCGCGCAGTTTTCCCAGCAACCTCACTGCCATGCTGTTCAGCTATTCGCCCAAGCCCAATTTCGCCGTTCCTAACGAAGCTGCGATTGCCGTGCCGCCGGTGGTTGATTTCACCAAAAAATAATCGCCATGGGCACCGGCTTGTGGCGGCTGACGCGCTGGGTGGCAGCACCCGCGCTCGTTTTGGGTTGGCTCTGCCTGCTGCCGCTGGCGCAAGCGCAGCAGGCTGTGCCGGCGCTGCGCGCCCACGTCGTTGACACCAGCGCAACGCTCAGCGCCGAGCAGGCAAGCCGGATCGAAAACAAGCTGACACAGTTTGAACACGACAGCGGCAGCCAGATCGTCGTGCTGCTGGTCGCCACCACACAACCCGAAGACATTGCCAGCTACGCCAACCGGGTTGCCAATGTCTGGAAAATCGGCCGCCGTCAAGTGGGCGACGGCGTGCTGTTGATCGTCGCCAAAAACGAACACCAGTTGCGTATCGAAGTCGCCAAAACGCTTGAAGGCGCGCTACCTGACCTGGCGGCCAAACGCATCATCGACCAGGCCATCACGCCGCATTTCCGGCAAGGTGACTATGCTGCCGGACTGGACGCTGGCATCGATCAGATCATGGCGCGCGTCAAGGGTGAGGCGTTGCCGCTGCCCGCCACCGCCACCAGCCATGGCCGGCCGACGCTGGACTGGAACGACCTGGCCGTGCTGATGTTTGTGGCAGTGCCGGTGCTTGGCATGTTCACGCGCCGCTTGCTGGGAACGAAGTTGGGCTCGGTGGCCACCGGTGTTGCAGCCGGGGCGATTGCACTGCTATTTACTGCCAGCCTGTTGATTGCCGGACTGGCCGCTGTGGTGGCGCTGTTATTCACGCTGTTTTCCAACGTCGCACCACATAGCGGCCGCTGGGGTGGTGGTTGGGGTGGTGGCGGTTTCGGTGGTGGCGGCTGGGGTGGTGGCAGCGGCGGCTTTGGTTCGGGTGGGGGCGGTGATTTTGGCGGCGGTGGTGCCTCGGGGAAATGGTGATGTTTGATCGAATTCAGAGACTTTTCCGGCATCGCTGGCTGGCAGCATCTGCGGCGCAACTGGCATTGAGCGGCGATTTGCTGGAGCGCCTGCGCCAGCAAGTGGCCGCCAGCGAGCAAAAGCACAGCGGCGAAATTCGCATCCACATCGAAGCCGGCTTGCCACTGAGCTACCTGCGGCGCAAGACCAGCACCAGAGAACTGAGCCGTCAGCGCGCGCTGGCGCTGTTTGGCAAGCTGCGGGTGTGGGATACGGCACACAACAACGGCGTGCTGATTTACCTGTTGCTGGCCGAGCAAAGCTTTGAGCTGGTGGCCGACCGCGGACTCAGCGACATGGTGCCGCCAGCTACGTGGCAGGCACTGGCGGGTGGGCTGACGACGGACTTTAAAGCCGGTCATTTTGAAGCTGGTCTGAGCCGGCTGATCGAGCAGGTCGGCGGCCTGCTGCAACAGCACTTTCCGCTGGCAGCGGGCGAGGCCAATCCGAACGAGCTGCCGGACCGACCAACGCTGGAGTGAGAGACTATTTTTTCTGCCGGTATTTGCGCAGTGCGGCAATTTGCGCCGCCATCACGGCCAGTTCGGAACTGGCACGCGCCAAGTCGATGTCGGTCTTGGCGTTCTTGAGAGCTTCTTCCGCCGCTGTCTTGGCTGCGTTGGCTTTTTCCTCGTCCAGATCGCGGCCCCGGATGGCGGTGTCAGAGAGCACCGTGATGCAGCTGGGTTGCACTTCCAGCAAGCCACCGGCAACGAAGACAAACTCTTCGCCACCATCGGCTTTTTCAATCCGCACGGAACCGGCCTTGATGCGCGTGATCAGCGGCGTGTGCCGCGGGTAAATGCCAAGCTCGCCGGCTTCACCGGGCAAAGCGACAAAACGCGCCTCACCGGAGAAGATCGACTCTTCGGCGCTGACCACATCGATGTGGATGGTGTTCATATATTCCTATTCAGTTGGGGACAGAGCTGAAGATCTGTCCCGCAATTAAATTTTCTTCGCCTTTTCAAACGCTTCGTCGATGTTGCCGACCATGTAGAAGGCCTGCTCGGGCAAATGGTCGCACTCGCCGGCCACAATCATTTTGAAGCCGCGAATGGTTTCGGCCAGACTGACGTACTTGCCGGCGGTACCCGTAAAGACTTCGGCGACGTGGAACGGCTGCGACAAGAAGCGCTGGATTTTGCGCGCCCGCGCCACCGTGAGCTTGTCTTCCGGTGCCAGCTCATCCATGCCCAAAATGGCGATGATGTCGCGCAGCTCCTTGTAGCGTTGCAGCGTTCCCTGCACCGCGCGTGCCGTGTTGTAGTGGTCCTCGCCCACCACATTGGGGTCAAGCTGGCGGCTGGTGGAATCAAGCGGATCGACCGCCGGGTAAATGCCCAGTGATGCAATGTCACGGCTCAGCACCACGGTTGAATCGAGGTGGGCGAAAGTGGTGGCAGGAGACGGGTCGGTCAAGTCGTCGGCCGGCACATAAACCGCCTGGATTGAAGTGATGGAGCCGGTCTTGGTGGAAGTGATGCGCTCTTGCAAGCGGCCCATTTCTTCCGCCAGCGTCGGCTGGTAACCCACGGCAGAAGGCATGCGCCCGAGCAAGGCTGAGACTTCCGTGCCGGCCAGCGTGAAGCGGTAGATGTTGTCAACGAAAAACAGCACGTCCTTGCCTTCATCGCGAAACGACTCGGCAATCGTCAGGCCGGTCAGAGCCACGCGCAGCCGGTTGCCCGGGGGCTCGTTCATCTGGCCATAGACCATGGATACTTTGGATTCGCCCAGGTTGTCGCTGTTGACCACGCCCGACTCCATCATCTCGTGGTAGAAGTCGTTGCCTTCGCGCGTGCGCTCGCCGACACCGGCAAACACCGAGAGACCGCTGTGCGCCTTGGCGATGTTGTTGATCAGCTCCATCATGTTGACGGTCTTGCCGACACCGGCGCCGCCAAACAAGCCGACCTTGCCACCCTTGGCAAACGGACACACCAGGTCGATCACCTTGATGCCGGTTTCCAGCAACTCTTGCGACGGGCTGAGCTCGTCGTAGGTCGGCGCGGTGCGGTGGATCGATGCGCGCTGCTCGGTGCCAATCGGGCCGCGCTCGTCAATCGGCGCGCCCAGCACGTTCATGATGCGCCCGAGCGTGGCGGTCCCCACCGGCACCCGAATCGGGTTGCCGGTGTTGCTCACCATCAGGCCGCGGCGCAGGCCGTCAGAAGTGCCCAGCGCAATGGTGCGCACGATGCCGTCGCCCAACTGCTGCTGCACTTCGAGCGTCAGCGCCGAGCCTTCGAGCGTGAGTGCGTCGTAAATGCCGGGCATCTGTTGACGCGGAAACTCCACGTCCACCACAGCGCCGATGCACTGAACAATTTTTCCCTGGGCGGCGCTGTTTGCTGTTGCGTTTTGAGCCATTTGGTTCTGCTCCAATAAGTTTGAATCTTGCGAATGAGTGGCCGATGCGAAGCCTAGGCTCCGATCGCTGCCGCCCCGGAGACGATCTCGGACAATTCCTTGGTGATCGCTGCCTGGCGGGTTTTGTTATAGACGAGCTTGAGCTCACCGATGACGTTGCCAGCGTTGTCAGTGGCGGCCTTCATCGCCACCATGCGCGCGGCGTGCTCGGAAGCCATGTTCTCAGCCACCGACTGATAGACCAGCGCTTCAACGTAGCGCACCAGCAGCTCGTCGATGACGGCCTGCGCATCGGGCTCATAAATGTAGTCCCAGCCATGCTTGGCACCGGTGGCGCCTTCGCTCTGCGCGGTCTGCGCCTGCATCTGTGCTGCCGACAGTGGCAGCAGCGGCTCCAGCACCACTTCTTGCTTCATGGTGTTGATGAAGCGCGTGTAGGCCAGATAAACCACGCTGACTTCGCCCTTGGCGTAAGCGTCGAGCAGCACCTTGACCGGGCCGATCAGGCGTTCCAGGTGCGGCTTGTCGCCGAGCTGCGTGACGTGTGCCACCACCTTGGCACCAATGCGGTTGAGAAAGCCCAGGCCCTTGTTGCCGATGGCTACTGCCTGCGTTGCCATGCCTTCGGCCTGAAACTCGCGCAGCTTGTTGGTCACCGTGCGCAGCACGTTGGTGTTGAGTCCGCCGCACAGACCCTTGTCGGTGCTGACCAGGATCAGGCCGGCAGTTTTGGCACTGTTGGCCTTCATGAACGGGTGCACATATTCGGGGTTGGCCTGGCCCAGATTGGCCGCGATGTTGCGCACCTTTTCTGCGTAGGGACGGGCAGCGCGCATGCGCTCCTGCGCCTTGCGCATCTTCGACACCGAGATCATCTCCATCGCCTTGGTGATCTTCTTGGTGCTTTCGAAGTTGGCGATCTTGCCGCGAATTTCCTTGCCGGTTGCCATCAAAGACTCCTTTGCTTCAAGTCAGCAGTCTTCAAGCGAACGATTTCTTGAACGCGGTGATGGCCGCTTTGAGCTCGGCCTCGGCATCCTTGTCCATCGCTTTGGCGGCTTCCAGCTTGGCCAGCAGTGCAGCCTGTTTGTCCTTGAGGTAGGCGTGCAGGCCGTGCTCGAACGCCAGCACCTTGTTGAGGGGGAGATCGTCCAGAAAACCGTTGTTGACGGCAAACAAGCTGGCCGCCATCAACGAGATTGGCAACGGGCTGTACTGCGCCTGTTTAAGCAGTTCGGTGACGCGGGCACCGCGCTCGAGCTGCTTGCGGGTGGCTTCGTCCAGGTCGGATGCAAACTGCGCGAAGGCGGCCAATTCACGGTACTGCGCCAGGTCGGTGCGGATACCGCCCGAGAGTGTTTTGATCAGCTTGGTCTGGGCCGCACCACCGACGCGTGAGACCGAAATGCCAGCGTTGATGGCGGGGCGAATGCCGGCGTTGAACAGCGATGTTTCGAGAAAAATCTGACCGTCAGTAATCGAGATCACATTGGTCGGCACGAACGCCGAGACATCGCCCGCTTGCGTCTCGATGATGGGCAGCGCCGTGAGCGAGCCAGTCTTGCCTTTGACGGCACCCTTGGTGAAATCTTCCACGTACTTGGCGTTGACGCGGGCGGCGCGCTCGAGCAGCCGGCTGTGCAAATAAAACACATCGCCCGGATAGGCTTCGCGCCCGGGCGGACGGCGCAGCAGCAAGGAGACCTGGCGATACGCCACGGCCTGCTTGGAGAGGTCGTCATAAACAATCATGGCATCTTCGCCACGGTCGCGGAAATATTCGCCCATCGAGCAGCCCGAATAGGCCGCCACATACTGCATGGCGGCGGATTCGGAGGCAGTGGCGGCCACCACAATCGTGTAGGCCATGGCACCAGCTTGTTCAAGCGAGCGCACCACATTTTTGACGCTGGAGGCTTTCTGGCCGATGGCGACATAAATGCAGGTCATGTTCTGACCTTTTTGGTTGATGATGGCATCGATCGCGACGGCCGTCTTGCCGGTTTGGCGGTCGCCGATGATGAGCTCGCGCTGACCGCGCCCCACCGGCACCATCGAGTCAATTGATTTCAGGCCGCTTTGCATCGGCTGGCTGACTGACTGGCGTGCGATCACGCCGGGGGCCACTTTTTCGATCACGTCGGTCATCTTGGCGTTGATCGGGCCTTTGCCGTCGATCGGCTGACCCAGCGCGTTGACCACACGGCCCAGCAACTCGGGACCTACCGGGACTTCCAGAATACGACCGGTGCACTTGACGGTGTCGCCTTCGGAGATGTGTTCGTAGGCACCCAGAATCACCGAGCCGACGGAGTCACGCTCCAGATTGAGCGCCAGGCCGAAACAGGTCTGGCCGCTGGCATCGGTTGGGAATTCGAGCATTTCGCCCTGCATCACGTCCGACAGGCCATGAATGCGGCAGATGCCGTCGGTGACCGACACCACCGTTCCTTCGTTGCGGATGTTGGCGCTGGCGGACAGCCCCTCGATACGGTTCTTGATCAGTTCAGAAATTTCTGCGGGATTGAGTTGCATGACTCTTTCCTTCTTTCATTAATAGGGCTATAGACCAGCGCGGCTTGCGCCTCACGCAGTCAACGCCACTTTCATTTGTTCCAGACGGGCCTTGACGGAAGAGTCAAGAACCTCATCACCCACCACAACACGAATGCCGCCGATCAGCTCCGGCTGCAACTGCACGCTGACGTTGAGCTTGCGCCCAAAGCGCTTTTCCAGCGTGGCGGACAAAGCGGCCAACGCGCCAGCATCAATCGCAAAAGCGCTATAGACCAGCGCATCCGACGAGCCTTTTTGCGCGTTGCGCAGCAGCTTGAACTGCTGGGCGATCTCGGGCACAACGCGCAGACGCGAATTGGCCAGCACGGTGCGCAAAAAGTTTTTTGCCATCTCAGGCAGCTCAAACTTAAGCACACCGGTGATCACTTCAAACACTTGCTGTGGCGACACCCCAGGGTTGCCTGCAAATTGCAGCAATTGCCCGTTTTGCGCCACGACTTGCAAAGCGTCGAGCCACGGCGACACGCTGTCGAGGTCGGCGTGGGTCGCCTTGAACAGGGCTTCAGCGTAGGGGCGCGCAATGGTTGCGGTTTCGGCCATGATGCTAGAGCTCGGTTTTCAGACGCGCCAGCAAATCAGCGTGCACGCTGGCGTTGACTTCGCGCTGCAAAATCTGCTCGGCACCTTTGACCGCCAACACCGCCACCTGTTCGCGCAAGGCTTCACGCGCCTTCAGCGCTTGCTGATCGGCTTCAAGCTTGGCCGCCGCAATGATTTTGTTGCCTTCATCGACGGCTTTGGTCTTGGCTTCTTCAACCATCGCCTGGCCCAGGCGCTCGGCATCGGCCAGACGGGCCGCTGTTTCGCTGCGCGATTTGGCCAATTCAACCTCGACGCGCTGATTGGCGGACGACAACTCGGCTTTGGCTTTATCCGCCGCCGCCAGGCCTTCGGCGATTTTGCCGGCCCGCGCGTCGAGTGCGGCGGCAATCGGCGGCCACACCAGCTTCATCGTGAACAGCACCAGCAATGCGAAAACGATGGCTTGCGCCAACAGTGTTCCATTAATGCTCACAGTAAATCTCCTTCAACAAGGGTTGTAGAAGGCAGGGCTTACTTGACCAGACGTGCGATTTGGGCCAGGAACGGGTTGGCAGTGGCAAACCACAGGGCGATACCGGTACCAATAATGAAAGCGGCATCGATCAGACCGGCCAGCACGAACATCTTGGTTTGCAGCTCGCCCATCAACTCGGGCTGACGCGCTGCGGCTTCAAGGTACTTGCTGCCCATGACACCGATGCCGATACAAGCGCCCAAGGCACCCAGGCCAATGATGATGCCAGCCGCCAGCGCAGCAAAACTAATAACTTCCATGATTCACTCCAAAATTAACGAACAAAAACAAACGAAAACAAAATCAGTGCTACAGATCAATGAGCGTCATGCGCCTGGCCGATGTACACCAGCGTCAGCATCATGAACACAAAAGCCTGCAACAAAATAATCAAAATGTGAAACACCGCCCAGGCCCACCCGGCCACCACGTGCAGCAACAAAAGCATCAGGCTGCCGGGAGCGGCCGAAAAAGCCCAGGTGCCGCCAAGCAGGGCGATCAGCATGAAAATCAGTTCGCCCGCATACATATTGCCAAACAACCGCATGCCGTGGGAGACCGTTTTGGCGGTGAAAGAGATGAGTTGCTCGGCCAGATTGACGACTGCCAGGATGACGGCAAAAAACGGGTTCTTGCTGGTGCCAAAAGGTGCCGTCACCAGTTCGTGTGCCCAGCCGCCGATGCCCTTGATTTTCATGTTGTAGAACAGGCACATCAAAAGCACCGACACCGACAGCCCCAGGCTGATGGACAGATCGGCCGTCGGCACGACGCGCAGATAGGCATGGTGGACATCGTGCCCGGCAGCGCCATAGATCCAGCCCCAGATCAGCGGCAGGAAATCCAGCGGCAACAAGTCCATGGTGTTGAGCAGCACCACCCAGACAAAAACCGTCAGCGCCAGCGGAGCCACCAGCTTGCGGCTGGTGGCGTTGTGAACAATCGATTTGGCCTGGCCGTCGACCAGCTCAAACAGCATTTCAACCGCAGCCTGAAAGCGGCCGGGAACACCGGCCGTGGCCTTGCTGGCGGCTTTCCAGAGAAAGAAACAGCACAGCACGCCGAGCAGGACGGAGAAAAACAGCGAGTCGATATTGAACACCGAAAAATCGACGATTTCGGTCTGCGGCTTGTTTTGCCAATGCGTCAAGTGGTGAACGATGTATTCACTGGCCGACGGTGCCTGCTCTGCTACGGACATTGTTTACTCTTTAATCAGTTAATCGTTGCGGACGCATCAACAGCGCCAATCCATACACTTTCAGCGTTACCACCAGGCCAATCAACATGGCCAACCATTCCAGATTTACCAGCACCCGGTTGGCCGCAAAAAGCAGCACCAGGCTGACCGCAATCTTGGCCGCTTCCCAGATAAAAAAACCAAAACTCGCCGTGACCGCGTTGATCGATGAAAAGCGGCTCATCAATCCGCGTGCAAACAGCATTGCCGGCAACACCACCACCAGCGCGCCATAAGCGGCCGACAAGCCGGCAGCGGCGCGACCGGTGACTGCCCATGCCAGCAGCGCCACCAGCAAACCTACCAACACTTGCCAGCCGATCACCCGCCAGGGCGACAGCACCGGATGCTGCTTGCGCCAGGCTTGCGCCTGCGCGCCGTCCAGCCGCTGGTAAGGCAAAGCGTCCGACTCGTCGGCATCAAATGGAGCAACGGACGCGATCATCTGAGTGATTGTTTGACCCGCAGATCACGGGCAGCAGGCTGTCACAAGGGCTCGCATTATATGTAGAAACCCGGTCAATTATTTGGTCGCCAAAAGGATAATTCGCTGTCAAGTCGATGAGATCAAAAGTGGCGCAAAAAATTTGACGAATAATCGGCCAACTGTCCTTAGACCTTCACCGCGAGCACACCATGACCAGCACCCACGTATTCCACCGCCAATTGCAGCGCACGCCACCAATGGCGGTCAGCGGGCAAGGCGTTTATTTGACCGATTCGCAGGGCAAGCAATACATTGATGCCTCCGGCGGTGCCGCCGTCTCCTGTCTCGGGCACGGCCACCCCGACGTGCTGGCCGCAATGCACCAGCAGATCGACCGGCTGGCATACGCCCACACCAGTTTTTTCACCACCGAAGTGGCCGAGCAACTGGCCGACAAGCTGATTGAGAACGCACCACAAGGCATGAGCCACGTCTATTTTGTCAGTGGTGGCTCGGAGGCGATGGAAGCCACGCTGAAAATGGCGCGCCAATACTTTGTCGAGATCGGTCAGCCCCAGCGCACGCATTTCATTGCGCGCCGGCAAAGCTACCACGGCAACACGCTGGGCGCGCTGGCGATCGGCGGCAACCAGTGGCGCCGGGCGCAGTTTGCACCGCTGCTGATGCCGGTGACGCACGTGGCACCCTGCTACCCGTACCGCGAGCAGCGCAGCGAAGAAACGCCCGAACAATACGGCCAGCGCCTGGCGCAGGAACTCGAACAAGCCATTCTCGCCCAGGGTGCCGACCGGGTGATTGCCTTCATCGCTGAGACCGTTGGCGGTGCCACCGCCGGGGTGCTGGTCGCAGTGCCAGGTTACTTCAAGGCGGTACGCGCAGTCTGTGACCGCTACGGCGTGCTGCTGATCCTGGACGAAGTGATGTGCGGCATGGGCCGCTGCGGCACGCTGCACGCCTGCGAACAAGAAGGCGTGACACCCGATCTGCTGGCCATCGCCAAGGGTCTTGGCGGCGGCTACCAACCCATCGGTGCCGTGCTGGCGCAAGGCAAGATCGTCAACGCCATGCGCGCGGGCTCAGGCTTTTTTCAGCACGGCCACACTTATCTGGGACACGCGGTGGCCTGCGCCGCAGCGCTGGCCGTGCAGCAGGTGATCGAGCGCGATGACCTGCTGGCGCAAGTGCGCGCGCGGGGCGAATTTTTGCAACAACTGATGCGCCAGACCTGGCGCGAACACCCGCACGTGGGTGACATCCGTGGCCGCGGTCTGTTTTGGGGCATTGAGCTGGTGCAAAACCGTACTGACAAAAAGCCGTTTGATCCAGCCGTTAAACTGCACGCCCGCATCAAGCAAGAAGCGATGGCGCGTGGCCTGATGTGCTACCCGATGGGCGGCACCGTTGATGGCCGCTTTGGCGATCACATCTTGCTGGCACCGCCTTTCATCAGCAGCGAAGCCGAGCTGAGCATGGTGATCGAGCGACTGGATGCGGCAATTGGTGCTGCCTTGAGCAGCATTTGAGATTTTTTACAACCAGGAGAACCTAGAGATGAGCAAGAAATTTGCATTGGGCAGCTTGAGCGCCGTCAGCATCATGCTGAGCGCCGCGTTGAGCGCCACGCCGGCGTTGGCGCAACAAAAATTCGTCACCATCGGCACCGGCGGTGTCACTGGTGTTTATTACGCTGTCGGCGGTGCGATTTGCCGCCTGGTGAACAAGGACCGCGCCAAAACCAACGTGCGCTGTTCGGTCGAATCGACTGGCGGCTCAGGCTACAACGTCAACACCATCAAGCTCGGTGAGCTCGACTTTGGCATGGCGCAATCCGATGTGCACTATCAGGGCTACAAAGGCACCGGTTCTTTCAAGGAACCGTTCCCGGAACTGCGCTCGGTGTTCTCGGTCCATCCCGAGCCCTTCACGCTGGTGGCGCGCAAGGAAGCCAACATCAAGGGTTTTACCGACTTCAAGGGTAAACGGCTCAATGTCGGCAACCCCGGCTCGGGTACGCGTTCGGCCATGACGGAATTGCTGGCCGCCATGAACATGAAGGTGTCGGACTTCTCTCTGGCTTCAGAGCTGAAAGCCGACGAGCATGGTGCTGCGCTGTGCGACAACAAGATCGACGGCTTCTTTTTCGGCGTCGGTCACCCCTCGGCCAACATCCAGGATCCGACCACGGCCTGCGGTGCCAAGCTGGTGCCGATCACCGGACCTGGCGTTGATGCGCTGGTGAAAAAGAATCCTTATTACGCTTACGCCACGATCCCAGGGGGTCTTTATGCGGGCAACCCGCAGCCGACCAAGACGTACGGCGTGTTGGCCACCATGGTCAGCTCGACCAAGGTTCCGGCCGACGTGGTTTATATCGTGACCAAAGCCGTGTTTGACAATTTTGACGAGTTCAAGAAATTGCACCCGGCGTTTGCCCACCTCGATCCGAAAAGCATGATTGCCGACGGCCTGTCCGCTCCGCTGCATGAAGGCGCGCTGCGTTATTACCGCGAAAAAGGCTGGGTGAAATAAACCGGCGAGCCTTTGAACCAGGACAAACATGAGCAAGCCAGCAGATCAAGCCACAGCGGTCAACGTCGAACAGTTGGTGCAGGAGGCTGATCTGGGCGGGCGCAAGCCCGCCGGGGTTGCCAAGTTTGTCCTTTTTGCGGCCTGCATCGCCTGGTCGCTATTGCAGCTTTGGTACGCCTCACCGCTGCCTTTCACGCTGCGCGTTTTTGTCCTCAACGCCACCGAAATGCGCGCCCTGCATCTGGCGCTGGCGCTGTTTCTGGCTTACCTTGCCTACCCGTTCGGCAAACATTCTTCGCGCCGCGCCATCCCCTATATCGATTGGGCGCTGGCAGCGATCGGCGCTTTTTGCGCCGCCTATATTTTTCTCTTTTACCGCGAGATCTCCGAGCGCCCGGGTCAGCCGTCGGCGCTTGACTTTGCGGTGGCTATTGCCGGCATGCTGCTACTGCTCGAAGCCACGCGGCGCGTCGTCGGGCCGCCGATGGCGATCATTGCCGCGCTGATGCTGATCTATGCTTTTGCCGGTGCCTATATGCCCGAAGCGATCGCGCACAAAGGCATCTCGCTGTCCAAAGCGGTCTCACACTACTGGCTCACCACCGAAGGCGTTTTTGGCGTGGCGCTGGGCGTGTCTTCAAGCTACATTTTTCTTTTTGTGCTGTTTGGTGCCCTGCTGGAAAAAGCCGGTGCCGGGAACTATTTCATCAAGGTGGCGTTTTCGCTGCTGGGGCACTTGCGCGGTGGCCCGGCCAAAGCGGCCGTCGTCTCTTCGGGCCTGATGGGAATGATTTCGGGCTCGTCGGTGGCCAACGTCGTGACCTGCGGCACGTTCACGATCCCGCTGATGAAGCGTGTCGGCTACGAAGCCAAAAAAGCAGCGGCCATCGAGACCGCTGCCGGTGTCGATGGGCAGATCATGCCGCCGGTGATGGGCGCTGCGGCTTTTTTGATGGCTGAATATGTGGGCGTGCCCTACACCGAAATTGTCAAAAACGCCGCTTTGCCAGCCGTGATGTCGTACATCGCGCTCTTTTATATCGCCCACCTGGAAGCCTGCAAAGCCGGCATCGAGGGTCTGCCGCGCCGAGCCGGTGCCTCGACGCTGGGTCGGTTGGCGGGATTTGGCATGACGTTGTGCAGCGTGATCCTGCTCGCCAACGCGGTCTATTACGGCCTGGGCTGGATCAAGACTGCGCTGGGCGACGGAGCCGTCTGGGTGATAGTCCCGGCGATTGTGGCTGCCTATGTGGGTATCGTGAAGCTGGTCGCCAAAGAGCCCGATCTGGCCATCGACGATCCCAATTCCGAGATGCTGGCGCTGCCGCCGGTGAAAGACACGATCCTTGCCGGTTTGCATTACCTGCTGCCGGTGGTGCTGCTGATCTGGGCGCTGCTGGTGGAAGAACTCTCGCCGGGCTTGTCGGCTTTTTACGCCACCGTTTCATTGATCGTGATTTTGCTGACGCAAAAGCCACTGCTGGCTTTTTTCCGTGGCGAGCCGTTGCCACTGCGGCGCTTGCAACACGGTTGGCGTGACCTGGTTGAAGGTCTTGAGTTGGGCGCGCGCAACATGATCGGCATCGGCATTGCCACTGCCTGCGCCGGCATCATCGTCGGCACCGTGACGGTCACCGGCCTGGGGCTGGTGATGACGGACCTGGTCGAAGCAATTTCGGGCGGCAACCTGATTGGCATGCTGGCGCTGGTGGCAGTGGCGTGTTTGATTTTGGGCATGGGCATGCCGACCACGGCGAACTACATCGTGGTCTCCACCCTGATGGCGCCGGTGGTGGTCGAGCTCGGTGCCCAGTCGGGGCTGGTGGTGCCGCTGGTGGCGGTGCACATGTTCGTTTTCTACTTTGGCCTGATGGCCGATGTCACGCCGCCGGTCGGGCTGGCTTCTTTTGCAGCGGCGGCAATTGCCAAATCGGACCCGATCGACACCGGCATTCAGGCCTTCTGGTACAGCATCCGCACCGGCATCCTGCCTTTCATGTTCATTTTCAACACCGACCTGCTGCTGATCGGCCTGACCTCCTGGTGGAGTCTCACGCTGACGGTGATCGTGTCGATCATTGGCATGCTGATGTTTGCCGCCGCCACGCAGGGCTGGTTTGTCAAACGCAGCCGCTGGTACGAATCCGCACTGCTGTTGCTGGTCACTTTCACGCTGTTGCGGCCCGGTTTCTGGCTTGACCAGTTGGTCCCCAAATACCGCCTGGAGCCAGGCACGCGGGTGCTTGAATTGGTCGGCAACGGGACCCCCGGAGTGGGCCTGCGCGTTCGCATCGAAGGCACCACGCTGGAAGGCAAAGCGGTGCAGAAAACGGTCCTGCTGCCAGTCAGCACCGATGAAGGTGCGGCCAAGCGCATCAAGGCGGCCGGGTTGACACTGCTCAATACCGGCGCAGGTTTTCAGGTCATGGCCGTGGGCCTGCAAAGCGCTGCCGACAAAGCCGGTTTTGAGCAGGGCTTCAGGGTGAGTGGCGTTGAGATGCCGGCTGATCGCATCGCCAAACAATGGCTTTACCTGCCCGCATTGGCGCTGTTGCTGTTGATTTTTATGTTGCAGCGATTGCGCCGCGACCCGCCATCGCAAAGCCCTGCCAGAACAAGCCGCTGAGTTCCCACTTTATTTTTTTTGAAGCTCCATCCATGAACGATTTACCCAACCTGCCCTGTTACCTCAACGGCGACTACACCACGCTGCCCAACGCCAAAATCAGCGTGATGGACCGCGGTTTTATTTTTGGCGATGGCATCTACGAAGTGTTGCCGGTTTATGGCGGCACACTGTTCCGCTTTGAACAGCACATGGCGCGTCTCAGTCGCAGTCTGGCGGCGGTGCGCATCCCGAACCCGATGACACCGGTGCAATGGGCGCAAGTGGCGCAGAAGCTGATTTCTTCTTACGCCAAGGCCAACGCAGCCGCTGTCAAAGACACGCTGCAACTCATCTACATCCAGATCACGCGCGGCGTGGCGATGCGCGAACACAGTATGCCCGCCAACATCACACCCACGGTGTTTGTCATGGCCAGCAAGATGACGCTCGCCACAGCGGCCCAGCGCAGCAACGGCGTGGCCTGCATCACAGCCGACGATTTCCGCTGGAAAATGGCGCACATCAAAAGCATCAGCCTGCTCGGTGCGGTGCTGGCACGGCAGCTGAGCTTTGATGTCGGTGCCACCGAGACCATCATGTTTCGCGATGGTTATTTGAGCGAGGCCGCAGCCAGCAATGCCTGGCTGGTCAAAAATGGCACGGTGTTCGGGCCGCCCAAAGACCACCTGGTGCTGGAAGGAATTCGCTACGGCCTGATCGAAGAAATTTGCCGCGCCAGCGGCATCGGCTTCGAGCTGCGCCGCGTCAGCCGGCAAGAAGTGATGGATGCCGATGAGTTGCTGCTGTCTTCGGCCACCAAGGAAGTGCTGCCGGTGACCACGCTCGACGGCAAACCGGTCGGCAACGGCCGGCCCGGGCCGGTCTATGCCAAGCTGTATGTGGCTTACCAGCAAGCCATCGCGCGAGCCAAGCAAGCAAAAGCATGAAAAGGTTTCGTCATCGCGCAGCGACGCTTGCAATGACGGACCAGCACCCATGTCCACCACACCCACTCCGGCACACCCCGAGTCGCTGATCAAGTACCCGTCAGCGTTTCCAATCAAGGTGATGGGCCTCAAGGTCGAAGGGCTGGTGAGCGCCATCACGCAGGTCGCACGCCAGTTCGATCCCGCCTTCGACGAGACAAGTATCGAGCTGCGCGAAAGCCGGGGCGGCAAATACCTGGGCATCACGATCACCGTCACCGCCACTTCCAAGGCGCAGCTCGACGAGCTCTACCGCACGCTCTCGACGCACCCGATGGTGAAGATGGTGCTGTAAATCTGCACACGCCACAGCGCTTCCAAAAGCCACAAAACCTTTAATACGCCCCAAGAATCACTTTTTTATTAAACGTTTTTGCTGTTTTATTTACTTATTTTGATAATATGGGTGCCTAATTCAAATTCAGCACCCAATGTCAATCCCGCAGCGCGCCGGCCGGTACTTGCTCCAGAGCACTGGTTACAAAGCCTTTATCCCGGAACCCTTGCCACCTGCGCCAGACATTGACTACGACGGCGAACTGCGCACCGTCCTGTCAAACGCCGACCGCGATATCGCACGATTAGACGCGATTGCCACCCTGCTGCCCAACCCCGACCTGTTCGTGGCGATGTATGTCAGGCATGAAGCCGTGCTGTCCTCGCAGATCGAAGGTACGCAGAGCACCCTGGAAGACGTGCTGGCCTTCGAGGCGGATGCCACGCACAACGAAGACGTGGAAGAGGTGGTCAACTATGTTCGGGCCATGAACCATGGCCTGAAGCGCCTGGCCGAAGGTTTTCCACTCAGCCTGCGGCTGCTGCGCGAAATTCATGACGAGCTGATGTCAGGCGTGCGCGGCGGCGAAAAGTCCCCCGGCGACTTTCGCCGCACGCAAAACTGGATTGGCGGTGCGGGTAGCACGCTGGCGACGGCGACTTTTGTTCCGCCGCCCCCGCACACCTTGATGGACACGCTGGGCGCACTCGAAAAATTCTTGCACGAAGGCAAATCCAGCGTTCCCTTGCTGATTCGCTGCGGTCTGGCCCACGCCCAATTTGAAACGATCCACCCTTTTCTGGATGGCAACGGGCGCGTCGGCAGGCTGCTGATTACCTTGATGCTGTGCGAAGAACAAGCCCTCTCAAGGCCCCTGCTTTACCTGTCGGTTTTTTTAAAGGCCCACCGTGCAGAGTACTACGACCGCCTGACCGCCGTTCGCATGCAGGGCCATTGGGAAGCATGGCTCAAGTTCTTTTTGCGCGGCATCAGCCTGACGGCCCGCGCCGCTACCCGCACCGCGCGCGACATCGTGGCCCTGCGCGAATCACACCGCAGCGCCATTGCTAAAAATGCCAAGGCGCTCAAGCTACTGGACCACTTGTACCATCAGCCCCTGGTATCCGCCAAACGCGTGACCGCCGCCGTCGCCTGCAGCACGCCGACAGCCCTCAAGCTGCTCGATGATTTTCAGTCGCGTGGCTGGCTCCGGGAAATCACGGGCCTGGAACGCAACCGCCGGTACCGCTACCAGCCCTATCTGGACTTGTTCCGCCGCGAAACCGTGGAAAGCGTTTTTGAAGCGCAAGCCGCGCTCACGATTTAAATCTGCCCATGCCCACCCTCGACTGGCTCAACCGCGCCGCGGCCTTTACCATCACCGAACAGGTGCCTTACCGCTTGCTGGAACAAGTGTCAATACACACCGCGACCGCTCGCCTTACCTTATTCCCCATTCGCCCTGAGCCCGTCGAAGGGTCTGCGGCTGCGACAAGCTCAGCCCCAACGCAGGATCACTCAGGGCGCTCTGCAATTCACGACAACCTGCTGATCCGGGGCGACAACCTCGAAGCGCTCAAAGCCCTGCTGCCGTTCTACCGCGGGCAGGTCAAATGCATCTTCATCGACCCACCCTACAACACGCGCAGTGCGTTTGAACATTACGACGACAACCTGGAGCACGCTCAGTGGCTCAGCATGATGCTGCCGCGCCTGCAACTGCTGCGCGAGCTGCTGCGCGAGGATGGCTCGATCTGGGTGACGATTGACGACAACGAGGGGCATTACCTCAAGGTGCTGGTGCTGCACGCCAAGGTCGCACCGGTCGAAACGCCCCTGGTGGTTTATGGTGAATCAGTGCGCATCGGCCCAAAGCGGCTGGCGGCGGCCGGTGTGACGTTCAAGCAGATTCCCTACGACGTGAGGGCACGGTGAACAACCCGGCTGAATTTTCCCCCAGTGCAGCCGAAGTCGTATCCTTTGCACGGCAGTCCATCGACACTGCCGATCGGCGAATCTTGCTGTCACTTGGTCGGGTTCAAAATACTGCACTGATTTTGAAAAAAACAGGGCTTAACGTGACGGGGTTCACACGCATTCTGGACAACTATGGTGTGCGGCACACGATCAAGCAGCACGGCGACCCGATCAAGGAAACCAGGCGCGGCCAGATTGCAGTCACCTTGGAAGACTTTGGCAAGATTGGATTGATAACAACCGAGCCGGATGACATTTTCTCAGACGGGACAAACAAGATTGGTCGTCAAATTATTGTGTTTGTAAAGCTGATGGGTGGCATTGGCTACTGGCATGTGGAAGAGTTACGCGGCAAGCACAAGCTGGTTGCCACCGATTCAATGCGCAAGAAAAATGGCGCTTGGAGCGCCTGAACTGAATCTCTATGAAAAAACACCCGCGACGAGTGCATGCTGGCCTTCGCCCCCTTCTCTCAACGTCCGAAACGGCTTCGCGGGTGTGGGTGCATTCTAGAGCAAATGATTAAAGAATGCCAAATATATGACCACCCTCAAACTCAAGACCTATCAGAGCGACGCGCTTAAGGCACTGACGCTTTTCTTGGTGCAGGCCCAAACCATGGGTCTGGAAGCGGCCTGGTCGCACGCCATGCAACGCGACGGCGGCACCCCGGGTGTCCCCTACCACAGCGATGAACTGGGCGAGGTGCCCGTTTTGTGCCTGCGCATTCCGACCGGTGGCGGCAAGACGCTGATGTCGCTGGACTCCATCCCCACTGATGCGACCGAGTTTGATCTGGTGACAGCCCTGGAGCGCCAGGTGCGTCGCGCGGGCCTAACACAAACAGAGACGCAGGCCTACAGCGGACGCTGGCAATTCAAGAAGCACTTTTACCCGCAAATTGCCAAGCTGAAATCTGAAGGTGAAGAATTTGAATGCGCCAAGGCACTCGATCGCGAAGGTGCGGTGAAACACTGGGTGCGCAACCTGGAGCAATTGCCGGAATTTGCTTTTTGGTTGCCGACCGCCACCGACTATTTCTATCCGGATTTTGTGGCTGAGCTGGGTGATGGTCGGCTGCTGGTGGTCGAATACAAAGGCAACGGTTACGTCACCAATGATGATTCACGCGAAAAGCGCCTGGTCGGCCTGCGCTGGGCACAAACCACGGGGCATGGTTTTGTGATGATAGAGAAGACGCTTGACGGGATGGACATGGCAGCCCAAATCCGCGCGGCGGTGAAATCTTGTGCCGCCCCCAGGCCATGAAAGTCATGAAGCTCGGCCGGGTGGACTACCTGCCCACGTACGCAGCGATGCAGGCGTTCACCGCCGCGCGCACGCCTGACACTGCCGATGAACTCTGGTTGTGCGAACACCCACCGGTTTTCACCCAGGGTCTGGGCGGCAAGGCCGAACATGTGCTCAGCCCCGGCGCAATTCCGGTGGTCGCGAGCAACCGCGGCGGCCAGGTCACTTACCACGGCCCGGGGCAGGTGGTGGCGTATCCGCTGCTCGATCTCAAACGCGCCGGCTACTTCGTCAAGGAATACGTTTACCGGTTGGAAGAAGCCGTGATCCGGACCCTGATTCATTTTGGTGTTACGGGTCACCGGGTGTCGGGTGCGCCGGGAATTTATGTTCGGCTCGACGCTCCGCGTTCGCACGCGCTGCTGGCGCAACGCCCACGAAAATCGGGGACCAGTCCGGCCGCAAAGCGCAACGACTCTGAACCCAATCCGGCCAATTTGCCGCATGGTGATAATTGGAATCTGACCCCCATTAATTTTGACGGGCTGGGCAAGATCGCGGCGTTGGGGCTCAAGGTCAGTCATCAGGGGGCTTACCACGGCGTGGCGCTCAACGTGGCGATGGACCTCGAACCCTTCACGCGCATCAACCCCTGCGGCTACGTCGGGCTGCAGACAGTGGACCTTTCTACAATCGGGGTTTGCGTCGCGTGGCAAGAGGCTGCCGACGTGTTGAGCCAGAAGCTCGTGAGCTATCTGGCGCCCTGACTTGTTTGACCCCTTGACTGGCAGATTTTTCCCCGTTCGGGCCGAGCCCGTCAAAGCCCATTGCACCAGCGAACGACAACACACATGAGCACTGCAGAACCGGCCGCGTCGAACCCGCAGGAACGGCCATTGATGGCAACCTACAACCCCTCGGTCAAGCAAAAGGCTGCGGCCAAACTGGCGCGCATTCCGATCAAGGTGCAACCGGGTGAGGTGCTGCGCAAGCCGGCCTGGATTCGCGTTCGCGCTGCTGGCTCGAGTGCGCGTTTTTCCGAGATCAAAGGCATCCTGCGCGTCAACAAACTGGTGACGGTGTGCGAGGAGGCGAGTTGCCCCAACATCGGCGAATGTTTCGGTCATGGCACCGCCACTTTCATGATCATGGGCGACAAGTGCACGCGGCGCTGCCCTTTCTGTGATGTGGGTCATGGCCGACCCGACCCGCTGGATGCGAGCGAGCCAGAAAATCTGGCGCGAACGATTGCCCAACTGGGATTGAAATACGTCGTCATCACCAGCGTTGACCGCGACGATTTGCGCGACGGCGGTGCCGGCCACTTTGTCGATTGCATCCGCAAAACGCGCGAGCTTGCAGCCGGCACGCAAATTGAAATTCTGGTGCCCGATTTTCGCGCTCGCGATGACCGTGCCCTGGAGATTTTGCAAGCCGCACCACCCGATGTTTTCAACCACAATCTGGAAACCATTGCCCGCCTGTACAAGCAGGCAAGACCCGGAGCCGACTATCAATTCAGCCTGAACCTGTTGAAAAAATTCAAGGACTTGTGCCCGGATGTTCCGACCAAGAGCGGCCTGATGGTGGGCCTGGGCGAAAGCGATGAAGAAATCCTGCTCGTCATGCAAGACTTGCGCGCGCACGGTGTCAACATGCTCACCGTTGGCCAATATCTGGCACCTTCAAGCAGCCACTTGAGCGTCAAGCGCTACGTGCATCCCGACACTTTCAAGATGCTGGAAGCCCAGGCCTATGCGATGGGTTTCAGCCACGCAGCGGTGGGTGCGATGGTGCGTTCGAGTTACCACGCCGACCAGCAAGCGCAACACGTGCTGGCAGCAACTGCAGCGCGATAGGAAGCCTTCGATGTTGGACAAACCTTATCGCAGTGCCCAATGGTTTAGCACCCAGAGCCTGCACCAGTCAATCGACCGCGCAACCTGGGACCGTGGTCTGTCGTTGTACCTGAAGCAAAAAGTGCTGTACCTTGACATCGAGCCCAGCGGTGACCAGTGGCATTTGGAAGCCGACGTGCAAGGCAGTCAGCGCGAACCGTACGAGGTCAACATCGAGATGGCCATGCGCGCTGATGGTCAGGTCGAGAATTGGGAAAGCGACTGCACCTGCCCGGTGGCTTATAAATGCAAACATGCGGTGGCCGTGATGCTCAAGGCGGCGCAACAAGGCTTGCGGTTGATGCCTGCCAACGTGGCCGCCAACTGGTCTCCAACTGCGCCGACAGCCGAGCAGGTGGAAGCGGATCGGCAAGCCGCCATCGCACGCGAAGCCGAGCGCGCACGCCAGGAAGCCGAAGCGCCGCTGCTGCGCTGGCTGCAGCAACTCGACCGCGCCAGCGGGGCACTGCCAGACCCAGACAAAGAGCCCAACTTGGAGTACCCAGGTTTGCCCAGGCGACAACAGCCGCACGCAGAGTTCTACCTCTATCTGCTGTCGGTTCATCGCAGCGGCCGAAGCGGTCCGCGCCTACAGCTCAATGTGCAAACCAGCTACAAAAAAATCAATGGTGACTGGGCAAAAACCAGACTCATCAAGTCCCGGCCTGATGTTGGCAGCCCGGTTTTTGATACCGCCAGCGAACTGGACCATCAGGTGCTGCAATTGGTGCGCGCCATGCCAGCTGGTGAGGTGGCCCACTATTACTACAGCTATTACTTCAACGACACCGTCATGCTCGACGGTCGCGCCGGTTTGCTGCTGCTCGAGCAGGCCGCCAGCACCGGCCGCTTGTTGTTGGCGGGTGAGCGCGGCAGTGTCGGAAAAGTCATCCGCCTGGGGTCACCGCAGGAGCTGCAATGGCAGTGGGTTGAGTCGGTCCAGCCGACGACCGGCGTGCCAAGCTGGAGCCTGCAAGCCAGACTGGCTTCGGCCAGCGCCTGCATTTGCCTGAACCAGCCGCCACTGTATTTCGACCCGGAGCAGGGTTGCTGTGGTCTGGTCACTGCCGCCGGCCTTGAAAGTGCACAGCTCGACGTACTGCTGCAAGCCCCGGCGATCAACCCCGAGGTGCTCAAAACGCATCAGCTCGCACTGCTACAGCGCCTGGGCAACGTGCCGGCACCACCGCTGCTGGAGCCGGTACCCAAACTCGAAGGCCTCGCACCCAGCGCCTGCTTGTGGGTCAAACGGGTGGCAGCGGTCAATGCCCCTAGCCAGAGCCTGTTGCAACTGCAATTGACTTTTGATTATGCTGGTCATCGCGGTTGGTGGGTCGGTCAGGGCAGTACGGTGCTGGTTGACAGTGAAGCGGGGCGCGTGCTGCTCGACCGCGATGTGGTAGCCGAACTCGAGGCCGTGGCCGAATTGACGGGTTTGGGCCTGTGCTCGGACGAGCGCGGCACCTTCAGCCTCCCGGGCCGAGCATCACAGCAACTCTGGTTCGAATGGGCCGAGCAGGATTTTGCGGTTTTCCGCCAGGCCGGTTTTATCGTCACGCTCGACCCTTCGCTGCACCAGTGGATACGTCACGCCGACGTGCTTGATGTCAAACTGGCCGCGCCGGATGCGGATGCGGATGCGGATGCGGACGGTACCGCCGAACTGAGTTCACCCTGGTTTGATTTGTCGCTCGGGATGGAGATCAACGGCGTGCGCCAGAACATCCTGCCCTGGTTGCCGGCGCTGATTGCCGAAGCCGCGGCCAGTCCGCTCGATGCCGTCACTGGTTTGCCCATCATTGCGCCTTTCATTTTTTTGCCCGACAACGATGCCCAGGGTTTTGTTCGACTGCCGACCGAATCGCTCAAGCCCTGGCTGGCGGCATTGCTCGAGCTGGTGGGAGATCGCTCGCACAACTTCAACGCCGAGCACCTTCGGCTGTCGCGTTTTGATGCCCTGCGCGCCAGCGCCGCGCTGGGCGAAGGCGCGGTCTGGGAGGGTATGCAGGCGCTGCGCAAAATGGTCAGGCAACTCAGCGGGCAAGCGCAATTGCCAGCGGTTGCCATGCCGGCCAGCGTGAACGCCGAGCTGCGTCCGTACCAGCAACTCGGACTCAATTGGTTGCAGTTCTTGCGCCACTACGCGCTGGGCGGCATTCTGGCCGACGACATGGGTTTGGGCAAAACGCTGCAAACGCTGGTTCACATCCAGGTCGAAAAAGATGCCGGTCGGCTCAAACGCCCGGCGCTCATCGTCGCACCGGTGAGCCTGCTGGGAAACTGGCAACGCGAAGCGGCACGTTTTTGTCCGGATTTGCGCTGCCTGGTGTTGCACGGCAAAGAGCGGCACGAACTGGCCGAGAGTCTGCACGATCACGACATCGTCATCACACCCTATTCACTGCTGGAGCGCGACCGTGAGCGTTGGCTCAAAGTGAAGTGGCATCTGGTGGTGCTCGACGAAGCGCAAAACATCAAGAACGCCAGCACCCAAGCGGCGCAGGTGGCCAGCTTGCTCGATGCCGGTCAGCGCCTGTGCCTGTCGGGAACACCGATGGAAAACCACCTGGGCGAAATCTGGAGCCTGTTTCACTTTTTGATGCCGGGCTTTTTGGGCAGCCAGAAAAAATTCCAGGAACTGTTTCGCGGGCCGATTGAAAAGCAGGCCAACTCAGAGCGACTGCAGCAGTTGCGCGCGCGCATAACACCTTTCATGCTGCGCCGCACCAAGGCGCTGGTGGCGAGCGAGCTGCCACCCAAGATCGAGACCGTGATGCGCGTTGAGTTGTTGGGCAAACAGGCTGACCTGTACGAAACCATACGCCTTGGCATGGAGAAAAGCGTGCGCGAGGCGCTCGACAACAAAGGGCTGGCCAAGTCGCAAATCACGATCCTGGATGCGCTCCTGAAGCTGCGCCAGGTGTGCTGCGATCCCCATCTGGTGGCGTTGACTGCAGCCAAGAAAGTCAACACCTCGGCCAAGCTTGAGCGGCTGATGGAAATGCTGCCCGAGATGCTCTCCGAAGGGCGGCGCATCCTGCTGTTTTCGCAGTTCACCAGCATGCTTGCGCTGATCGAAGTGGAGCTGGAAAAACTCTCCATTCCCTGGGTCAAGCTGACCGGCCAGAGTCAGAAGCGCGACGCGCTGATCGAGCGCTTCACCAGCGGTGCCGTGCCGCTGTTTTTGATCAGCCTCAAAGCCGGCGGGACCGGTCTGAATCTGCCGCAAGCCGACACCGTGATCCACTATGACCCATGGTGGAATCCGGCGGTGGAAAACCAGGCCACCGACCGGGCGCACCGCATCGGCCAGACGCAAAGCGTGTGGGTCGTCAAACTGGTGGCGCAGGGCACGATCGAAGAGCGCATCCTGGCCTTGCAGGAGCGCAAAGCCGCGCTGGCGCAAAGCATGTACAGCGGGTCGGTGGCGCGCAAGCAGCCGCTCTTTAGCGAAAACGATCTGAACGAATTGCTCAAGCCGCTGTCGGCTTGATGCAGCCGGCGTTGCAACGCGGGATCGCCAGGCAGCGCTGGCGCTGAGCGGTCTCAGCGCAGCTTTGCGGCCCGGATGCGCGCCACCAGCGCCAGCAACTGCGGTTGCGACAAAGCTGGAGCGGATGTGTCTCCCACACTGTCACGCAGCAATTGCTGCAACGCCTCGACACGCGCTCGCAGCGGGCCGAAAAAGCGCGGCGCATCACCCACCACCAACAACAGCGTTGGGAAGTCGGTTACATCAAGCGGCTCAATCAGCTCGGCTTCGTCTTCGATGTCGATCCAGAAAAAACGTGCCTGCGGGAACTCGCTTGCGGCCTGGCGCTGCACCTCCTCAAAACGTTCGCGGTAGTCACAGCAGGTACCGCACCACTGGGCGCACAGGCAAACCACCAGCAGCGGCGCTGGCCCAAGCGAAGTCGAAAGCGTCATCGAAGGTCAATCAAAAAATCGTTATTCGCATTTTGCAATAAACAAATAGGGAATCAGTCGTTCGCTTTTTTGCCGTGTCCTTGCACAATGGCTCCGGAACCACTGCTGGTTCTTTTTTTGACCCCCAATCTGCCCACGCCATGAAATTCAAATCAAGCTTCGCCCTGCTGCTCGCCACGCTGACCCTGACCTGGGCCCATCTGGCGGCGGCGCAAACCACGCTGCTCAACGTCTCCTACGACGTGGCGCGCGAGTTTTACAAAGACTACAACGCGGCCTTCGTGGCGCATTACAAGAAAACGACTGGCAAGGACGTGAAGATCGACCAGTCACACGCTGGCTCCAGCGCGCAGGCACGCGCCGTCAACGACGGCCTGGCGGCCGACGTGGTGACGATGAACACCACCACCGACATCGACTTTCTCGCCAGCACCGGCGTGGTGGCCAAAGACTGGGCACAACGCTTTCCCAACAATGCCGCACCGACCACTTCGACCATGTTGTTCCTGACGCGCAAAGGCAACCCCAAAGGCATCAAGGATTGGGGTGATTTGGTCAAACCTGGCATCAAGGTTATTGTGGTCAACCCGAAAACCGGCGGCAACGGCCGCATGGTTTAGCTGGCGGCCTGGGGCTATGTTCGCAAGACCGGTGGCAATGACGCGCAAGCGGCCGAGTTTGTCGGCAAGCTGTTCAAGAACGTTCCGGTGCTAGCCAAAGGCGGGCGCGATGCCACCAGCATTTTCCTGCAACGCAATATCGGTGACGTGCTGGTGACGTTCGAGTCCGAAGTGGTCTCGGTCGAGCGTGAGTTTGGTGCCGGCAAGGTCGATGCCATCCACCCGTCCGTGAGCATCATCGCCGAGAACCCGGTGGCGGTGGTCGAGCGCACTGTGGCCAAGAAAGGCACGGCCGCGCTGGCCAAGGATTATTTGAATTACCTGTACTCGGACGAAGCGCAGGAGATCGCTGCCAAACACGGCATTCGCCCGCGCTCGCAAACAGTGCTGAAAAAATACGCCAGCACTTTCAAGCCGCTGCAGTTGTTTGCGGTGAGCGAATACTTCGGCTCGCTGTCGGAGGCGCAAAAAGTGCACTTCAACGACGGTGGCAAATTCGACCAGCTCTACTCGGCGAAATGAAGACTTGTCAAATTGCTGACATCATAGTTCTCGTCATTGCGAGCGAAGCGTGGCAATCCATGGAGGCCTGGATCGCCACGCTGCGCTCGCGATGACGAGCCCAAAGCGAACGCGTCTTTTCAATGACCACCGCCACCGTTTCAATGACCACCGCGACCCTTTCAACAACACCCTTTTCCGGCACCACGCCGGCC
>JAVHQY010000148.1:3451-10824 GCA_036171375.1 Rhodoferax sp. | reverse complement strand
ATTCACCGTCGAGCAAACTACCGTCTTCAATTGAGAAAACCGCGTTGGCATTTTGATAGCGTGCATGTATGTGCGGCAAGTGGTGTCGTTGGATGTCCTTGAAATACATGGCAATCACAATGCCGTAAAAGATGCTGATGGTGGGCATGGCAATCGTCCTTGCAGAGGTTGGTCGAGCGGATGAGTGAATTTTGCCAGTAATTTTTACCAGTAGTTCGTCACCGGTCAATCGGTTTCGCTCCAGCTGTTTGGTTCGTTCCACCTGCGCAATGAATTCACGCAGCCAGACTTAAAACAAATCTGGCAGCAAAGTGTTGGAAGAACTGAAAGCGCATCTTGAATCGCCACATTCAACAACAGCGAGGCCCCGGCAAGCTGGCCTTGCGGCTCAATCGAGCAATCCAACCGTGGACACACAGTCGCTTGACAAGCGTACGTTAAAGCGTACCATTCACGCTTCTTTGGAGGAGCGAACAATGAACACCCTGAGCGCCAGCGAAGCCCGGTCAAATCTGTACCGGCTCATCGATCAAACCGCGCAGTCGCACGAACCGATCGTCATTTCCGGCAAACGCAGCAGTGCCGTGTTGCTGTCGGCAGAGGATTGGAGCGCAATACAGGAGACGTTGTACTTATTGGCTGTGCCCGGCATGCGCGAATCAATCAAGGCTGGTATGGCCGAACCCCTCGCAAAAAGCTCGACGGGGCTCAAGTGGTGAGTTGGACCGTGGTTTATGCCAAGCAG
This sequence comes from Rhodoferax sp., assembly GCA_036171375.1. Lineage (GTDB taxonomy): Bacteria > Pseudomonadota > Gammaproteobacteria > Burkholderiales > Burkholderiaceae_C > Rhodoferax. The sequence goes on along the minus strand of JAVHQY010000148.1, from coordinate 10,079 downwards.
TCAATGAAGGATGCCAAAAAACTTGCGGCAAGTGGTCTTAAATTAAAGGCGCAAGAACTGCTCGCCGTTCTGGCCAACGACCCATTTCAGAATCCGCCGCCCTTTGAAAAGCTGGTCGGGGATCTTTGCGGTGCGTACTCTCGACGAATCAATATTCAGCACCGCATCGTGTACGAGGTTTTTACCAAAAAGAAAACGGTTCGCGTCTTGCGGATGTGGACGCACTATGGCTAAGAGGGCCAACGAGTAACTTCCTGAAGAAAAAAGAGACACGCACTTAGCTGCAAAGTCGCATTGGTCGTTGGCACCTGAAGGATCAGGTCGCTGCTTGAAACACCTTGGCGCCGGTTACGGCATTTGCGTGATGACGTGCGCCACTGCGGCGGTGAGTTTTTTGGCGTAGGGCACATGCAGGAACTCGTTGGGGCCGTGCGCATTGCTGTGCGGGCCGAGCACGCCACAGATCATCATTTGCGCCTGCGGAAATTGCGCCAGCAGCATGCCGACAAAACCAATCGAGCCACCCTGGCCGATAAAACCACAGGGCGCGCCAAAGTAACTCATGGAGGCCGCCTGTAGGGCCTGCTCAAACCACACCGGGCTGGCAGTAGCGCTCCAGCCGCTGTGGCTGGAGAGATCTTCCAGACTGACGCGAGCACGGTACGGCGCCTCGGACTCGAGCAGCGTCTTGAGTTGCGCCGCCGCCCGCTCGGCATCGACCAGGGGCGGCAGACGCACACTGAGCTTGAACGCCGTGTAGGGCCGCAACACGTTGCCGGCACTTTTCAGATCGGGAAATCCGTCGGCACCGGTCACGCTCAAAGTAGGCTCCCAGGTGCGGCTCAGCAGTGCTGCCAGCGGGTCGCTGCTGGTGGGCCGAACCGGCTGCCCGCTTTCATCGTGGGCCCAGGGAAACTCTTCGATCAATTCCTGTCCCAGAATCGCCGCTGTGGCGCTGGCTTGCGCCAGGCGCTCAGCGGGAACTTCACAATGAAAAGCGGCGGGCAAAATCCGGCCGGTCGCGCTGTCTTCAAGCCGATCCAGCAAGTGGCGCAGGATGCGAAAACTCGACGGCACCAGGCCGCTGGCATCACCCGAATGCACACCTTCGTTCAGGACTTGCACTTTGAGCGTGCCGCCGGTCATGCCGCGCAAGCTGTTGGTGAGCCAGAGTTGCTCGTAATTGCCGGCACCCGAGTCCAGACAAATCACCAGACCGACCGCGCCCAGACGGGAGTGCAGGGCATCGATGTAGGGTGCCAGATCGCTGGAACCGCTTTCTTCACTGGTCTCGATCAGAGCGACGATGCGCGGGTGCGCCACGCGCTGGCTTTGAATGGCGGCAATCGCAGCGATGCTGGCATAGACCGAATAGCCATCGTCGGCGGCACCGCGCCCGTAGAGCTTGCCGCCTTCGTACTTGGGGCTCCAGGGCCCGAGATCGACGCGCCAGCCGCTAGCTTCGGGTTGCTTGTCAAGGTGGCCATACAGCAGCACGGTCTGGCTGGAAGGTGAAGTGGCTGCCACTTCAAAAAACAGCACCGGCGTGCGCCCTGCCAGACGCACAACTTCGAGTTTGAGGCCGGAGATTTTTTGCGCTTCGATCCAGCTTGCGGCGTTGCGCACGACGTGGTCAATGTGCCCGTGTTGCGCCCAATCGGCATCAAACATCGGCGACTTGGCCGGAATGGCGATGTAGTCTTCGAGCTGAGCGACGATGTCGTTGTCCCAGGCGGCGCTGATGTGTTGCAAGGTTTGCGCCGCGTTCAATTTGTTGCTCATGTCGGCTTTCTTTGGTTTGCGTTAGCGTGTCAATTGATAGACCGAAGTGCCCGCGCGCCAATTCGGCAGCCAGCGCACCACGCGGCCATTTTGCAAGCCAAAACTGTCCTGCACCGTCAGGCCGTTGCGCTGCGCCAGCAGGGCCATGTCGGCGTGCGTGCCGACGCGGATGTTGGGCGTGTCATACCACTGGTAAGGCAGGCGTTTGGTCACCGGCATGCGCCCGCGCAGCACGCTCAGGCGGTTGGGCCAGTGGGCAAAATTTGGAAAAGCGATGATGCCGATACGCCCGACGCGAACCGTCTCAGTCAGCATCACTTCGGCGTTGCGCAGATTTTGCAAGGTGTCAATTTGCAGCACCACATCAAAGCTGTCGTTTTCAAACAGCGTCAGACCCTGGTCCAGATTGAGCTGGATGACGTTGATGCCGCGCTGCACACACGCCAGCACGTTGTCGTCGTCAAGCTCGATGCCGTAGCCGCTACAACCACGCTCGCGCTGCAAGTAAGCCAGCATGGTGCCGTCGCCGCAACCCAGGTCGAGCACACGCGAACCCTTGGGCACCAACGCCGCCAGCGCCGCAATGGTGGCGCTGTCGCTCATACCGAGAGCTCCTTGGCAACGCGCTCAAAATAAGCGTGCACCACACCGAGGTAGCGCGCATCATCAAGCAAAAAAGCGTCGTGCCCGTGCGGCGCATCGATTTCGGCGTAGCTGACGTTGCGCCGGTTATCGAGCAGCGCTTTGACGATTTCGCGACTGCGTTTGGGCGCAAAACGCCAGTCGGTGCTGAAGCTCACCAGCAGGAAGTCGGCGCTGGCGCGGTGCAGCGCTTGCGTCAGGTCGCCGCCGCAAGCGCGCGCCGGGTCAAAATAATCGAGCGCCCGGGTGATCAGCAAGTAGGTGTTGGCATCAAAATACTCGGCGAACTTGTCGCCTTGGTAGCGCAGATAGCTCTCGATCTGGAATTCGGCTGCCAGCGTGCTGTATTGAAAAGCACCCAGTTTGCTCGCAGTGTGGCCCCCATCGGAGTCGAGTTGCGAGCGCACCGCCGAGCGCAGTTGGCGGCCAAATTTTTCATTCATCACATCGTCGCTGAGGTAAGTGATGTGACCGATCATGCGCGCGATGCGCAAGCCGCGTTTGGGGACGACACCCATCTGATAGAAATTGCCACCATGAAAATCGGGGTCGGTCACAATCGCGCGCCGCGCCACTTCATTGAAAGCGATGTTTTCCGCCGTCAGGTTGGGTGCGCTGGCGATCACCACCGCGTGGCGCACGCGCTGCGGGAATTGCAGCGTCCAGCTCAACGCCTGCATGCCGCCCAGACTGCCGCCCATGACGGCGGCCAGTTGCGCAATGCCCAACGCGTCGAGCAAGCGGGCCTGCGAATTGACCCAGTCTTCGACCGTCAGCACCGGAAAATCAGCGCCATAAACCCGACCCGTGTCGGGGTTGACATGCATCGGTCCGGTGGAGCCGAAACAGGAGCCCAGGTTGTTGATGCCGATAACGAAAAATTTGTTTGTATCGAGCGCTTTACCTGGCCCGATCATGTTGTCCCACCAGCCCTCGGACTTGTCTTGCCCGGCATAAATCCCGGCCACATGGTGTGAAGCGTTCAAGGCATGGCAGATCAGCACCGCGTTGGATTTGTCAGCGTTGAGCTGGCCGTAGGTCTCAAAGCTGAGCGAATACTCAGGCAACGCAGCACCGCTTTGCAAAGGCAAAGCAGCAGCGAAGTGCATCGACTCGGGCGTGGCGTTCATAAAGGCGGTCGACGAGTATAAAGCTCAAAACCATCCCAGCAGGGCAAACAAACCCAACGCCAAAAAGATCAACGCCGACACAAGGTGCACCAGCCGCAGTGGCAGCAAGCGCGTCATGCGCTCACCCAGCCAGACCACCGGCGCGTTGGCCAGCATCATCCCCAGCGTGGTGCCCGCAATCACCGAATAATAAGCGTGGTATTGCGCTGCCAGCATCACCGTGGCGACCTGTGTTTTATCGCCCATCTCAGCCAGAAAAAAAGCCGCCACAGTCGTACCAAATACCCCAAACTTCGGCGGTGCACCGGTCTGGCCAGAATCGATTTTGTCGGGGATCAACATCCAGACGGCCATCGCGATAAAAGATGCGCCTAGGACCCAGCGCAGCGCCTGCGGCCCTAGCACCGTCGTCACCCAGGCTCCCAATGCGCCCGCCAGTGCATGGTTGGCGATAGTGGCGACAAAAATTCCCGACACAATGGGCCAGGGCTGCCGAAACCGCACCGTCAGCAACAGCGCCAGCAACTGGGTTTTATCGCCCATTTCGGCCAACGCAACGATGCCGGTTGAAACAAGAAATATTTCCATGCGCCCGATGCTAACCGACCGTCCACTGCCAACGGTTGCCGCTGCGTCTGGCTTGTTTATTGCGTGGTTTCTGGATTACATTGATCGCGTTGTTCATTTTTTTGACAATCGCACCAATGCGGCTCATTTCACCAGGAAATATTTTTTATGGATGCACTAAAGCAGAGCGCCGATACGCTTTTTATTCTTCTTGGCGCTGTGATGGTGCTGGCAATGCACGCTGGTTTTGCATTCCTGGAGTTGGGAACGGTGCGGCGCAAAAACCAGGTCAACGCACTGGTCAAAATTTTGGTGGATTTTTCAGTTTCAACCGTTGCCTACTTCATGCTGGGCTACGCGGTGGCTTATGGCACCAATTTTTTTATCGGTGCTGAACAACTGGCAGCCAAAAACGGCTACGAACTGGTGCGATTTTTCTTCCTGTTGACTTTTGCTGCAGCGATCCCCGCCATCATCTCGGGCGGTATTGCCGAGCGCGCCAAGTTCTGGCCACAGCTCATCGCCACCGCGGTGATTGTGGGCGTGGTCTATCCGCTGTTTGAAGGCATTGCCTGGAACCAGCATTACGGCGTGCAGGGCTGGATCAAGTCGCTCACTGGCTCTGAGTTCCACGATTTTGCCGGCAGTGTGGTGGTGCACGCGCTGGGTGGCTGGATTGCCTTGGTAGCGGTGCTGCTGCTCGGTGCCCGGCGCAACCGCTACCGCAAGGATGGCGGCATCTCCGCCCACCCACCATCGAGCATTCCGTTTCTGGCACTGGGTGCCTGGGTGCTGAGTGTGGGCTGGTTTGGTTTTAATGTCATGAGCGCGCAAACCCTTGACAAGATTTCTGGCTTGGTTGCTGTTAATTCTTTGATGGCGATGGTCGGAGGAACGCTGGCGGCCCTGGTGCTTGGTAAAAACGATCCCGGATTCGTTCACAACGGGCCACTGGCTGGTCTGGTCGCCGTGTGCGCGGGCTCTGACCTGATGCACCCGCTGGGGGCTTTGGTGGTTGGTGTGGTAGCGGGTAGCGTTTTTGTTTTGATGTTTCCACGCACCCAGAATAAGTGGAAGATCGACGATGTGCTGGGGGTCTGGCCGCTGCATGGCTTGTGCGGCACCTGGGGTGGTATCGCGGCCGGAATTTTTGGCAGCAAGAGCTTGGGCGGCTTGGGTGGTGTCAACTTTACGGCGCAGCTCATTGGCACTGCCATCGGTGTGGCTTGGGCATTGGTGGGCGGCACTGTGGTTTATGGCCTGCTCAAAGTCAGCATGGGTCTGCGTTTGAGTCAGGAAGAAGAATTTGACGGCGCTGACTTGTCGATTCACAAAATTGGCTCCTCCCCCGAACGTGAAGCCAACTGGTAGTCTGGTCGCATTCGTCCATACGGATTACGCGACAACGCTTCTTATGCGCTTATTTCTATTTTTAAAGATAGTAGTAGTAGTAAGCCTTGCTCTTGCGTGGGGACAAGGTTAAAAACCTTTGATGAATCACGAGCTTGCAAGTTGTAAAACCCTGTGTTGCCGGGTCCATTGGGTGGCGCATGAAAATGAACAAGTCGACAGGGGTGGTGGCGACGGTGGACAAGTGGCGGGTTATTAAAAACTTATACAGAAGAATTTTGCGATGACACAAACTGGGTAGGAAAGCGCAAAAAAAACCCACAGCCCGTTGCAAAGCTGTGGGTTGGCAGGCTTTTTAAAGCGCTGCGACTCGGGTTTTAAACGTGGTTGGAATGGGTTGTTTTATTCGACCAGATCGGGAAAAACTGGTTGATGAGAGCCAGCAGTCCAAACGGAGCCAGTACGATCAGGATACCCACCAAGGCACCTTCTTTACCCCAGAATGGCAGGTGGTAGCTGAGCAGGCCTTTACCGGTTTTTGAGATTTCCTGGCCGCCGATGACGACGTTCCAGCGCATCATGAACACCGAGAACAGCACCAGGCAGGCGCTCACAGTGACACCGATGATCAGCGCCCGGCCGGTGGTGCCGCGCCAGATCATGTACGACAACCACAGCAGCGGCGTGACAGCACCAATAGCAAACTGCAATATGAAGTAAGGCCACAAAAGGGGTCCGGTGACGTACTGCATGATCATGTCGATGCCTTCGCGACCTTTATAAACCATGCTGCCAAATTCGAGTGACTCAAGCACGAAGGCCACCATGATGAAAGACCAGATGGTGTAAGCCAAAATCTTCAGGCACGGCAATTCAATCTCCACCTTGCGCCATTTGCAGGTCACCACATAAAGTACGGCGAGCAGCGAAACGCCGGAAATGATCGCCGAGAACAAGAAGATCACCGGCATCAAGTCCGACGACCACCATTCACGCGCTTTGACCGAGCCGTACATGAAACCGACGTAGCCATGCAGACCATGCGCGCCCGGGATGCCGATGCAAGCCAGGGCGAATATCCATTTTTTGTCCCAGCTCAAGGTTTTTTCAGAGACATCGTAGGATCCGAGCGTGAGCAGCTTGTAAAACCGGCCCAA